>NZ_DASZJJ010000100.1:0-29133 GCF_035948235.1 Paraburkholderia sp. | reverse complement strand
GGACGCTCTGGGTGCTGGCCGGAGCCGTCTTCGCCGGGTGCGTGCAGGATTTTGTCATCTTGCTGTTTTCCGTGCGGCGCGACGGCAAATCTCTGACCGAGATGGCAAAAGAAGAGACCGGCGTCGTTGGGGGAATCGTTGCCTATGCGGCGGTCATCGCGATCCTGATCATCCTTCTGGCCGTCGTGGCCCTGGTCGTCGTCAACGCTCTGAAAGACAGCCCATGGGGAACTTTCACGATTGCCATGACGATTCCCATCGCACTGTTGATGGGCATCTACCTGAGGAGGATTCGGCCCGGGAAAGTGCTGGAAGTTTCCGCCCTCGGATTTGTTCTCGTGTTGCTGGCGATTTGGGGAGGTCAATGGGTTTCGCAAAATCCAGTGATGGCGCAGGTTTTCACCTTTCGAGCGGCCCCACTCGCCATTTCCATAATGATCTACGCATTTGCGGCATCGGCCGTGCCGGTTTGGCTGCTGCTCGCACCGCGCGACTACCTCTCGACGTTCCTGAAGATCGGCACGATCCTCGCGCTGGCGATCGGCATTCTGATCGTCGCGCCGGAACTGAAGATGCCGGCCTTCACGAAATTCATCGACGGCAGCGGGCCGGTGTGGTCGGGCAACCTGTTCCCGTTCCTCTTCATCACGATCGCATGCGGTTCGGTCTCCGGCTTCCATGCGCTGATCTCGTCGGGCACCACGCCCAAGCTGCTCGATAACGAAACCAACGCGCGCTTTATCGGTTACGGCGCGATGCTGATGGAATCGTTCGTTGCGATCATGGCGCTGGTGGCCGCTTCGGTGATCGAGCCGGGCGTGTACTTCGCGATGAACGCGCCGCTCGCGGTGCTCGGCACGTCGCCGGACGCGGTCGCGCATACGGTCGGCCAGTGGGGCTTTGTGCTCACGCCCGACATGCTCACGCAGACGGCCAAGGCCGTGGGCGAAACCACCATCGTCGCGCGCGCCGGCGGCGCACCGACGCTGGCGGTCGGCATGGCGCAGATCCTGCACCAGGTGATCGGCGGCCAGGCGATGATGGCCTTCTGGTATCACTTCGCGATCCTGTTCGAAGCGCTCTTCATTCTGACCGCAGTCGATGCGGGCACGCGTGCGGGCCGTTTCATGCTGCAGGACCTGCTGGGCACCTTCCACCCGGCGCTCAAGCGCACGGAGTCGCTGCCGGCTAACCTGATCGCCACGGCGCTGTGCGTGGCCGCGTGGGGTTACTTCCTGTATCAGGGCGTGGTCGATCCGCTGGGCGGCATCAATACGCTGTGGCCGCTGTTCGGCATCTCGAACCAGATGCTCGCCGGTATCGCGCTGATGCTCGGCACCGTCGTGCTGTTCAAGATGAAGCGCGAGAAGTTCGCCTGGGTGACCGCCGTGCCGACGCTGTGGCTGCTCATCTGCACGCTCACGGCGGGCTTGCAGAAGATTTTCGACAGCAGCCCGAAGGTGAGCTTTGTCGCGCATGCGCAGAAGCTGTCGGCGGCGCTCGACGCAGGCAAGATCCTCGCGCCCGCGAAGTCGGCCGAACAGATGCAGCGCATGATCTTCAACGACTACGTGGATGCAGCGCTGTCGGGGCTGTTCATCTTCGTGGTGGTGAGCATCGTGATTTATGGCCTGATCGCGATTGCGCGCGCGCGCCGCGCGGATCGTCCGACCGTGCAGGAAACGCCGTACGAAGCGTTGCCTGCGGGCGCTACGATTGCGACGCGCCAGAGCGCGCACTGATCCGGCGACGCCAACCCAACGGAGCGCATCATGTTCTCGGAACTTCGCGACAACGTGCAGACAGCCGGGCGTTATCTCGGCCAGGCCATGCGGCTGATGGTCGGTCTGCCGGACTACGACGGCTACGTCGCGCACATGCGCGCGACGCATCCCGATCGCCCGGTGATGACCTACGAGGAATTCTTCCGCGAGCGGCAGAACGCGCGCTATGGGTCGGGCGCGGGCAAGTGCTGCTGAAGCCAACACTGCCGGCCTGACAGGCCGATGCAAACGAAGAACGAAGGCGCGATGGCGAAAGTCATCGCGCCTTTTTTACGGCCTCGCCGCTTATCTAGCGGCAAAAAGAAAGGGCGCAACGGCTTTCACCGTTGCGCCCTTTCTCACATCCAGCGCCTTAAAAAGCGCGCCGGAAAACTTAGCTTGCCGCGACCGTCACCGGCTTCTTCGTCTTCGCCGAGTTCTTGATCTCTTCGAGCTTGATTTCGACGTGACGCGAGAACACGTAGTCAGCCGGACGTTGCGTATCCAGCGGGATGTCCTTGGCGAACGCGCCCGTGGTGCGCGGGCCCGACAGCGCGATACGCGCGGCCTTGAGCGGGTGCGCGACCGTATCCATCACGGCGGTGGCTTCGAAGCCGCAGTGGACCATGCAGTCCGCGCACTTCTCGTACTTGCCCGTGCCGTACTTGTCCCACTCGGTGGTTTCCATCAGTTCCTTGAAGGTCTTGACGTAACCTTCGCCGACCAGATAGCAGGGCTTCTGCCAGCCGAACACCGTGCGCGCCGGGTTGCCCCACGGCGTGCACTGGTAGGTCTGGTTGCCGGCCAGGAAGTCGAGGAACAGGCTCGACTGGCTGAACGACCACTTCTTGCCGTTGTTGCCGCGCTTGAAGATTTCGCGGAACAGGTTCTTGGTCTTGTCGCGGTTCAGGAAGTGCTGCTGGTCCGGAGCGCGCTCATACGCGTAACCCGGCGACACCGTGATGCCGTCCACGCCAACGGCGTGCGCCGTGTCGAAGAACTTCGCCACGCGATCCGGTTCAGCGTCGTTGAACAGCGTGCAGTTGATGTTCACGCGGAAGCCGCGGCGCTTGGCTTCCTTGATGGCCGCGACGGCCTTGTCGTACACGCCTTCCTGCGACACCGAGTGATCGTGCGCTTCGCGGTCGCCGTCCAGGTGGACCGACCAGACGAAGTACGGGCTCGGCTCGTAGTCGTCCATCTTCTTTTCCATGAGCAGCGCGTTCGTGCAGAGATACACGAACTTCTTGCGCGCCATGATGCCCTTGACGATCTGGGGCATTTCCTTGTGCAGCAGCGGTTCGCCGCCGGCGATCGAGACCACCGGTGCACCGCATTCGTCCACCGCGCCGAGGCATTCCTCGAGCGACAGACGCTGATTCAGGATGGGATCCGGATAGTCGATCTTGCCGCAACCATTACAGGCCAGGTTGCAGCGGAACAGCGGCTCGAGCATGAGCGCGAGCGGATAGCGCTTATTGCCGCCGAAATGTTGGCGGAAGATATAGGCGCCAACGCGCACTTTTTGGAGCAGCGGAATAGACAAGAGGTGTCCTCCTTAAACTTCGCGTGCGACGAGCGGTTGCAAGAGCTTCGACGGCAGCTTGAATTCGACTTTTTCTTCACGGCCCGCCATCGTCGACACCTCGACAGGCCCCAACGCGCGCAGCGCGTCGATCACGTTTTCTACCATTTCCTCGGGCGCCGACGCGCCGGCCGTGATGCCGACCGTCTGCGCGTTGGCAAACCACTCGGCCTTTACTTCCGAGCCGTCCGCCACGAGGTAGCTCGGCAGACCCGATTCGCTGCCGATTTCGCGCAGACGGTTCGAGTTAGAGCTGTTCGTTGCGCCCACCACCAGCAGCACATCCACTTGCGACGACAGATCGCGCACGGCGGCCTGACGGTTTTGCGTGGCGTAGCAGATGTCGCGCGTGTCCGGGCCGACGATGTCGCTGAAACGCTTGACGAGCGCGTCGATGATGCCGCGCGTATCGTCCACCGACAGCGTGGTCTGCGTCACATACGCGAGCGGCGCGTCGAGCGGCAGATCCAGCTTCTGCACGTCCGCTTCGCTTTGCACCAGCAGCACGGTGCCGGGAATCTGGCCGATCGTGCCTTCCACTTCCGGGTGACCGGCGTGGCCGATCAGGATCAGCGTGCGGCCCGCCGCAACATATTGACGGCCCTGCACGTGAACCTTGGTCACCAGCGGGCAGGTGGCGTCGAGCACGTCGAGCTCGCGCTCTTCGGCGGCGCGCTCAACGGTCTTGGCCACGCCGTGCGCGCTGAAAATCGCGACGGCGCCTTCGGGCACTTCGTCGAGTTCTTCCACGAAACGCGCGCCCTTGTTACGCAGGTTCTCGACCACGTGACGGTTGTGGACGATTTCATGGCGCACGTAGACCGGCGCGCCGTGCTTCTGCAATGCGCGATCGACAATTTCGATAGCGCGGACAACCCCCGCACAAAAGCCGCGGGGTTGGGCAAGGATCACTCGCATAGGGTGGCGAACTCCGACTGCCGCGCATCACGTGCAAGTCCAGGGGGACCTGTTCGCCGCGGCGATCATATTAATAAGGTGCTAATGAATGCATGCATCCGCCTTGGGGGAGGGCGGAAAAACCAGACGCGCATTTTAACCCTATCGCCGCACCTTTGCTGCGTGGCGCACGGGAAGGTGCGGCGCGCACGCGACGATAATCGGCATCAATAGCGTTTTGACCCTGCTTGAAGCCCGGCTGGAGGCGCGCAGACGGGCGATTTGCGCATCGATGAATGGAAAATGAAAGGTTTTGGATCGGGAATATTTGGAAACAAGGGCCAGCTGGCGAGGGATGGCGCGGTGCAACATGGCGCGGGAACCCTTAAACTAACGTCCCCGCTGCCGGAGCGCCCGGCGCGATGCGGGCCCGACCCCAATCAGGACGCCTGGATGGAACCCGACCATTACGACGATTTTCCGGTAGCGAGCCTGTTGCTGCCGAAGGCGCTGCGCGCGCCTGTCGGCGTGATCTACCACGTCGCGCGCACGCTCGACGACATCGCCGACGAAGGCGACTGGAGCCGCGAGGAGCGTCACACGCGGCTGGCCGATTTCCGCGACGGGCTGGACGCCGTGGCCGAAGGGCGCGCCGCGCCCGTGCATCCGATGCTGTTCGCGCGTCTGGCGGACGTGGTGCGCCGCTGCCGCCTGCCGCTGCAGCCGTTCTACGATCTGGTGTCGGCGTTCGACCAGGACATCGACACTACGCGCTACGCAGACCGGCTGGAACTGATGGACTTCTGCCGGCGCTCGGCGAACCCGGTCGGGCACCTGATGCTGCATCTGATCGACGAGGCCACGCCCGAGAACCTCGCCGACTCCGACGCCATCTGCACCGCCTTGCAGCTCATTACCTTTTTGCAGGACGTGCCGGCCGACTGGCGGCGCGGGCGCGTCTATCTGCCGCACGCCGACCGCGAGCGCCTGAATGTGACTGAAGCGCAGATCGCGGCAGGCGTGGTGGACGACGCCTGGCGCGCACTGATGCGGCACGAAATTGCCCACGTGCGCACGCTGCTGCTCGCCGGCGCGCCGCTGGCGCTGCGCGTGCCGGGGCGCTTCAGCCTCGAACTGTGCAGCGTGGTGCACGGCGGCCTGCGCATGCTCGACGTGATCGAGCGTGCCGACTACGACGTATTTCGCGCGCGGCCCGCGCTGCGCGCTTCCGACTGGTCCGTGGTGCTGATACGCACGGCGGCCATGTGGCTGTCGCGCCGCGTCGGCGTGCGCGCGCCTTCGATCAAGAGTAATAACGCATGATGACCACGATTCTGTTCGCCGTTTCCTGTCTTTCGCTGCTGATCTGGCTGGTGCTGCTGCTGGGCCGTGGCGGCTTCTGGCGCTCGCGTCCCGCCGATCCGCTGCCCGTGATCGAGCCCGCGGCGGGCTGGCCCTCGGCCTGCGCCGTGGTGCCGGCGCGCAACGAAGCCGATGCGATCGGCGAAGCCGTCACCTCGCTGCTGCGCCAGGAATACGGCGGCGACTTCCACGTGATCGTGATCGACGACCACAGCACCGACGGCACCGCCGAAGCCGCGCGCGCCGCCGCGCTCGCGCTGCAGTGCCCGGAGAAGCTCACCGTCATCACCGCCAAGCCGCTGCCGGCGGGCTGGTCGGGCAAGGTCTGGGCGCAGTCGCAGGGCATCGAGGCCGTGCGCACGCTGGGTCTGGACGCCGACTACCTGCTGCTCACCGACGCCGACATCGGCCATCCCGCCGACGCGCTCGCGCAGCTCGTGGTGCGCGCACAGGCCGAAAAACGCGATCTGGTTTCGCTGATGGTGCGTCTGCGTTGCGATTCGTTCTGGGAAAAGGCGCTGATTCCCGCCTTCGTGTTCTTCTTCGCCAAGCTCTATCCGTTTGCGTGGGTCAACGACGCGCGCAACAAGACGGCGGCGGCGGCGGGCGGCTGCATGCTGGTGCGCCGCAAGGCGCTGGAGGAAGCGGGCGGGATCGAGTCGATCCGCGCGGAACTCATCGACGATTGCAGCCTGGCCGCGCGCATCAAGCATCGCGGCGAAGGCCATCATCCGATCCGTCTGGACGTGGCCGCGAAGAGCGTGTCGCTGCGCCCCTACGATTCGTGGAAGGACATCTGGAACATGATCGCGCGCACCGCGTTCACGCAGCTGCATTATTCGGCGCTGCAGCTGGCGGGCACGATCGTCGGCATGACGGTGATCTATCTGGCGCCGCCGGTCGTGGCGCTCGTGCTGGGCGCGAAGGGCTGGCCCGCGTGGCTCGCCTGGGCGCTGATGTGCTGCGCGTATTCGCCGATGCTGGCCTACTATCGCCGCTCGCCGCTGTGGGCGCCGTTCCTGCCGCTGATCGCGCTCTTTTACGTGGGCGCGACTTTCGCGTCGGCGTGGCGTTTCTGGCGCGGCAAGGGCGGCCAGTGGAAGGCGCGCGTGCAGGCGCCGGTGCAGGGTCGCTGACCACAGGGCTCGTCCGCCGATAAAAAAAGCCGCCGCGTTGCACACGCGGCGGCTTTTTTATTGGGCGCTGGCCAGACTGACGAAGGTTTAACGCTGCGTCAGCATCATGTACATCTGCACGACCATGTCGGGCGAGAACGTGAACGGCACCCAGCCGTGGCCGGTATGGCGCATCACCAGCAGACGGTCGCCGTTCGCCTGCTTCTGCACGGCCATCATCGGATTCTTCGTCGAGGCGAAGCGCCAGCCCGGCGGAATGCCCGGCGGCGGTTCCGGCTGCATCGAGGCGCGCACGTTCGCGAGTTCCTCGATCAACTGACTCACCTGCATTGGATGCAGCGACACCGTCTGGCCGCCGATCGTCATCGTGATCTCGTTCTGCGAGGGACGGCCGACTTCCAGCGTGGCGCGCGTGTCCGGCGCGGGTGCAACAGCTGGCGCGGCGGCTTCGCTTTCGGCTTCCAGCGCGGCGGGCTGCGTGTGTTCCACGTCGGCAGCGGGCATGTCCGGCGCTATCAGGTGCGCAGGCGTGTACTTCGCCGTATCAGTCGATTGCGGGGCCGCTGAGTCGGCTGCGCCCGGCGCGGGCGCGGCGCTGGCGGCCTGAATGAGTTGATCGACGCCCACGTCGATCGCGCCGATCTGGTCTTGAAGATTCATGCGAGCTTCTCTGGTAAGACCCGCGATTTTACCCACAGAGCGCGTCGACAGGTCGGCGGCCGTTGTAAGCAGGTCGCAACTTAAGTTGTAACAATTGTTGGAGCGACCGGCTTTCGCGCCATCCGAGGCCTTTAAAAAGGCCTTATTTCGCGCCCAGATAGCCCGCTTCGCGGAACCATTCGAGCGCATCTTTCAGCCCCTCGCGGTAGGGGCGCGCACGATAGCCCAGCTCGCGTTCCGCCTTGGCCGAGGTGAAATACATCTTGTTCTTCGACATCTTCAGCGCATCGACGGTCACGAACGGCTCGCGTTTCGTGATGCGCGCGACGGCCTCCGCGCCCATTGCGAGCGGGTAGAGCGGCCAGCGCGGCAGGGCAATGGTTGGCGGCTTGCGGCCGACCATGCCGGCGATATCGGCGAGCATCTGCTGCAGCGGCAGGTTTTCGCCGCCCAGAATGTAGCGCTCGCCAATGCGTCCGCGCTCCAGCGCCAGAAAGTGCCCGTTCGCCACGTCGTCGACGTGCACGAGGTTCAGGCCCGTATCGACGAAGGCGGGCATCTTGCCGGTTGCTGCCTCGACGATGATGCGGCCCGTGGGCGTGGGCTTCACGTCGCGCGGGCCGATCGGCGTGGACGGATTGACGATCACGGCGGGCAGGCCGTCCTGCTCGATCATGCGCTCGACCGCGCGCTCGGCGATCACCTTGCTGCGCTTGTACACGCCGATCGCCTGATCGGCCTTGAGCGGCGAGGTTTCGTCGGCGGAATTGCCGGAACTCGTGACTTTCAGCGTCGCCACGCTGCTGGTGTAGACGATGCGCTCCACGCCCGCATCGAGCGCGGCGCGCATGGTGGCTTCGGCGCCTTCCAGGTTGGCGCGCTCGATTTCGAGCGGATCGGGCGCCCACAGGCGGTAATCGGCGGCCACGTGGAACAGATAGCGCACGCCGTCGAGCGCTTTACGCATCGAGGCCTGGTCGCGCATGTCGCCGGTCACGATCTCGACGTCGAGCGACTCGAGGTTCTTGCGCGGGCTGGTCGCGCGCACCAGCAGGCGCACGGCGAAGCCTTTTTCCAGCGCGATACGGGCGACGGCCGAGCCGACGAAGCCGGACGCCCCGGTGATCAGCACGAGGTCCTTGTTAGCGCGGGAGGTGTCGGTCATTCTGGTTTCGCATTCGGGTTCGATGATGGGCGCCGGCTTGATGTCTATGCGCGCCGCGCGCCGCAGTGGCACGGATTGTACGTGGCGAGCGTGCGGCGCGTGTGCGCGCGGGCGTCTACAATGCCGTCCGTGTGCTGGACGCAAGGAAACAGGAGAATCGAACGATGAGCGAACCGGATCTGGATGCGCGCGTTGAAACGTATTACGTGCGCGTGCGCGGAACGGTGCAGGGCGTGGGCTTTCGTCACGCAACGGTGCGTCAGGCGCACGCGCTGCGCATTCGCGGCTATGTCGCCAATCTGGAGGACGGTTCGGTCGAAGCCGTGATTCAGGGCACGGCCAACCAGGTGGACCGCATGCTTTCGTGGCTGCGCCACGGTCCGCCCGCCGCGCGCGTGGCATCGGTGGAAAGCGAGGAGCGCCGCACCGAAAAGCGTTACGAGCGCTTCGAGCAACACTGAAAACGCTGCGAATAAAAAGCGGTGCGCCCTGAAAAGCGCACCGCTTTTTCGTTTCAGAGGCTCACGCCACGGCCAGCAGACTCTCCGCGAAGCCCCATTCCTTTTCCACCCACTGCCGCGCGCAGGTGAAACCCGCATCGGCGGCGATGGCCGGGATTTCGTCGGCGTGGTACTTGTGGCTGCTCTCGGTCCAGATCGTCTCGCCCGCTTCCATGTCGATGTCCAGGCGCGCCGCGCCCACATGCGCATGGACCTGACGCTTCGCGCGCAGATGCATCTCCACGCTGCGCGCATCGGGATTGAAGCGCGCGACGTGTTCGAAATCGTGCAGGTCGAAGTCGGCGTCCAGTTCGCGGTTGATGCGCGAAAGCAGGTTGAGATTGAAGGCGGCGGTTGCGCCGATGCTGTCGTCGTAGGCGGCGATCAGCGTATCGACGGGTTTCACCAGATCCGTGCCCAGCAGCAGCGTGTCGCCGGGGCGCAGCATTGCGCGGATCTCGCGCAGAAAACGCGTCGCTGCAAGGCGCGCGAAATTGCCAATCGTGCTGCCGAGAAACAGCACCAGCAGGCGTTCGCCGTTTTTGCGCTGGCGGCTGACTTCGGCGAGTCCGGCCAGATAGTCGCGCTCGTAGCCGACGATGGAAATGCGCTCGATATCGGCCAGTTCGCGTCGGCACAACTGCAAGGCGGTGCGCGAAATCTCGATCGGGCAGTAGGACGTGGGGCGCTTGCGGCACAGCGCTTCGAGGATGCGGCGTGTCTTGCGCCCGCTGCCGCTGCCGAGTTCGGCGACGGTGACATCGGCGGGTAGCGCCTCGACGATCTCGTTGGCGTAACGCGTGAGCAGACGTTCTTCCGAGCGCGTGACGCCGTATTCGGGCAGCACGGTGATGACTTCGAACAGCGCCGAGCCCACTTCGTCATACAGATACATCGACGGCAATTCCTTCTGCGGCGAGTGCATCAGGCCGTTGCGCACATCGGCGGCGAAGCTGGTTTGGGCGGGAGTCTGCGGTTCGGGGCGGGAGGCGGGCAGGGTCATGCGGGCTCCTGATGCATGGGAAGGCAGGCGGTCGGGGCGCGGTGGCGACCGATAACGAACGCAAAAGCGGTCGCGAAAACAACAATCCGCGCGCCGGACGAAGGGCGGTTTTCCAGCAAAGACTTCCGTTCTAGTCCATCGCGCCGGGCATTTCACGGACTAAATCGTGGGTTTCGCTGCTATGGCAGCGGCCGCATCGGCCGTGCCCGCTGCTCCGGCGGGGCTTGCGGCGCATTAGAATGCCGGCTGGCGCGTAGTGGCAGACAGCACGCCTAATTCAATAACCGATTCACATGACAACGCTTTTTCTCGCGCCGCCTGTTTTTTGCATGGCCGCGCGCCGGGACCCTTTGTCCCGCTCATCCCGCTTTTTTTTCGCTTCCTTTAGAACGGCCCGAGCCGCGATCCGCCGATGAACACCTACGATCCCAGGCGCGGTATCGCGCTGTCAGTCGGTGCTTCGGCGCTGTTTGCGCTGCTCTCGGTCTATACCTTGCTGCTCAAGCCGCTCGGCGGCCTCGACATTTTCGCGTGGCGCGTAATCTGGACCGCGCCCGGCGCGCTCGCCTTGCTGGTGCTGCGCCGGCGCCTGCCGCAATTGCTCGAACTGGTGATGCGCGCGATCCGCGATCCGCGCGTCGCGCTGATGCTGGTGACGAGCGCCGCGCTGCTCGGCGTGCAGTTGTGGGTATTTCTGTGGGCGCCGCTGCACGGGCGCATGCTCGAAGTGTCGCTCGGCTACTTCATGCTGCCGCTGATGATGGTGCTGGTCGGGCGCTATTACTACCACGAGCGCCTGGAGCCGCTGCAATGGCTCGCGGTGGCCTGCGCGGCGGTGGGCGTGGCGCACGAACTGTGGGCCACGCATGCGTTTTCCTGGCCGACGCTGCTCACCGCGCTAGGCTATCCGCCGTACTTCGTGCTGCGGCGCAAGATCCACGCGGATTCGCTCGTGACCTTCGCGGTCGAGATGGTTTTGCTGCTGCCCGTCGCCTTCATCGAAGTGCATGCGGGCGGCTCGCTCGCGCTGCTCGGCGAGCACACGCTGCTCGCGTGGGTGCTGCTGCCGGGATTGGGCGTGATCAGCACGATTGCGCTGGGGACTTATCTGGCGTCCAGCCGCCTTCTGCCGATGGCGCTGTTCGGCATCCTCGGCTATGTGGAGCCGGTGCTGCTGGTGATCGTCTCCGTCACGCTGCTCGGCGAGCATCTGGGGCTGCGCCAGCTCGCCACCTATGTGCCGATCTGGATCGCCGTCGCGCTGACGGCGCTGCATGGCGCGCGCCTCGTGCGCCATTCCCGCTAGCCGCCAGACCTGCGCCTGGCGCGCCGCGGCTCAACGTACCCGCTTAACGTGCCACATGAGCACGCGGCGCCTTGATGCCGGTGGGACCGGCCTTCGCTTCGATGGCCGCGTGCAGGGCCGGACGCCAGCCGAGCGCGAACAGCGCCTCGGCGAGCACGAACAGCGGGCCGACGATGAGGCCCACGAGATCGTCGACGAAGGCCGGCTTGCGATGCTCGTAAGCCATATGGCCGACGAACTGGAACACCCAGCCCACCACGAACAGGCCGATGCCGCCTGCGAGCCACACGGCCGTGCCCTGCTGCGCGAGCCACGCGCCGAACGCGAGGCTCAGCGCCGCGACCACGGCCATCATGATCCCGAGCGGCACGTCGAGCACAAGGTAATAGAGCGTCGAGGCGCCGAACAGCAGCCACGCCGGTGACAGCGGCACGGCGGCGAGCGGCCACGCGGCAAGGGCGAAGGATGGGCGCGAAAGCAGCACGGCGAGCGCGAGCACGATCATCGGAATGCCGACGAAATGCGTGGCGATGTTGCGCGGGTCGCGGTGATATTCGGCGTACTGGGTGAGCTGATCGGTCAGGTTTCTCATGGATGTTCTCGATTCCAGCCACGGCGGCAAAGTCATTATGATCGTCCGGTGCGCCGACGCTGACCTTCGGCTAGCCGACAATCCCGATCCGATGACTCCACGCCCCGACGCCCCCGCCTGCGGAATGCCGCTCGATACCGCTTCACCCCGCCTGGTTGCGGCGCTGGAGCGCAGCGCCTGGTTCGCGGCCCTGCCCGATCCATTGCGCCACGGCCTGCGAACGGCGGGGCGCGTGCGCACGCTGCAAGCCGGCGAGCGCCTGTTCCTGCGCGGCGACGCAGCCGATGGCGTGTACTGCGTGCTGGAAGGCGCGGTGCGCGTGGGCGCCGCCAGCATGTGCGGCCGTGAAGCCTTGCTCGCGCTGATGGGCCCGGCAAGCTGGTTCGGCGAGATCGCGCTGTTCGATTCCGGGGTGCGCACGCACGATGCCTACGCCGAGCGCGACACCACGCTCTTTCACGTCCCGCGCGCGCAGCTTGCCGCGCTGCTCGACGAAACCCCCGCGTACTGGCACGAGTTCGGCCTGCTGCTCGCGCAGAAGCTGCGCCTTGCCTTCAACGCGATCGAGGAAACCGCGCTCCTGCCCGCCGCGCCGCGCGTGGCGCGGCGTCTGCTGCTGCTGGCGACGGGCTATGGCTACGGCGAAGCGGATCGCAACGCAAGCCGCGATGCGGGCGGCGATGTGGCGAAATGCGCGCATCCGGCCCGTCTCGTCGTGAATGTGCCGCAAGAAGACCTTGCGCTGATGCTGGCGCTCTCGCGCCAGACCGTGAACCAGATCCTGCGCCAGTTCGAGCGCGACGGCCTGCTGGCGCTGCGTTACGGCGAGATCGAAATCGTCGATGCGCAGCGGCTGGAGCAGCAGGCGCGCTGATTTCACGCGCGCCCGGTGGCCCGCGCCATTGCGGCGGCGCGCCATTTGCCCCGACAATGGCGCGGGCTTACAGCGGGCTTGCCCCGCCACCTTCCTCAACCCGCCGCCTGAGCGTGGCGCTTTCCGATACCGCTTCATGACCGACCGCGTCATTGCCGCCTTCGACTTCGACGGCACCATCACCACGTCTGACAGCTTCCGCGCGTTCATGCTCGACGCAGCGGGCGGCCCGCGCTTCGTGCTTGCCGCGCTGCGCTGCCTGCCCTGGCTCGCCGGCATTGCGCCCGGCTGGTCCGACCGGGGCCGCACCAAGGCGCGCTTTCTTCAGGCCGCGCTGGGTTCCGTGCGTCGCGAGGCGCTGGAAGCCGTCGCGCAACGTTTTGTCGATACCCGTCTGCCCGATCTGCTGCGCCCGGAGATGCTGGCGCGTATCCGCGAGCATCAGGCGCTGGGTCACGAAGTCGTGCTGGTGAGCGCATCGCCTTCGGTGTATCTGCGCAAATGGGCGCCGACGGTGGGTATCCAGACGGTGCTTGCAAGCGAGCTGGAATGGCGCGATGGCGTCTACACTGGGCGGCTCGCGGGCCGCAACTGCTGGGGCCCGGAGAAGGTCGCGCGGCTGCGCGCCTGGTGGGGCGACAACGCGCCTGCGACGCTCTACGCCTATGGCGACAGCCGTGGCGACCGCGAAATGGCGCAGCTCGCCAATCACGCCTGGATACGCGGCGAGGCGCCGCTGCCGACGCTCGCGCCCGCGGGCGGATTCGGCGCGCCGGCCTGAGCGCTCTATCGCCTCGAAAACACCAACCCAAGGAGACGACCCCATGAACGGACAATGGACCACGGTGAAGTCGCGCGACGGCGGCGAATTCCGCGCCTACACGGCGCTGCCGCCCGAAGGCAGCGGCCCGGGCCTCGTGCTGCTGCAGGAAATCTTCGGCGTGAACGGGAACATGCGTGCGACAGCCGACCGTTTTGCCGAGGAAGGCTACGTGGTCATGGTGCCCGACCTGTTCTGGCGTCTGGAGCCGGGCGTCGATCTGGGCTATGAGGGCGCGGACATGACGCAGGCGCTCGCACTGTATGAGCGCTTCGACGTCGATCTGGCGCTCGACGACATCGCGCAGACGCTCGCCGCGCTGCGCGCGCATGGCTCGCAGCGCGGCAAGGTGGGCGCGCTGGGCTATTGCCTGGGCGGGCGGCTGGCGTATCTGGCGGCGGCGCGCACCGATGTCGACTGCGCGATCGGCTACTACGCCGTGGGCCTTGAACACCATCTGGACGAAGCCGCCACGATCCGCTGCCCGCTGATGCTGCACTTCGGCGCCGAGGATAAATTCTGTGACGCGGCCACGCGCGCGCGCATCGAAGCGGCGCTGGCGGACAAGCCCGGCGTCGAGTTGTACACGTATCCGGGCTGCGATCACGCCTTCGCGTCGCCCGCGCGCGCGCAGTACGACAAGGCTGCCGCGATGATGGCGTATTCGCGCTCGCTGGCGATGCTGCGCCGGGTCATGGGGCCGATCTACGACTTCAACGCGCTCTGGGAAGAGCATTGCTATCACGAGTTCGTCGCGCGCAATCCGGACGACGTGATGCCGACGATGGTCGCGCAGCCCTACGTCAACCACATCCCAACCATGACGGGCGGCGTCGGTCACGACGAACTCAAGCGTTTCTATACGCACCACTTCGTGCATTCGAACCCGGAAGACACGCGCCTGATTCCGATTTCGCGCACCATCGGCTCGGATCGCGTGGTCGACGAGTTCATCTTCTGCTGCACGCACGACCGCGAAATCGACTGGCTGCTGCCGGGCCTGGCGCCCACGGGCAAGTATTTCGAGGTGCCGATGCTTGCCGTGATCTGCTTTCGCGGCAACAAGCTCTACAACGAGCACATCTATTGGGATCAGGCTTCGGTGCTCGCGCAGATCGGTGCGATCGATCCGACCGGCCTGCCGATCGCGGGCATCGAAAGCGCGAAGAAACTGCTCGACGAAACCCTGCCGTCGAACACCCTCATGCCGGCGTGGAAAAGCAGCGAAGGCAAGCCGTTCTGAGCCTGCCTTCGCGATGGGCGCTGAAGGGCGCCGCGATTACTGAAAGGGATTGTCGATGACGCCGGGCTTCGCGTCCGGTTCGTCCTTCACCTGCGCGGGCAGATGCGGATCGGCCTGCAGTTTCGCGACCACGCTGTCGAGCGCCGCCTTCAGCGCGAGCGCCGCAGCCAGCCCGCGCTTGTCGCGCGTGAGTTCGAGCGTGCCGGCCAGCGTCACGCGCGTGGTGCCGTTGGTGAGCGTGAGCGCGTCGCCCTGCACGTTCAGGACATCGTCGTCGTTTGCGTATGCGTCGAACACCTTGTATTCCTCCTTGAGCGCGTTGCGCGTTGGGCTCGCATTATAAGAAGCGCTGCACGCCAGCATCAAACGTGAAGCAAATGTGAAGCGATCGTCGTGCCGTTCAGGCCGCGCGGCGTCCATGCTGACGCAGATCAAGACCGATTCGCGAATCCGCTGCACTTCGCGGCAAACCGATGATGATGACGCACCTGAGTTTGAACACGGAGTGCGTCATGGGAATTCTAGACAAGGTTGCCGCGGTCGTCGGCGTGGTGGTGCAAGCGCGGCGCGAGGCGCGAACGTCATGGTTGGCGTGATGATGCTGCGCTCGCTGATTGCTCATCTTGCGCGTATCGCGCATATCGCGCGCATTCGGGCGGCGTGGCCTGCTGCGACGGCGACTCTGGGGGCGTGCATGACGCTGCTGGCGGCCTGCACGTTCACGCCGTGGCAGACGCTCGGCCGCCCGGGCGATGATGGCGGCGCGCAAGCCGCTCAATCCGCTGCTTCGGACGATTCCGCGGCTGCCAGCGCGGCCGTCACGCCGGTCTCCACGCCGATTGCCGCGCCGGCTTCCAAAGTAGTGGCCGAAGTCCCGGCGGCCGGTGCGGCGAAAGATCTGTATCGCGTGAAGGCTGGCGACACGCTTTATCACATTGCTGCCGCACACGGCCAGCGTCCCGCCGATATCGTCGCGTGGAACAAGCTGCCCGCGTCGGGCCAGGTGAAGGTGGGGCAGATGTTGAGGGTCGCGCCTCCGGTGAAGGTTGCCGCGGCTTCGTCTGCGGCCTCTTCCATGGCCTCTCTGGCCCCAGCGGCCGCTCCTGCGGCGCCTGCGAAGGCGCCAACGAAGGCGTCTGCGGCGCGCGCGGCGTCTGTTGCGGCCGCATCGGAAGTCATCGCCGCCCCGGCCGCCGCCAAACCGCGCGCGACCACTGCGCGCCTGGCCTGGCCGATGAACGGCAGCGTCGCCACCGCGTTCTCGCCTGGCAAGTCGCGCGGCATCCTCATTGCGGGCGCGCCCGGCGAGCCGGTCAAAGCCGCCGCCGCAGGCCGCGTGGTGTACGCGGGCAGCGGCATCCAGGGTTACGGCAAGCTCATCATCGTCAAACACAACGCCAAACTGCTTACCGCGTATGGGCGCAATGGCCGCCTGCTCGTCAAACAGGGCGACGCCGTCAAGCCAGGCCAGACGATCGCTACGAGCGCAGCGGATGCGGCCGGGGTCGGCACGCTGCTCTTCGAGGTTCGCTCGAACGGCAAGCCCGTCGATCCGCAGGACTGGCTGCCGCGTTCGTAATCGCAATGATTATTACGGAATGCAAATTGAAATGAAAAACATGAATCGAAGACGATTTCTCGCGACCGGCGCGGCTGGTGTCGCAACGTTGGCCGGACTGGCTGCCTGCACCACCACGCCCGCGACTGCGAGTTCGGCCGAAGAGAATCGCCACGCACGCCGTGAAATCGACGCGGGTGTCGACGGCGCGCTTTCGCGTCTTTACAGCACGGTAAAAGGTTCGCGCGAACTGCTCTCAAAAGCGCGCGCCGTGCTCGTATTTCCTGACGTCATCGGCGCGGGTTTTGGCGTGGGCGCACAGTACGGCAAGGGCGCGTTGCGCGCGGGCGGCCGCACGGTGGGTTATTTCAGCACCACCGCGGGTTCGCTTGGCTTCCAGGTGGGGGCGCAGTCGCGCGCCGTGTTTTACGCCTTCATGACGCAAGGGTCATACGAGCGCTTCCGTCAAAGCAGCGGCTGGGCGGCAGGTGCGGACGGCACCGTCGCGCTCGTGAAGATGGGCGCAAACGGCACGATTGACACGACGACCGCCGTCAATCCCATCGAAGCCATCGTGCTCACCAACGCGGGCCTGATGGCGGGCGTCTCGCTGGAAGGCTCGAAGGTTTCGCGGCTCGATCTCTGATCGCATCGCCAGTAAGGCAAGCGGCGCGGCGCGTGGTTCAGGCGCCGCGCTTTTTTATACCGCCGCGCTCACCAGCCCCACTTGCGAACCGTGAACGCGTGGCCGTTGAACGCCACACTGGCTTTCGCGGCGACGTTCGCCGGAATGCCGGGGAATGCGATGCCGGCCTGCGTGCTCAACTCGCGCACGGGGCGGATGTCGTAGCGGTCAACGGTGGTGTTATCGGCCACGATGGCAAACGCGAGCCGCTGCGACGGCACGTACACGACTTTGAAGATCTGCGTGGGCACCAGCACGCGCGTCGCGCCGATGGTCCGCAACTGCGCGCCCGTGAAGAGCGGGCCGGTCACGACATACGCTTCGCCGTATTGATCGGCGAGCTTGCGCACGGCGGTTTCGATATGCGCCCACAGGCGCTGGTTGTTTTCGCGATTCTGCGGAACGATATTGGCAAGCGAAAACGATTCCGCCATCGCCTGCGGATTCCAGCGATTGCCCGCCGGGCTCATGTGGCCGCGATCGAAACCGCTGCGCTTGTAGTCGGCGAGCGTCGCGCCTTCGCCGGCCGGCAGGCGATCGTCCTCGAAGAAGCGATTGGTGCGCGTCATGTCCTTGGCGGCTTCGAGGTGATCGCGCGTGAGATGCTCCGCCGACCAGAGCGGACCGTGGGTAATGCCCGAGTGCAGCACCACGAAATCCGAATAGCAGAGCATGCGCGTTTTCGGCGCCATGCGCGTGTTCGTGATGGTGGGGAACTGACCGTCCGGGACGAATGCGGAACAGGCGGGTGCGGCGAACGCATGACCTGCGAAGGCCATGGCGAGACAGGCAAACAGCTTCTTCATCGGCGAATCGGGAAGGCGAGAGGGACGCGGGCGCTGCGCATGCTATGCGCGCCGCCACGTTCGTAAAGGGACGTACAGGGACGTAAAGGGCCTGAAAGTATAGCGGGCACACTCGCGCGCGGCCACATTACTTGATGCGCGATGAGGTATCAGGCGAGTACGGGCGTGCGTGGTCGTGCGCAGCGCAAATAGCGGCGCGCAACGGATGACGCGGCGCCGCGCGTGGCGGCGCCGTCAGCGGGAACTTCGAGAAGAGACAGTGGGTGCGATGCGCCAGAACGGCGCGCCGCGGTCAACCGGCGAACAATGCGTTTTCAGCGTGGACGGTCTGGCGATCCACAGCCTGCAGACGCCACTGGCCTTCCATCGGCGCATGCGAGGCTTCGCACGACCATGTGGCGTCGCCCTGCGCGGTGCTGATTTCCTGGCGGCGATTGACGTGCAGGCCGCGCAGCGTGCAAAGCGGTTGATCGGCGAGCGGCGCACACAACGCCGTGACGCCGCCTGAATCGTGCATCTCGCCCCACTCGGGCAGATCGATGCCGGCGTGTGACTCACGCGACCAGCGTTGCTGGTCGGTATCGAGCCAGAGCACTGCATAGTCATGATTGACGGTCGGATCGGGACCGTTGATCAAAATCGTCAGTCGCATGTGAACTCCGAAAAGGGCGCGATGGCGGACGCGCGCTAAATCAGGACGAATTCTCGAACTTTTTTTCGACGAACTCTCAGTCTAGGACGTATGCATCCATGTGCAAGTCGATTTTTCACATATTGGGACGCTTACGCCTTCAGGTTAGACCATAGAAATAAGGCAGCGTCTGTGACACGCCGTCGCGCAAGGCTTCCACGCGATTTGTCTGCGCACTATCGGCGAGATTGAAATTCGCAATTGGGAACGCAAAGGGCATTTCCTAGATTGATAGAGCGGCGTAGTCCGCATGATGTTCTGCTGCACCGCACGAAGATGCGTAGCGCCGCGTCCCCACAATGCAGGTTGGATGGAGGCACACATGACACAACTCAAAGGCTCGAAGACCGAGCAGAATCTCAAGGACGCCTTTGCCGGCGAATCGCAGGCGAATCGCCGTTATCTCTACTTCGCAGCCAAGGCCGACGTCGAAGGTCAGAACGATGTTGCGGCCCTGTTCCGTTCCACGGCCGAAGGCGAAACCGGCCACGCGCATGGCCACCTCGAATATCTGGAAACCGTTGGCGATCCTGCAACGGGTCTGCCCTTCGGCACTTCGCGGTTGAATCTGCAAGCCGCCATTGCGGGCGAAACGCACGAATACACCGACATGTATCCCGGCATGGCCAAGGTTGCGCGCGACGAAGGCTTCGACGAAATCGCCAACTGGTTCGAGACGCTCGCCAAAGCGGAGCGTAGTCACGCGAACCGTTATACGAAAGCGCTCGACGCTTTTGTCGAATAAGACTCGCACACGGCAAGGCAGGCAACAAAAAGCGTCACAACGGGCACAGGCAACGTATACGCGGCGCGCGGTGGTTTTACGCGCGCGCGTGGATGCGCGCGGTTCGCGCCCGCAATCAAGCAGAACAAAGGAGACGTCATGCCCCACAAGGAAGGCAGTCTCGAAGCGCCGACCCGGCATCCGCTCGACTGGCAGTCCGACGCGTTCTACGATCAGGCGAAGCTGGACGACGAACTGGCGCGCGTGTTCGACATCTGCGCGGGCTGCCGGCGCTGCGTTTCGCTATGCGGGGCGTTTCCGGCGCTATTCGATCTCGTCGACGAAACCGATACCGGCGAGGCACATGACGTCGATAAAGCATCCTATGGAAAAGTGGTCGATCAATGTTATCTGTGCGACCTGTGTTACATGACGAAGTGCCCCTACGTGCCGCCGCATCCCTGGAATGTGGACTTTCCGCATCTGATGCTGCGCGCGAAGGCGATTGACTACCGCAACGGCGAGGTCCAGCTACGCGATCGCGTGCTGTCGAATACGGACGCACTGGGTCATCTCGCCGGTATTCCGGTCGTCACGCAAACCGTCAATGCGGTGAACGGCACGAAGGCGATGCGCGGCCTCATGGAGGATGCGCTGGGCGTCGATCGTCATGCGTGGCTGCCTTCGTTCGCCACGCGTAAATTCCGCAGCGCGGCGCGCAAGGCCACGGCAAGCGAAGTGCGCGACGGCGAGCGCACGCCGGGCAAGGTCGCGATCTACGCGACCTGTTACGTGAATTTCAACGAACCGGGCATCGGCCACGATCTGCTGGCGCTGCTCGATCACAACGCCATTCCCTATGTGCTGGTAAAAAGCGAGGCGTGCTGCGGCATGCCGCTGCTCGAACAGGGCAACCTGGAAGGCGTGGCGAAGAAGCAGGCCGCGAATATGCCCGTGCTCGCGCACTACGCGCGCGAAGGCTACGCGCTGCTGGGTGCGGTGCCAAGCTGCGTGCTGATGTACAAGCACGAACTGCCGCTCATGTTCCCCGACGACGCTAACACGCGCGCCGTGAGCGAAGCCTTCTGGGACCCGTTCGAATACTTCGTGGCGCGTAACCGCGACGGCCTGCTCAACACCGATTTCCGCACGCCGCTGGGCAACGTGTCGTATCACGTGCCCTGTCATGCGCGCGTGCAGAACATCGGCCGCAAGACGGCGGATCTGCTTGCGCTCGTGCCAGAAACGAAGGTCAACGTGGTCGAGCGTTGCTCGGGCCACGCGGGCACCTTCGGCGTTAAAAAGGAGTTTCACGCGATGTCGATGAAGATCGGCATGCCGGTGTTCAAGCAGATGGCGCAGGGCGGCCCGGATTTCATCTCGTCGGATTGCGCGCTTGCGGGGCACCATATTGCCCAGGGCATTGAGGAAAACAAGCTGGGCACGGCCGATGGCGGACCGCCGCTCGCGCACCCGCTTACCCTGTTGTGCCGCGCTTACGGCATTTGATACGGACTGCGATGTGATGGAAGCGTTTAGTCTATCCTGCAAGAGGAAAACCCAATGACGATCGCCAGAGATTCGCTGCTGTCGCTCGAAGCGTATTCGAAGCAGCGTACCGCAATGCGCGGACAGATTATCGAACACAAGAAACGCCGCGCGGTGGCGCTGGGCAATCACCTCACTTTCCTCTTCGAGGACGAAGCAACGATCCGCTATCAGATTCAGGAGATGCTGCACATCGAAAAGATTTTCGACGAAGCGGGCATACAGGGCGAACTCGACGCCTATCTGCCGCTCGTGCCCGATGGCCGCAATCTGAAGGCGACGATGCAGATCGAGTACGCGAACGAAATCGAGCGCCATGCGGCGCTCGCGCGACTGATCGGCATCGAGGATCGCGTGTTCATGCAGGTGGAAGGCGAGTCGCCCATACACGCCATCGCCGACGAAGACCTCGAACGCGATAACGATGAAAAGACCTCTGCCGTGCATTTCGTGCGCTTCGAATTCACGCCTGCGATGATCGAAAAACTGCGCGCGGGCGCCGCGCTATCGATCGGCTGCGATCATCCGCATTATCGTTTGCCTGCGCAAAACGTCGAAGGCGAGGTGCGGGCGTCGCTGATCGGCGATTTTACGTAGAGGGTTCGAAGCGTCAAACGTCCTTGCGATACATGACGAAGCCGGGCTTGTCGGCCACAGCGTCGTAAAGGCGCATGGCGGTGTGATTCGTCTCGTGCGTGTGCCAGTAGACGCGCTTCGAATTCGACGCTTTCGCGTGCGCATAGACCGCTTCGATCAGCGCGCGCCCCACGCCCTTGCCGCGCAGATCTTCGACGGTGAACAGATCTTGCAGATAGCAGATCGGACCGTCGAGCGTGGTATTGCGGTGATAGATGAAATGCACGAGGCCCACCACGCGATCGCCATGCAATGCGATGAGCGCATGCATCGGCTCATAGCCGTCGAAGAAACGCGTCCAGGTGGTGGTGGTGATCGATTCGGGCAGCGCAGTCGGCCCAAAGCGGCCATAGAAGCGGTTATAGCCGTCCCAGAGCGGACGCCACGCGTCGTAGTCGGCGGGCGTGACCGCGCGCACCTGAATTGTCTGGCTCATCGTCGTTCTCCTCGTCCTTTATCCCATCGATAACAGACGTCAGCGTAAGCGATTTGTGGCACCATTGTTAGTCCCACCCCAGCGACATAACATGGAGCCACGAGATTGGATTACGCGCTGATGATGTCGGCCTATGAGCGCCGGGCGCGCGCAAACGCAGCGCGCCGCCTCACGCAGCAGGACCTGCTCTACGAGAGCCTGCGCCGCGCGATTCTTGACGGCGATATTGGCTGTGGCACGCGCCTGGCGTCGAGCCGCACACTGGCGGAAGAACTGGATATCGCCCGCAATTCCGTGCTCTATGCGTATGAACGGCTGGTCGAAGAGGGCTTCGTCACGGCCACGCGTCATGGCTCCGTCGTCAACGACGTGAAGGCGGCGGTAGTGCCGCCATCGGTGCAGGTCGAGCCGCGCGAGAATGCGCCGCGCACGCTGTCGCGCCGCGTGCGCGAACTGCCGCCGCGCCGCGCGCCCAGCAGCGACGCCGTGGCCTTTCGGCCCGGCGTGCCCGCGCTCGACGCGTTTCCGCTGGTGCAGTGGCGCGCCGCGCTCGAACGTGCGATGCGCGACGTGGACGCGAGCGAATTGGGCTACGGCGACAGCGCGGGCCAGAGCGCCTTGCGTCAGGCGATCGCGCAATATGTGCGCGTTTCGCGCGGCGTGCGCTGCCAGGCCGATCAGGTATTCGTGACCGATGGCACGCAGACAAGCCTGGACATTTGCGCGCGCTTTTTCGCCGACGAAGGTGAGCGTGTGTGGATCGAAAATCCGGGCTATCTGGGCGCACGCGTGGCGATGCTCGCGGCGGGGCTGTCGCTGGTGCCGATACCCGTGGATGCGGCCGGTATGGCCGCGCGCGAAGAGGACTGGCGCGATACGCCGCCGCGTCTGGTGTATCTCACGCCATCGCATCAATATCCGCTGGGCTGCGTGTTGAGCCTCGAACGACGCCTCGCGCTGATCGAACATGCGCGCGCCTGCGGCGCGTGGATTATCGAGGACGACTACGACAGCGAACTGCGTCACGACGGCCCGCCGTTACCGTCGATTCAGGGTCTCGCCGACGACACGCCGGTGATTTACCTCGGGACGTTCAGCAAGACGATGTTTCCCGCGCTGCGCATCGGCTTCATGATCGTGCCGCGCCAGATCGTCACGCAAATGGAAACGGCGCATCGCACGCTTGAGCGGCAGGGTCGCGTGGCGGAGCAACTGGCGCTGGCGGATTTCATCGAAAGCGGGCGCTACGCGCGGCATCTGCGGCGTATGCGCAAGCTGTATCTGGCGCGCCGCGATGGTCTGGTGGCCGCGGTCGAAAAGCATCTGGCCGGGTTGATGACGGTGTCGGCTGATGCGGGGGGGATGCATCTGAGCGTGCGGCTGGATGCACCGCTTGCCGATGTCGATGTGAGTGAAGCGGCGCGTGGGCATGGGCTGGCGCTGTCGCCGCTGAGTGGGTATTGCCTGGGCGATGGCAGTGCGGGTGACGCGCCTTATAACGGCTTTCTGCTGGGTTATGCAGAAGCGACGCCTGAGGCCTCGGATGCGCTGATGGAGCGGCTTGGGCGGGTGGTGCGGGAGATGTTGAACGTCATATCCGAAACAGTTCCATGACAATGAGATGAATCAGGAACAACACTATCGCCAACGCTGCCCAGAACACCGGCGACCGCGGGTGCCTGCTAAACGCGCTGGCAACGGTGGCGAATATGATCGACGGGCCGAGGTAAAACAAGAGTACTCCGAATTCGAAAAGCGTCGAGTTATTGCACTTGTTCATTTCCGCGCAAACGCCAGGTCCAGGCTGGCAGTACTTCGGAAACAGGTGGCAAAGTTCGAGATCCACGGCGCCGCATATCCAGAGGCTTGCAAGTCCTAAAAGAAAGAAAGTGATGAACAAACCGATTTGGCGGATCACTTGACTTCCCAAAACAGGATCTCGTTAGCATTGTGCAGGTCTGAGTAGCCGAAGTCTGTATCGGCTGCGATGGACTGGCGTCCAAACATAAAGCGTCCGATCGTCGCCAGCGTATCGTTGACTCCCGACATCGTGAGCCGGTTCCCATTCCACAGATCGATGTGATTTCCCGTAGCGACATTCGGTCCGTCAGAATGACGATGCCAATATCCAGAGAAGAAGATTATTCCTGTGTTTCCTTTGATCTCCTGCTCCCAGATATTTGGATGGAGTGATTTAGCGGCCGGACAGCCAGCAAACGGGCGTCGTTTCAACCATGCGGCCACTTCGGCGGCACGGAGCATGTGTCCTGGATGATCGACGTCACAGCGAGCGCCCTTAAAGGAGAGCCCCTGAATGCCGCAAATTCGGAACATTTCTCCAATGCGAGCAGCGCATTGATCGCGATAGGGACCGGTGCACGGATCAAACGCAGGATACGAGGCCCAAAGTTGCTCAAATGTCAGTGCATTTAGCGTAATCGTTACTACCGAACCACGCGTTTCGTTGGTCTCAATGACTGTCTTATTGTTCGGCATTATAGGGCGTCCTCTCGGGCCAACGCTTCGTCGCCTCAATAGACTGAGTAGCGGTCCTGGTTAGCCAAATAGATGCGAGGCAGTCGACCAATCCCCACAAGCCGTCCGGAGAACTGTTGCCCATCCTGCGTTTCGATGAAATACGGATAACCCTCCCTCGCGCCCACTCCCACCAATTCAGCCTGCTCGTCAAAGAGTAGGGACGAAGGGATGGCTTTCACATCCCCGGCACTCCCATACTGACCACGACCTTCTCCACCATCTTCAAACCACGCGATGGTTTGCACGCGCGAAAGCATTTTCGGTGGACGCTCACATTTGCACAGCAGAACGTCACCATCGACAGCTAGTTCTTTGCCGCAATGCACGTGACGACGTAAGCCCCCGGCTTTCGCAATGGTCCCGACACTCTCGCACGCCAGACACCACGCCTTGCCGCCCACGATTGCGGCTTGATGACCGCTGATTGAGTAAGGATGACTCTGAAATGACCGGATTTCGCCTCCCGTTTCGGGGCCGTCTCCCACGCAGACATATCGTCTCAGCATGGTTGTTTCCGTTTGCGTGACTTCGACATTCCCTGTTCCTCTGATAGCGCGCTGGCCCAGACCGCGAAATCGCTGCGGATTGAGATAAATTTCTCTCATTAGGGCGATACTCGCTCGGCAGGCACGATCAGGTGAACCAGAAAACTCCGAAAAACCAAACGCCGACCTCGGCAGAGATGCGCCGATTACCTGTCGCAAACGACCTCAATCCTGTCATTTCCGCCTCTATCGGCGGTGCCCGGTTTCTAACTAGAATCTCCACACACCCCATCGTCTGAGTGCGAGAGACAAGATGAAACATCACGACCCGAGTTTGCTCGACAACCCCGTATGGTTTGCCCTGGCCACGAAGCAGGCGCAACTGGCCCACGGCGCTGGCCCGGCGCGTCGCTACGATCGCGCGGTAGCACCGTTTGCCGCTGTCGAAACGCAGGCACCGGAATCGCTTCAGGCACTCATATCGCTGATTTCACCGGATGAATCCGCCTCGCTGCTATCGAGGACGGAACTCCCAGAAGTCGAAGGCATGCACGCCGAGCGAGCCTTCTCCCTGCTGCAGATGGTCGACGAAAAAGCGCTGCCAATCGCCGACGATGCGGGCGTGATTCGCCTGCAAACCACCGATGCCGCTGCAATGCTGGACCTCGCCAGTCGTACCAAACCCGGACCGTTCGGAATCCGTACGATAGAAACGGGCAATTACATCGGCATCGGGGAAAGCGGCAATCTCATCGCGATGGCGGGCGAGCGCATGCGGCTGGACGGTTTTGTCGAAATCAGCGCAGTCTGCGTTGACGACGGATATCGCGGCAGGGGCATCGCCGCGCGTTTGATGAATATCCTTCGCGGCGAGATCCAGGCCCGCGGCGATACCCCGTTTCTTCATGTACGCGACGACAATGCGTCGGCAATAAAACTCTACGAGCGCCTTGGATTCAAGGCGCGAAAGATGTTTTCGCTCTATCGCGTCGCCCCTGTCGCCACCACTGCATAACACTACGCAGCGGCAAGCGAGCGTTTAGAACATCTCCATCACGCGGTGATACATCATGCCGATTTCCAGCGCGGGCCGACGCCATGCCGGTCCGCCCGGGAAGCGCGCGTGCCGCACTCTGGAGAACAGTTCGTACGACGTACGTTCGCCCGCAATGGCCTGCGCCACCGTGCGCCCGGCGATGCCCGTGAGCGCGACGCCGTGCCCCGAAAACCCCTGCACGTAGTAGTAATTCGGGTCCACCGCGCCAAAATCCGGCGCGCGATTGCGCGTGACGTCGACAAAGCCGCCCCACGCATATTCCACCTGCACGCCTTCGAGTTGCGGAAATACGCCGGTCATACGCGCTTTCATCGCTTCGGTGAGTTGCGCGGGCGCGGCGCCCGTCGAATCCGCGCGACCGCCGAACAGCAGCCGGTCGTCTGCCGATAGCCGGAAATAGTCGAGAAAGAAGTTGTTGTCGCAAATGGCCGCGCGACCTGGAATCAGCGCGTCGGCGCGTTCGCGGCCCAGCGGTTCGGTCGCGATGATGTACGAGGCGATTGGCGCGATGCGCGCTTCGATGGGCGCGGGCAGCACGCCGCCGGGCGTGGCGTTGCAGCACGACACCACGAAGCGGCAACGCACTTCTCCGCGCGCGGTCTTCACCACCGGCTTCGCACCGCGCACCACGTCGATGGCGCGCGAATGTGCGAACAGTTGCACGCCTTCCTTGCGCGCGGCGGCGGCAAGACCCAGGCAATACTTGAGCGGATGCAGATGACCGGAAACGGGATCGTAGACGCCAGCCAGATAGCTCTGCGAATTGACACGCGCGCGCGTTGCATCGGTGTCCTGCCATTCGAGCTTGTCGTAACCCCAACGCGTCTGCGCGGCGTCCATCCACGCACGCAGATCGGGCACGCGCTTGGGCTTCGTCGCCACGGTCACATAGCCCGAGGTGAAATCGCAGTCGATGCCGTAACGCGCGATGCGCTCCTTCACCAATGCCACGCCCTCGATGGACAGCGCCCACGCTGCGCGAATGCCTTGCGGCCCGAGTTGCTTCTCCAGCACTTCGTCCTTCGCGAAGCCCACGAGCGTCTGCCCGCCGTTGCGCCCCGATGCGCCCCAGCCCGGCCGATGCGCGTCGAGCACGACCACCGACAAACCTCGCGCGCGGCATTCGAGTGCGACGGACAGCCCCGCGAAGCCCGCGCCGATCACGCAGACGTCCGCATCGACCACGCCTTCGAGGACCGGGTCGTCGTCGGCGGGGCGCGTGGCGGTGGCTTCGTAATAGGAATGGCGGGCAAGCACGTCCGCCTGGGCGTCGAGGTCGAGTTTCATCAGTGGGAGTCCATCAAAACAGGTCGATCAAAGCAGGTCCTTCATTCGATACCACGCCATCGCAAGCACGAGGGCGGGGGTGCGCAGTGAAGCGCCGCCGGGGAAGTCGCGATGGCGGATCTTGCCGAACAGGTCGAAGCGCGCGGCCTGGCCGTGAATCGCTTCGGCGATCAGCGTGCCCGCGAGTCCCGTGGTGTTCACGCCGTGCCCGGAAAAGCCCTGTGCGAAATATACCGTGGGCGAGAGGCGGCCAAAATGCGGCGCGCGATTCATGGTGATATCGACGAAGCCGCCCCACGCATAATCGACCTTCACGTCGGCGAGTTGCGGGAAGGTCTTGAGCATGTCGCTGCGCATCGCTTCACCCAGATTGCGCGGCTCGAAGGTCGAATAGCTCACCTTGCCGCCCCACAGCATGCGCGTATCCGGCGCAGGGCGGAAGTAGTCGAGCACGAAGCGGCTATCGCAAACGGCCGCCTGCGCGGGCATCAGCGCAGCCATGCGTTCCTTGCCGAGTGGCTCGGTGGCGATCACGTAGGTGCCCACCGGCATGATCTTGCGCGCGAGGTCAGGCGCGAGCTTGCCGAGATAGGTATTGCATGCGAGCACAACGAATTTCGCGCGAACCTTGCCTTGCGACGTTTCGATCGTGTGACCGCCCTGTTCGTCGCGGATTGCCGTGACGGCGCTGTCTTCGAATATCTGCACGCCCGCTTCACGCGCGGCGCGCGCAAGGCCCAGCGTGTAGTTGAGCGGATGCAGATGACCGCTATCGGGATCGTAAAGACCGCCCGGATAGCGCGCCGATTGCACATACTGGCGCACGCCGTCACCATCGACATAGCGAAAGCGGTCGTAGCCGAAGCGTTGCGCGGCTTCGTCGCGCCACTGCTTGAGATCGTCAACGTCGCGAGCCTTGTTCGCGGCGGTGAAATAGCCTTCGGTCAGCGCGCAATCGATCTGGTGCTTCGCCACGCGTGACTTCACGATATCGAGCGTTTCGAGCCCCATCGCCCACATCTGCTGCACTTCGCTTTCGTTCATGAACTGCGCGAACGTGTCGATACCGCACGCAAAGCCGCCAATCAGTTGCCCACCGTTGCGCCCGCTTGCGGCCCATCCGACTTTCGACGCTTCGAGCAGCGCGACGCGATAGCCGCGTTCGGCAAGATTAAGAGCCGTCGAAACACCCGTGAGGCCGGCGCCGATCACGCAGACATCGGCGTCGATCGTACCTTGCAACACAGGATGGCGCGTCGCGTCGTTGGCAGTGGCTGCATACCAGGACGGCACGTGAGACTGATTGGCGAATTTGAGCATAGGAAAGACGTACGAAATAAAGCACGTACGAAAAAAGAGCGGGCGGCGATGCGGAGGATTCCGCAGGCGCGCCGCCCGCAATGCACTCCTTAGAACGAATAGATGAACTGCGCTCCCAGCAAGTCGTTGCTCTTGCTGTACGAACCGTCGTTACGCAGGAACACATTCTGCGACGCCCAGTCGTGGCGGTATTCGACCTTCACCGTGATCTGCTGCGTCGGATAGAACAGCAGGTCCAGCGCTACGTCCTGACGTACCGCGCCCTTGCACTGGAAGCCCAGGCCGCCGTTGGCTTCCGAATTTGCCAGGCAGTCTGCACCAATACCAAAGCCGTTGTACGGGTCCATACCGTTGCCGTTGAGCGCCACGCCGCCACCGCCGCCGCCGTTCTTGCTGTCGGCCAGCAGGTCGTAACGGGCGGTCACGCCCATGCGGCCCACCACCGGCGCGTTGAAC
>NZ_DASZJJ010000099.1:0-9765 GCF_035948235.1 Paraburkholderia sp. | reverse complement strand
GTAGACGGCCGGCCCGAACGCCTTCGCGCAGGCGGTGAAATCGTAATCTTCCTGCCAGCCGTATAGCGGCAACGCGGTGTCGAACCGGCAACGCTCGATCACCCGGTCGACGAACGCCATATTGCACCCGTAGGCGCAGCGAATCTCCTTGCGCTCGCTGCCCGACGCCCAGTGCTCCTGTGGCGCGAGTTCGCCGCTCAGAAAACGCAGCGCATCCCTCTCGTCGATGCCGCCCGTCTTGACGCCATCGGCCAAGACCTGCCCCGTCATGCCGATCGCCGTGGGCAGCTCGGTGAAGAGCGCCTCGCATTGACGCAACCATGCCCGATGCGGACGGAAGTCGTCGTCGAAGAAACACGCGAACCAGCGCTCGCTGCAGTTCACGGCCGCCCGTGCCCTGAGCAATGCCTCGATGCCGTCGTTACGTTGAAAAGTCGAGCCCGCGGTTTTCCCCACCAGCAGCACGACACGCGCGTAGTCATGCAACGGATGTCCCGTGACGTCAGGAAGATCCGCTGCACAGGTGCCGACCACATAGACGCCGTCGGGCCGCACCTCCTGATCGGCGAGATAGTCGAGCAGAATCGCCGTTTCGGCCGGACGCCCCTTGGTCGCTACGATGACGTACTTTTTCATGGTTTCGCCAGATGAATTTTTCGATGACGCCTGTTTGACGTACTGGATGTGACACGAAAGCCCTACGCCCCCGATCCGCCTCACACCCGCTAACAACACTTCAGACCGCTTCGAGGCGCCGTACCGGCGCGGGCTGCTCCGTCACGCCGCGCGCCTGGGCCATGGCACGCTCGACCGTGCCGAAGAACTCACGCCTGAAGCGTTCCATAGAGAAGCGCTGCGCGTTCTGGCGACACACTTCGGGACGCATGAGCGCACGCGCCTCAAAGCGCCCGAGCGCGTCGACCACGGACGCCACGGTCTGCTCGTTGAAAAACAGCCCAGTGGCGCGATCCGGATCCTCCGAGTCGATCACGGTCTCGCGTACGCCGCCGCGGCCAAATGCGATCACCGGCGTGCCGCACGCTTGTGCCTCCACCACCGAAATGCCGAAGTCCTCCTCCGCCGCGAAAACAAACGCGCGCGCGCGCTGCATATAGTCGACCAGCACGCTGTCTGGCTGATAGCCAAGTAGCTTCACGTTCGGCGTAGCAAGCGCTTTCGCGCGCTCGAAATCCGGGCCGTCGCCGATGACCACGAGCCTGCGCTGCGGCATTGCTGCGAACGCCTCGACCAGCAATGGAATGCGCTTGTACGGCACCATGCGCGAGGCGACCAGATAAAAATCTTCGTGCTGCACGGACAATTCGAAGCGCTCGATGTCGACGGGCGGATAGATCACTTTCGCGTCGCTGCCATACGCCTTGCGAATACGCCGCGCAACGAAATCCGAGTTGGCAACAAACGTATCCACGCCGTGCGCGGTGCGCTGGTCCCAGATGCGCAGGTAATGCAGGACCGTGCGCGCGAGCCAGCTCTTCGCGCCGCGTTGCATACCGGCCTCGGCGAGATACTGGTGCTGCAGATCCCAGGCGTAGCGGATCGGCGAATGCACGTAACTCACATGCACCTGGTGCGGGCCGGTGAGCACGCCCTTGGCCACCGCGTGGCTCGACGAAATCACAAGGTCGTAGCCCGAGAGGTCGAACTGCTCAACGGCGAGCGGCATGAGCGGCAAATACGCGCGAAACGACTTTTTCGCGCGCGGCAGGCGCTGGATGAACGACGTGTTCGCGTGCTTGCCGCCCAATGCGTCGCGATGCTGTTCGGGGAAGAAGTCGACGATGCTGAACAGGTCGGCCTGCGGCCACAGCTTGATGATCTGCTCCAGCACCTTCTCCGACCCCGCGTACGACACTAGCCAGTCGTGCACGACCGCGACCCGGCCGAAGCGCGTGTAATCGCTCACGACGGAATGGGTTTGAACTACATGAGCCATGGCGAAATCTCCTCGATCAGCTTGACGGCCGTCGCTCGCCACGTCAGTTCGGCGGTACGGCGCCGCCCGCGCTCACGCAACGTCTCGCGCAGCGACATATCGGCCGTCACCCGTTCGAGCAGCCCGGCGAGTTGCGCCGGGTCGTCGGGTGAGGTGTAGAGCACGGCGTCCCCGCACGCTTCCACGACCGATGGCAGACGCGAAGCGATCACCGGGCAGCCGAGCGCGAGCGCCTCGACCGGCGGCAGCCCAAAGCCCTCATATCGCGAGGGGTAGACAAAGCATGCGGCGCGGCGATAGAGCGACACGAGCTGCGCGTCGTTCACATAGCCGAGGTGTTTCACGAATGCAGGCATCACCCCGTGAGCCGCGCCGTACACACGCGCATCGCCACCGCCTACCACCACGATGTCGAACCGCGCGTCGCGTATCAGGCGCGCCGCATCCGCGACGAGCCTGAAATTCTTGTGCTGGTTCAGACTGCCAACGGCCAGCACGAAGGGGCGCTGCGCTTCCGGCACATCCTGCGCGCACGCTGGCGTCGCGATCCCTGTCGCGTGATCCAGACCGGCCTCGGCGGCAAAGCGCAACATGTGCTCGCCGCTTTCAGGCACGACGCCAATCTTGCCGAGCGGAATGCGATAGGCGTCCGCAATCTCGCGCCGCGAAAACTCCGACACCGTAAGCACGCGGCGTGCAATGCGCCCGATGCTCGGAGCCATCAGCCGATACCACGCGACAAACGGCCGGCTGTAACTTTGCGGCACGCGGGCCGGCGCTGCATCGTGCAGCACGGTGACCTGGCTGCGGCACAACAGCGGCCCCGAATTACACAGATTCAGCAGCAAACCGCGGGCGGCTGCCTGCGGCAAGGCGATCTGCTCCCAGCGCATACCGCCGCCACGCCCGCAAGCGCGCAGGCGCACATGCGAGAACGGGTTGGGCAGCGCCGCGAGCGAGGCCGGCACGACGACCTCCGCGTCCAGGTTGGCCACGAGCGGGTCGCCGCTCACCAGCATCGCGTCGAGCGCGCGCACCGTCTCGAACGCAAAGCGATCCACGCCGGTTGCACGGCGACCGAGAAAACGTCCGTTGATGACCAGAGGACGGGCGTACGAGGGTTTCATCGTGGGGTCCCGAGCATGGCCTGCGCATCGCATCATCCGCGGGCGACGGCATCGTGCCGCGCCATCGGGTTCGCGATATAGCGCAGCGCGTATTTGTTGAGCTGACGCGACGGTATGAGGCACATCAGCGTGAGTCCCAGCGCAGCCAGCTTCTTACTGGGACGCCAGAACGGATTCCAGAGCAGCGCGTGCAGATAGCGCCGCGAGTCGAACATCAGGTAGCGCCAGCGCTCGCTGGTGGTCGCGTCGTAGAGGCGCACGCATAGCCGGTTCTTCTCGTAAGAAAAGTCGATAAAACGCGACGGCAGGTCTTCGCCCAGCCGCGTGGACACCATCTCGCGCAACGTCGCCCAGCGCCACGGAAACGAGTGCTCGACTTCCGTCACGCTCACGTAGTTGCCCATCGACAGCGCACCCAGCCCTGCCGATGCCGCGAGCTTGTCCTGCGCCTTCACATGGATGCGATACCCTCCTAGCGCGACATCGAGCGAGCAGATCGCGCCGGTCAACGCGACGCCGTAGATCGCAAAGAAGTCGGCCGCCTTGGGGTGGCCTTTGGACAGCGGAATGGGAAACACCAAACGCAGCGCGCTCACCCGATACACATTGCCCGACGCCGGCGGCGAGGGATACAGCCAGCCACGCCGCAGAAGCGACGCGCACTCGCCAGGCGGCGTCGAGCCCGGCACCTGGGCGCCCGTGGGCGAGCCATCCACACCGATCACGTCGAGGCGAAACTGCACCTTGACGAAATCGCCGCTGTCGAACGCACCCAGCGCCGCCTCGAGAGCGTCCGGGTAAAGCACGTCATCGGCGTCAAGAAAGAGCACATATTCGGTGTCCGCCAGCGCGAGGCCGAGGTTGTAGACCGAGCACTGCCCCTGGTTCTCCTTGAAGACCGGGACAATGCGCTCGCCATAGCCTTCGATGATCTCGCGCGAGCGGTCCGTCGATCCATCGTCGATCACGACCACGCGCCCATGCACACGCGCAGCCGCGAGCGCGGAGTCGATCGCTTCGCACAGGAAACGCTCGTAGTTATAGTTGACGATGACGACCGTGACGGATTTCACGCGCTCAGCTCCTGACGGCGCCTTCACCTTCGGGATGACCATAGGCGGAATAGCCATAGGCCGAATATTCGCTGCCATATTTGCCGGGCCGCGTCGTGGTGTCGTTGAAGATCACGCCGCGGATAGGCACGCCGATCTGCGAGAAACGGCGCACCGATTCGCGCAGCTCCGACACGCTCGTGACCCCATAGCGCGCGATCAGGAAAACCGTACCGGCGAGATTGGCGACGATGCCGGAGTCCGCGACCGGCAGGATCGGCGGCGCGTCGATCAGGACGACGTCGTATTCCCCGTCAGCCCACTGCGCGAAGCGCTGGAAGCTGCGGCCCTTGAGCAGCTCGCTCGCGTTGGTCACGTAGCCGCCGTTGGCGACGAAGTCCACGCCCGGCATCACCTGGCGATGAATCGCACCGTCGTAATCGCCGTCCTTCTCGACGATATCAATAATGCCGGGACTGCACGGCACGCCCACGTTGCGATTGAGCGAGCCGCGCCGCAGATCGGCGTCGATCAGCAGCACGCGCTTGCCCGACGCGCCCAGCAGCGCCGCGAGATTCACTGAGACGAACGACTTGCCGATCACCGGAGTCGGCCCTGCAAGCAGCACGATATGGTTGGTCGCCTCTTCCAATGCGAACTCCAGCGCACTACGGAAGCTGCGCAGGCTCTCCACCGCCGCATCGAATGCGGCCGTATGCGCGAGCACCGCGGTGGGGCCTTGCGAGGTCACCGGCAGGCGGCGCGTGAGCGTCTGCTGCACGCGGCTGCGCGGCACGGCCGCATACACCGTGAGGCCGGTGCCCACTTCGATTTCGTCGGCCACCGCGATCCCACTGTTGAGCCGGCGCTTGAGCAGCGACATCGCCACACTCACGAACAGCCCGGTAAGCAGCGCCGCCACGAAGATGAAAGCGCGCTTTGGCCGCACGGGGCTTTCCGGCGTCGCCGCGGTGTCGATCAGACGCACGTTCGACACCTTGCCGGCCTTGAGCAGGCGTAATTGCTCGCGGTTATTGAGCAGGTTCGTGTAGATGTTGGTGTCGACCTGCACCTCGCGCTGCAAACGCAGCACTCCCTGTTCGAGCGGTGGCAGTTGCCGCGTTTGCGACGCGAGTTGCGCGAGCGCCTTCTGGGCTTCGTCGATCTGCCCGTCAATGGCGATCACGGCCGGGTTGTCCGGCGTGAAGCGCGCCATCAGCTGTGCGCGCGTCTGCTTCAGATCGGCGATACGCGACTGCGCCAGCGACGAGCTTTGCAGCAGCGCCGTGGCCTCGGCGCTCAGATCGACCGCGCCGTGCGCCGAACGGAAGGCGTTGAATTCGCTTTCGGCTTTTTCAAGCTGCGCCTTCAGTTCGGGCAACTGTTTGTCGAGAAAGTCGATCTGCTTTTCGGCCTCTTCCTGGGTGTGCTGGGCATTCTGGCGCACGTATTCGTTGCCGATCGCATTGAGGATCGCACTCGTCTTGGCCGCGTCGCCGCCTTCGAGCGCCACACCAATCACATCGGATTCCTTACCTTTCTCCGAGATCATCAGACCGGCCTGCAACGCCTGGATCGCAGCCAGTTCCGAGTTGCGAATGATCTGGAAGGTCACGCCGGGGCGCGCATCGATAGCGCGCACGAGCAGATCGACCGAACCGCCCGCCACCGCGGCATGCAGCGGCACGCCAACGTGCCCCGTTAGTGCCACGCCGTTGTGCTCCAGCCGATACTCTCCATCTTCCATCGCGGTCAGCGTGAAGCGCGCGCCGTGCAGTCGATCGGGTACATCGAAGTGGGCGATGTCGATGCCCTCGTCGCCCCACGCATAGCCACCCCAGCCAGACCAGTTCGAGACATGCAGGTGCCGCGACATCCACTGCCCCACCACAGGGAAGTAACGTGGCGTCGCATCGAGATATAGCTGCGTGGCTTCCACCGCGCGCGAAACGATCATGCGCGAGCGCAACACCTCGATTTCCGCCGAGGCCGCCGTCTTCACCGCGAACATCGACGACAGATCGGCAAGCGCGCTCTTGGTGGAGTTCTGGCTGTCCTCCACCTGGAGCAGGATATCGGCCTGATAGACCGGCCGCGCAAGCAGCGCGTACGCGCCGCCCACCAGGCCGAACAACGCCGTGACCATCGCTATGGTCTTGCGGCTCTGATAAAGCGTGTCGAGCACGCCGCCGATATGGCCGCCTTCAGGCGGGGCAGGCAAGCCGGGGTCGCCAGGACCATCGAGCAGGTAATCACGCTGGTTCATCTGTTCTCTCCAATCGACACGCTCGCAGCCGCTCTCGGCGCAAGGCATCCTGTTTTGCCGATATCCGCTTAGTAGCCCACCGCGCGGCCTGCAGCCGCAGCCTGGGTGGCCGGCAGGATCAATCCGATCACGCGGCTCCACTTCACGAGCGCAGAGGCGTCCACGAACACCACATCGTTAGGCTTCATTTCGAACGCGTCAGCAGTGGCCATCGCCGAAGCCGACGAAGCGTCGAGGTGGTAGACCACGGGCTTCGAGGTGTCTCGTCCGCGCACCACATAAACCTGCGAGGCGTCGCCCGAGACCTGGCTGATGCCGCCCGCGTCGCCGAGCGCCTGATTCAGCGACATCCGTCCGTTGTTGAACGTCACGCTGCCGGGCCGCTGCACTTCGCCGATCACGAATACCCTGCTGTCCACGCCCGAATACACGCGCACGAGGTCGCCGTCGCGCAGGATGATGCGATCAGGGTTCACCCCCTTGCGGATCATGTCGGGCATGTCTACCACCACGGTGTTGTCGCCGCGCGTAACCGCCACCTGAGAGCGGTCGGCCTTATCCGTGAAACCGCCTGCGCGGTTGATCGCTTCGGGCAGCGTCATCGGCATGTCGTTGAGCACCTGCACGCCCGGCGTCTTGACTTCGCCGTCAAGATAGACACGCTTGCTGCGGTAGGTCTGGATGCGCACCGTTACCTGCGGCTGGCGCACGTATTTCGCGAGCTTCGCCGCGAGCGCATCGCGCACGCCCATCTCCGTCATCCCCTCGACCTTGAGCGGACCGATATAGGCGTACTGGATGAAACCGCTGGTATCGACGGTGTAGCCCTGGGCGATCGAATTGGCGCCGGAGGCATCCGGACCGCCGCCACCGGCTGTGGCAGGCATGTTGAGTTCGGGGTGATCCCACACCACGATGCTCAGGATGTCGCCGGGCCCGACCTCATAGGGCGAGGCCTTGGCGAACATTTGTGTCACATCGACAGGCACGCCGGTAGGCCGCGCTGCGCGTTCCTTTTCCACGAGTTCGCGCGTGATTTCGACGAGCGATCCGGATGGTGCACCGTCCAGACCCTGCTTCGCGAGCGCGGTAGCGGCGACGTTCGTGCCACCTGGGCTCGTGGCCATGGCGCCTGTGCTGGTGCCCGAATCCGACGACATCCCGCTGAACGACATCCCTGGCGAAAGCGCGCATCCGGCCAGCGCCGCAGCCGCTGCCGCCAACGCCAGGCCCATCGATAGCCTTGCACGCATGCGCAGCGCGCATAAACGTAGCCATACCGCGCGTGCCCATTTCGCGCGTGCGCGGTCCCATGTTTCACCTGCTTTGCCGAGCAACATCGTCCCACCCCCAATTGCGTTTGGCCGTCCCGCGGCGTCCAGCGCGCCGCGGATCCCGGCCGGCAAATCCCAAGAGCCGGCGCCCGTATACGGGCGGTCCGGCCCGCCTACCCCTGCCTGTAGTTATATTTACGGTGCTGTTTCGCTTTCCGACCTGCCGACTGCTCTCTCCTGCTGTCTCCGCCCTGAACGATCCCGTCTCGTCTTCAGTTCTTTCTGGCTCGCGCCGCTGAACTCAATACGCGCCGGTCCCTCTGATCACCACGAAAAGTGTCTTGAAGAGAATCTCGACGTCCCGATGCAGGGACCAGTTCTGCACATACGTCACGTCGAGCGAAATTCGCGTCGCGTAATCGGTCTCGCAACGGCCGCTCACCTGCCACAGGCCGGTAATGCCGGGCGTGGCCATCAAGTAGTACTTGCTGTTCGCGCCGTAACGCTCCAGCTCCTGGTCGATGATCGGCCGCGGACCGACCAGGCTCATCTCGCCACGCACCACATTCCAGAGTTGCGGCAGCTCGTCGAGACTGGAGCGGCGCAGGAAGCGACCGATGCGCGTGACGCGCACGTCGTCCTTGAGCTTGAATTCGCGTTCCCATTCCGCACGCGCGGCCGGATCGGTGGCGAGCAGCTGCTTGAGCACCTCGTCCGAATTCATAACCATCGAACGAAACTTCAGACAGCGAAACTTCTTGCCGTTGCGGCCTACACGCGTGTGGCCGTAGATCGCCGGGCCGCCGTCGCGTTTCACGATCAGGCCGATCGTAATGAGCGTCGGCAGCAGCAGCACGATCAGCACAAGACCGCCCGTCACGTCGAATGCGCGTTTGACGGCGTGACGCAGCACATCGATGCGCGAAGGCAATTCGAGCGCGTCCAGCGGGTCACGGCGCACGACGCCTGCGGCGCCACGCGCGCTTACGCCCGCAACCCGTGTCGCGCCAAAGCCTACGAACAACGTGTGCGAAGCCAGCAGCGCGAGGCCCGTGGTCATCGTCCAATAGATGAACCACGGCATCGACACCAGGTGATCGCGATGCAGTGCATAGAGCAGAGCAAGACCGCAAAGCTGCACCGCGAGCCACGCAAAAGCGGTGCGGCTCGCGACGTTCATCACAGAGCGGCTGCCGCGCGATGGATAAGTGCCGCACGCCGGAAACACCGACAACGCGAGCGCGGCCACGAATGCAACGAGCGTGGGATCGAGACGATGCGCGGTGCCCACGTCAGGCAGGTTCAGATTCAGATGCAGCGCGCCGAACGCACCTAGTACGATGAGTGCGATATCGATCGCACGATGAACTAGCTCAGACATTTGCCTACCCCAAGACATGGCGTGAACTGTGAAAGTGTTAGCCCCCTTCTCTCAATCGCGATGCTGCTGCGCCGTCTGCAAAGTCCATCTGATCCGGTCGGAGAGCAGGTGTCGCTAAACCCCGCCCACCGCACAAGCCAGATGCCGCTTTGCAAATCCCTCTGTTCGCGCAGCATCGTGGGAGCCCTTCACGCTGATCTTCGGCCCCCGGATCCCGGCATCATTCGTTGATGTCCAGGTCCTTATCGACAAATTACGGGGAGCGTCGGCGTCATTCCGTGCGCAATCACACCAACGGTCTGCGATCCTCGCCGCGTGGCCAGCGGTACAGACGTTAGTCGTGCGCATGCGTGGGCAACCGCACAAAACACCGTGTTTGGTGGGTCTTCAGGAATGGTGTTTGACTCGATACACGACACCGGTCACGCAGCATGCGGGCGCTCGTGCGAGTGAGACAGACATCGTCAGCACGCAAACGAGGGAGATGCGTCGAGTGATTTGTCAGACACATCAGCACTGCATGCATATCGATACGGCGCACTGTATATAGCGTGGCCGCCGAAATCTGTTGGACGGCACACGATGCGTGATTGCGGTCCGCCGGTTTGTGGCCTGCCCAACAGTTTGCAGTGCAGCACTCTGCGACGATAAGAGACATCGTTCGTCTCGTTGTCCCCTCTGCCAGGCCGTCCATGAGCGCGTCCAAGCTGC
>NZ_DASZJJ010000098.1:0-18439 GCF_035948235.1 Paraburkholderia sp. | reverse complement strand
ACAGCCTCGCGCACGAAGCGGAACTGATGCAGGTTCATATATAACCCCTTGGCATATCAACCTGATTTTTAGATCGTTTGAAATATAAGGCGAGTTTATTACCATTTCCCCAACTTTTCCAATATGGATATCTGTTTTGGTCATTAGCAAATGACCGGCGATTTGAAGGCGCCGTGTCAGGCAGACCAGAACTGGCCAAGTCGAAGTCGGAGAACGTGGCGTAACCGGAACGCCGCGATTGATACAACCCTGGGGTCCCCGAATGTACCAATACGATCAGTACGACCAGACCATCGTCGACGAGCGCGTCGCGCAATACAGCGACCAGGTCCGCCGCCGCCTGTCGGGCGAATTGAGCGAAGAAGAATTCCGTCCGCTGCGTCTGCAGAACGGCCTGTACTACCAGCGTCACGCCTACATGCTTCGCGTCGCGATTCCGTACGGCAATCTGCGTAGCGATCAACTGCGCATGCTCGGCCAGATCGCGCGCGAGCACGACCGCGAGTACGGCCACTTCTCGACGCGCTCGAACATCCAGTACAACTGGATCAAGCTCGAAGAAACGCCTGAAATCCTCGCCAAGCTCGCGTCCGTCCAGATGCACGGCATCCAGACGTCGGGCAACTGCATCCGCAACATTACCGCCGACCAGTTCGCGGGCGTGACGCCCGACGAAGTCGTCGATCCGCGCCCGTGGGCCGAGATCATGCGTCAATGGTCGACGTTCCACCCCGAATTCGCGTGGCTGCCGCGCAAGTTCAAGATCGCTGTCTCGGGTTCGAAGGAAGACCGCGCCGCCGTGCAGATCCACGATCTGGGCGTCTACCTCGAGCGCAACGAACAGGGCGAAGTGGTTGCCAGCATCCTCGCGGGTGGCGGTCTGGGCCGCACGCCGATCATCGGCGCGATCATCAAGCGCAACCTGCCGTGGCAGCATCTGCTGACCTACTGCGAAGCCGTGCTGCGCGTGTACAACCGCTACGGCCGCCGCGACAACCTCTACAAGGCGCGCATCAAGATTCTCGTGAAGGCGCTCTCGCCCGAGAAGTTCGCGCAGCAAGTGGAAGAGGAGTGGCAGCACCTGAAGGACGGTCCTTCGACGCTCACGCAGGCCGAAGTCGAGCGCGTCTCGCAGTATTTCGTGCCGCCGGCCTACGAAAAGCTCGCCGATACCGACACGTCGTTCGAAAAGCATCTGCTGGAAAGCCGCGCCTTCGCGCGCTGGGTCGAGCGTAATACGCGCCCGCACCGTGTGCCGGGTTATACGTCGGTCACCGTCTCGCTCAAGCCGCGCAACATCGCGCCGGGCGACGCCACCGACAAGCAGATGGAAGCCGTGGCCGACTGGGCCGAGGAATACTCGTTCGGCCAGATCCGCGTCTCGCACGAGCAGAACCTGATTCTCGCGGATGTGAAGAAGCGCGACCTGTTCGCGCTGTGGGAAAAGGCGAAGGAACAGGGCTTCGCGACCGCGAACATCGGTCTGTTGACCGACATCATCGCGTGTCCGGGCGGCGACTTCTGCTCGCTCGCGAATGCGAAGTCGATCCCTATCGCGCTGGCGATCCAGGAGCGTTTCGAGAACCTCGATTTCGTCTACGACCTGGGTGACCTGTCGTTCAACATCTCGGGCTGCATGAACTCGTGCGGTCACCATCACGTCGGCAACATCGGCGTGCTGGGCGTGGATAAGGACGGTTCGGAGTGGTACCAGGTGTCGCTCGGCGGCGAGCAGGGCAATGGCGCCAATGGCGCGCGCCTTGGCCGCGTGATCGGCCCGTCGTTCTCGGCGGAAGAGATGCCCGACGTGGTGCAGAAGGTGATCGACACGTTTGTCGAACACCGCATCGACGGCGAGCGTTTCATCGACACGTACGACCGCATCGGCATGGCCCCGTTCAAGGAGCGCGTGTACGCATCGCGCCAGCCGGCCCACGCCTGATCCGCAGTCAACGAGATACGAGAGTTAAGCAATGGCATTGATCATCAAGAACCGCGAGATCGTTGAAGACAACTGGCAGGTCGTGCGCGCAGCTGAAGACGGCGTGCTGCCGGATGTGGCCGCGCTGCCCGACGGCAAGGTGCTGGTTCCGTTCGCGTACTTCCAGGCCAACCGCGAGGCGCTGGTCGCCGCACGCGGCAAGGACGAACTGGGCGTGTGGCTCGCGCCGGACAGCGAACCGGCCGACGTGGTCGCCGAGTTCGACAAGATCGCGCTGATCGGCGTGGATTTCCCGGTGTTCCGCGATGGCCGCGGCTATTCGATCGCGCGTCTGCTGCGCGAGCGCTATGGCTACAAGGGCGAAATCCGCGCGATCGGCGACGTGCTGCGCGACCAGCTGCGCTTCTACGAGCGTTGCGGTTTTGACGCGTACGCACTGCGCGCCGACAAGGACATCAACGACGCACTGAAGGCGTTCACCGAGTTCACGGTGCAATACCAGGGCGCGTTCGACGAGCCGTCGCCGCTGTTCCGCCGCAAGGAAGGGCAACGAGGCGTCGCAGCATGAGTGCCGACGTTTCCACGCCAGCCAGCGAAGTCAGTGCTGAAGTGTCGACGCAACTGCAAGCGAAGATCGAGCGCCTGGATGCGCTGCTCGATTCGATCGCCGCGCGTCACGCCGACGTCAAGCTAGCCAGCAGCCTCGCCGCCGAAGACATGCTGATCACCCACGCGATCCTTTCGCGCGGTGTGAAGATCGGCATCTTCTCGCTGAACACGGGCCGCCTGCACGCGGAAACCGTGGGCATGATCGACACGGTGCGCGCGCGCTACGGCTACGAGATCGAGCAGTTTCATCCGCAACCGGACGCGATCGACGAATACGTCACGCAGCACGGCCTGAATGCGTTCTATGAGAGCGTCGATCTGCGCAAGCGCTGCTGCGAGATCCGCAAGGTCGAGCCGCTCAATCGCGCGCTGTCGGGCGTGTCGGCGTGGGTCACGGGCCAGCGCCGCGAGCAGTCGGTCACGCGTGCGGAGCTGCATGAAGAAGAACGCGACGAAGCCCGCAACATCGACAAGTTCAACCCGCTCGCGGACTGGACCGAAGCCGATGTCTGGACCTATCTGCGCGCCTTCGACGTGCCGGTGAATCCGCTGCATGCACGCGGTTATCCGAGCATCGGTTGCGAGCCCTGTACGCGTGCGATCCGTCCCGGCGAAGACAGCCGTGCGGGCCGCTGGTGGTGGGAATCGCGCGACACCAAGGAATGCGGACTGCACATCACGTCGGTCTCCGCGATTCCGGTGGTCGAAGCGGCCGCGGACGTTTCGCCGCTGGTTTCCCCGATCAGTCGCGCAAGCTAAGATTGAAGTTTTCGCGCCGTTTTCAGCGTTGTAGCGAACGGCGGCGAAAGTCGAATACAGAGTAACGCGTTCCCGAATTTTCCCGAATCTCCGGAACGGGACGCGATCAGACGAAGGATCCGAACATGAGCACGACGCTCGACTCCGCAGTGAATGCGCCGCTTCAGGTCACGGCGAACCGCATGGACCATCTCGACTGGCTCGAAGCCGAGTCGATCCACATCCTGCGCGAACTCGTTGCCGAGTGCAGCAAGCCCGCGCTGCTGTTCTCGGGCGGCAAGGATTCGGTGGTCGTGCTCGCGCTCGCACTGAAGGCGTTTGGTCTGGGTGCGAACCGCAAGACCTCGCTGCCGTTCCCGCTCGTGCACATCGACACGGGTCATAACTACGAAGAAGTGATCGACTTCCGCGATCGCCGCGCAGCCGAAATCGGCGCGGAACTCGTGGTCGGTCACGTCGAAGATTCGATCAAGAAGGGCACGGTGCGCCTGCGCCGCGAAACCGATTCGCGTAATGCCGCGCAAGCGGTGACGCTGCTCGAAACCATCGAGCAATACGGCTACACGGCGATGATCGGCGGTGCGCGCCGCGACGAAGAGAAGGCCCGCGCGAAGGAGCGCATCTTCTCGTTCCGCGACGAATTCGGCCAGTGGGATCCGAAGGCGCAGCGCCCGGAACTGTGGAGCATCTACAACGCGCGTCTGCACAATGGCGAGCACCTGCGCGTGTTCCCGATCTCGAACTGGACCGAACTGGACGTGTGGCAGTACATCGAGCGCGAAAAGCTCGAACTGCCGTCGATCTACTACGCGCACCAGCGCGAGATCGTGCGCCGCAACGGCCTGCTGGTGCCGGTCACGCCGCTCACGCCGATGAAGGAAGGCGAAGTCAGCGAAATGGCTCAGGTGCGATTCCGTACCGTGGGCGACATCAGCTGCACCTGCCCGGTGGCGAGCGATGCCGACAACATCGAGAAGATCATCGCAGAGACCGCCGTGACGGAAATCACGGAACGCGGCGCCACGCGGATGGACGACCAGGCGTCGGAAGCCGCGATGGAACAGCGCAAGAAGCAAGGTTATTTCTAAAAGCACGCAGAGGAAGAATTGAACATGGTTACGACGCATCAACCTGAAGACCTCGGCGTGCTGCGCTTCATCACGGCGGGCAGCGTAGACGACGGCAAGAGCACGCTGATCGGCCGCCTGCTGTACGACAGCAAGGCTGTTTTGAGCGATCAGCTTTCGGCGCTCTCGCGTGCGAAGAACAAGCGCACCGTCGGCGACGAAATCGACCTGTCGCTGCTCACGGACGGCCTGGAAGCCGAGCGCGAGCAGGGCATCACGATCGACGTGGCGTACCGCTACTTCGCCACGGCCAAGCGCAAGTTCATCATCGCCGATACCCCGGGCCACGAGCAGTACACGCGCAACATGGTCACGGGCGCGTCCACCGCGCACGCCGCGATCATCCTGATCGACCCGACGCGTGTGACGGTCGAAGACGGCGTGACGCAACTGCTGCCGCAAACCAAGCGCCATAGCGCCATCGTCAAGCTGCTCGGTCTGCAACACGTGATCGTTGCGATCAACAAGATGGATCTGGTCGATTACAGCGAAGCGACGTTCAACCTGATCCGCGAAGCCTATGTCGCGCTCGCGCGCCAGCTTGGCCTTGCCAACGTGCGTTTCGTGCCGGTGTCGGCGCTCAAGGGCGACAACATCGTGACGCTGAGCGAGCGCATGCCGTGGTATGCAGGCGAGCCGCTGCTCGATCTGCTCGAAGGTCTGCCGGTTGCGCAGCCGACGGGTGAAGCGCTGCGCTTCCCGGTGCAGTGGGTCGCGCGCCAGGACGGTTCGAGCGCAGACGACTTCCGCGGCTACATGGGCCGTGTCGAAGCGGGCGAAGTGAAGCTCGGCGACGCCATCACGGTGCTGCCCGCAGGCCGCGCCGCGACGGTTGCGGAAATCATCGCGCCGGTGCCGGGCGGCACGGCGCAGGTTGATCGCGCCTTCGCGGGCCAGACCGTGACGATTCGCCTGGCAGAAGATGTCGACGTTTCGCGCGGCGACACCTTCGTGCCGGCCGGCGACGCCACGCAACCGGCAAAGAAGCTGGAAGCCGACCTCTGCTGGTTCGACGAAGAGCCGCTTTCGACGGCGCGCAAGTACCTGCTCAAGCAAACCACCAGCACGGTGTTCGCGAAGATCGGCGCGATCAAGGAAGTGCTCGACGTGCATACGCTGTCGCACGCCGTGGACCGCCAGGAACTCGCCATGAACGATATCGGCCGCGTGGCGCTCACGCTGCAAAAGCCTTTGGTCGCGGACCTGTATGATGCACATCCCGGCACCGGCGCGTTCGTTCTCATCGACGAGGCGACGCATCACACGGTGGCTGCGGGCATGATTCGCGCGCTGACGGCTTAAGGCCGGACGCAAGAGCGCAGGCTCGCTCCGGTCGATACAGGGTTGGAAAATATGGGCAAGGTTTATCTGATCGGCGCCGGACCGGGCGCCGCGGATCTCATCACCGTACGCGGCGCGCGCCTGCTGGGTCAGGCGCAGGTCGTGCTGCACGACGCGCTGGTCGAGCCGGCGATGCTCGACTACGCGCCGGCGGATGCGAAGTTCATCGCGGTCGGCAAGCGTTGCGGGCAGCGCTCGACGGCGCAGCAGTTCATCAACAAGCAACTGGTGGATGCGGCGCGCGAGCATGACATCGTCGTGCGTCTGAAGGGTGGCGATCCGATGCTGTTCGGCCGCGCCGACGAGGAAATGCGCGCGCTCGAAGCCGCGGGCATCGAATTCGAAGTCGTGCCGGGCATCACGGCGGCGCTCGCCAGCGCCGCTACGCTGAAACGCTCGCTCACACTGCGCGGGGTGTCGCGCAGCGTGGCGCTCGCGACGTATTCGCGCGCGGCGGGCAGCGATGAGATCCGCGAACACGTGAATGCGGATTCGCTGGTGTTCTACATGGGCCGCGACAGCGCGCCCGATATCGCGCAACAGCTGATCGACGCGGGCCGTCCGGGCGCGACGCCGGTGGCGATCGTCGAAGCCTGCAGCACGGCACGCGAGCGCATGCTCACTTTGACGCTGGCGGGTCTGGCGGCCGGCGACGCGCAGGACTGGCTCGACGCGGCGCAGCCTAGCCTGCTCATGATCGGCGAGGCATTTGCCGAGCGGGCAGGGCAGCAGGCGGATCAGGCCGACGAACGTCTGGCCGCCGCTTAAGGATCAAGACGGGGGTTGTGCCACAAGAAAGCAGAAGGGCCGCTGAAAAGCGGCCCTTCTTGCGTTTACGTCGATGCGTTTCAGGCGTCGTGAGTGAGGCAGTACTGCACGATCGCGTCGAGCACGCCGTCGTCCTCGCCCACGGCCGTCGCGCAATTGAGCTTCACGTCCGGATGCGCATCCTGGCACTGCGCGATGAGCGCGGGCAGATCGCGGCGGATATGGCCGCCCTGGCCGAAGAACACCGGCACCACGGTGATCGTGGTGCAACCCTGCGCGATTTGTGCGTCGATGGCGTCAGGCAGGCCCGGCGTCATGAGTTCAAGAAACGCCAGATCGACCGGGCCGCCATGACCGCGCGCAGCGGCGAGCTTGGCCGCCAGACGCGTGAACGGCTCTTTCCAGCGCGCATCGCGCGCGCCGTGGCCGAACAGGATCATGCCATGCTTGCTGGCGGTAACCATCGTCGCGACTCCAGTCAACGGCGCTGACCCGAGGTCAGTGCCTGTCCACCCACTTCAGCCCCAGCAACCCTAGCGCCAGATAGATCAACGCGGGTGTTGCCGCCGTGAGTGGCGCGGGCCAGGTATTCAGATTGCCGATGTGCGAGAACAGCGTGTTGACGAGCTGGAAGCTCATGCCCAGCATGATCCCGCCGAACACCTTCACGCCCACCACGCCCGCGCGCGTATGCAGATACGCGAACGGCAGCGACAGCACCAGCATCACGAACACCGCGAATGGGTAGAGCAGCTTGCGCCAGAAGGCGATTTCATAACGCTGCGTGTCCTGATGGTTTTCCTGCAAATGCTGGATGTAGCGGAACAGGTTGAACATCGACATGCGATCCGGCGACACCAGCAGCACCGAAAGAATCTGCGGCGTGAGTTCCGAGCGCAGCGAATACTCGGGCGTCGAAGTTTGCGTGGCGCGATAGATCGGCGCGAGCGCGTCGGTCGGCTGGTTCTGCGGCGGCGGCACGCTGATCAGTTCGGTGTCCGTCACGTCCTTGAGCAGCCAGTGGCCCGGCGGCTGGAACTTGCCGCTCTTTGCCACACGCACGTTCGAAAGACGGAACTGCGAATCGAATTCGTAGATGCGCACGTTCGTGATGGTCGCGTCCGGCTGAAGTTCGCCCACGTTGACGAAGCGCGTGGCCTGCTCGCCGTCGGCGCGCTTGGTAAGCGTGTCCTTGACCCAGACGCCCGACTTGAAGTCCGTCGATACGGCCGAGCCGAGCGCTTCCAGACGCACCTTTTCGGAAAGCTGATCGGTGTACGGACCGACCACTTCGCCGATCAGATAGGTGAGCAGCACGAGCGGAATGCCGATCTTGAGCAGCGAGCGCAGCGCCTGGCCAGTCGCCAGACCCGAGACGCGGAAGATCGTGAATTCGGAGCTCGCGGCCATCTGCGCGAACACGTAGATCGCGGCAATGAGCGCGGCGACCGGAATGATTTCATAGAGCCGCGACGGCGACTGCAGCCCCACGCGCAGCACCGCGTAGATGAACTTGTAGTTGCCGTGGCCGACCGAATTCAGCTCGTTGATCAGGTCAAAGAAGAAGAACAGGCCGGAGAAGGCGAAAAGAATAAAGATGAACGTCAGATAGACCTGACGCGCAAAGTATTTCTCGTAAATGCGCATCGGTCAGTTCCCCTGCGACGCGCGGCCGAAGGTCGCGCGGGTAAAGAGCGGCCGGTTGCGCACACGCAGCCAGAAAATAAAGGCAACGAGCGCAAGCACCACGATATGCAGGACCACGAGGCCGAAGCCGAACGACATTTTCCCTTGCTCGATCTGCGATTGCACCACGTTGAGCAGGTTCGAATAGGTGAGGTAGATCAGCACGGCCATCACGAGGTTGATGGTGCGGCTGCGGCGCGGATTCTGGTACGCCAGCGGGATCGCCAGCAGCATCAGATTGATCGCAATGAGCGGCAGACCCATGCGCCAGGCGAATTCGCCCAGATTGTCATTGGTCGGGTTGCGCAGCAGATCCGGCGTCGAGGTCGTGCTCGCCGTAGGCGTATTGACCACCGGCTGGCTCTGGATCTTCACGCCGTAGCGCTGGAATTCGGAGATGCGGAAGTCGGGGTGCCCCGGCTCGCCATCGTAGCGGCGGCCGTTCTCCAGCACGATGAAGCGATCGCCGTTTTTGGTGGTTTCCGTGTGGCCGGTCTTGGAGACGATCACGTTGACCTTGCCGTTCTCCGTGCTCGTGACGAACACGTTCTCCACGCGCCCCTGGTCGGGACTCATGCTTTCGATGAAGAACACGCGGTGCGTGGTGGGCGATTCGCGGAACTGGCCGGGCGCGAGCAGCGACACTTCATCGCGCTGCTGGAAGCGCGCGCGGATCAGCTTGCTCTGCGCGTTCGACCACGGCCAGCCGATGAAGGCGAAGAACACGATCAAGAGGATGATCGGCGTGGAGAACACGGCGATCGGCTTGATCAGGCGCGTCAGGCTCACCCCGGAGGCGAGCCACACGACCATTTCGGAATCCTTGTACCAGCGCGTGAGCACGAACAGGATCGACACGAAAAGCGTGACGATGAGCATCACGGCGAGATAGCCGATCACGGTCAGGCCGATCAGGACCAGCACGTCGCGCGGGTCGATCTGGCCCGATGCGGCAAAGCCGACGATGCGGATCATCATCGTCGTGAGCATGATCGTGAGCAGAACCATGAACACGGCGCCGGCCGTGTACGCGAGTTCGCGCTGCAGGGAACGTTCGAAGATCATTCTAGATGGGCAGGGCGGGCGGCCTGCGCCGGGCGCCGCGCAGCTTGCGCTACCACCCAGGAGCCGCCGCGGGAAAAATAGCGGATAATTGCGGCTTTCATCCTAAGCCCTGATTTTATCCGAGGACAAGCGCGATGGACTTTAGCATAAAAGCCTGTGATTGGAGCAAAGGCGGGGAAGGCCCCTTCCTGACCGGCAAGTCGGATTGCGTCGTGGTCGGTGTCTTCGAAGCACAGACTCTCTCCGGCCCGGCATTCGTGATCGATAGCGCCCTCGGCGGCACGATTGCCCGCGTCGTCAAGGCTGGCGACATGGACGGCAAGCCCGGTTCGACCTTGTTCCTGCCGGAAGTCACCGGTATCGGCGCCTCGCGGGTGCTGCTGGTGGGCCTCGGCAAGCAGGATGCATTCGGCCAGAAGGCCTACGGCGAAGCCGTCCGGGCCGCCTGGCGCGCGATTCTCGGCACGCGCATCGCGCAGGTGACCTTCTCGCTCGCGCAACTGCCCATCAAGGAACGCAACGGCGAATGGGGCGTACGCGCCGCGATCCTCGCGCTGCGCAACGAGACCTACCGCTTCACGCAGATGAAGAGCAAGCCCGACGTGGCCCAGCGCGCGCTCAAGCGCGTCGTCTTCAGCGTGGACGCAGCCGAAGAAAAAGCCGCCAAGGTCGCCGCCAAGCAGGCTGTGGCGCTGGCCAACGGCATGGACCTCACGCGCGACCTCGGCAATCTGCCGGGCAACGTCTGCACGCCCACGTATCTGGCGGCCACGGCCAAGAAGCTCGCGCGCGACTGGAAGCTCAAGGCCGAAGTGCTGGGCGAGCGCCAGATCGAAGCGCTCAAGATGGGCTCGTTTCTTTCTGTAACAAAAGGTTCGGTCGAGCCGCCGCAGTTCATCGTCCTGCACTACCAGGGCGCCAGCGCCAAGAGCGCGCCGATCGTGCTGGTCGGCAAGGGCATCACGTTCGACACGGGCGGCATCTCGCTCAAGCCCGGCGAGGGCATGGACGAGATGAAGTACGACATGTGCGGCGCGGGCTCGGTGCTGGGCACGATGCGTGCGGTGGCGGAAATGGGTCTGAAGCTCAACGTGATCGGCGTGATTCCGACCTGCGAGAACATGCCTGCCGGCAACGCCACGAAGCCTGGCGACATCGTCACGACGATGGCGGGTCTGACCGTCGAAGTCCTCAACACGGACGCCGAAGGCCGCCTGATCCTGTGCGACGCGCTTACCTATGTCGAGCGCTTCAAGCCGGCTGCCGTGATCGACATCGCTACGCTCACGGGCGCCTGTGTGATTGCCCTGGGCCATCACAACAGCGGCCTGTTCTCGAAGGACGACGCGCTCGCGGGCGAGTTGCTCGACGCCTCGCGAGAAGCCAACGACCCGGCCTGGCGCCTGCCGCTCGACGACGAGTATCAGGACCAGCTCAAGTCGAACTTTGCAGATATCGCCAATATCGGCGGGCGTCCGGGTGGCGCGGTGACGGCGGCGTGCTTCCTGTCGCGCTTCACCGAAGCGTATCCGTGGGCGCACCTCGACATCGCGGGCACGGCATGGAAGGGTGGCGCGGCCAAGGGCGCCACCGGCCGTCCGGTGCCGCTGCTGGCGCAGTTCCTCATCGACCGCGCTGCACAATGACGTTGAGAGTAGTCAAGGCAGGGAACGCAGCATGACGCGCATCGACTTCCACACCAACGTGGGCGATGCGCTGCAATACGCTTGCCGTCTGGTGCGCAAGGCGTATCTGGCCGACCAGCAGGTAGTGGTGCTGGCCGAGCCTGCGCGCCTGCGCACCTTCGACGAGCTGCTGTGGACGTTCTCGCCGCTCGAGTTCGTGCCGCATTGCATGGCCGACAGCGCGCTCGCCGCGCAAACGCCCATCGTGCTGGCCGCCGATCTCGAGCGTGCGCCGCATCATCGCGTGCTGCTCAACCTGGGCGCGGCGGTGCCGCAGCAGTTCGCGCGCTTCGAGCGCCTGCTGGAAGTGATCGGCAATGCGCCCGAAGAGCTGGCGTCGGGCCGCGAGCGCTACCGGTTCTATCGCGACCGCGGCTATACGCTGAACAACTACAAGCAGGGCGGTTGAGCGCCTTTGGCGTGTGATCGTGCTGCCCGGCTTGATGATTTGCCTGATCGATATCCGAAGGAGGTGATCGTGTCCGACCTGCATGAGATCGAAGAGGCGCCGATCCCGCTTTTGAACGACGTGCTCGTGGCGGGCAATCTGCTGCGGGCGCGCTCGCCGTTCGAGCGCGCGCCTGTGCCCGAAGCCGCGAACCTGCCCGACGATGCGCCGGAGCCCGTGGGCACGCCCGCATCGGCCGAGACGATGGCCGCCGTGCACGCCGTGCCGGAGCCATCTCTTGCGCATGAGGCCGTAGCCGCACCGGTTCCCGCGTCCACACCTGAAGACACATACGCCCTCTACGCCCATGACGCCGACGCGCTAGTCGAGCGTCTGCGTGGGCGCGCCCTGAGCTGGCTGACCGGCGAAGGGCGCGGCGTGATCGAGCAGCGCTGCAGCGCCGCGATGCAGGAGCATTCGCACTGGATCGTGGGGCAGGTGTCCCGCGAGATCGGCCTTGCGCTCGAAACCGAGCTTAAAGGCTGGGTCAAGGCCGCGGTGCGCGAGGAACTGGCTGCGCGCGCGACGCATGGCACTGCGCCTGGCGCGTAAGTGCGCGACCTGCTGATTCAGGATATCCCGGTCATCTAAACCGTCGATCGCGCGCCGGACTTTCCCGGCGCGATCGACGCGTCTTGTCACTTCAGCGTGAGAATCCAGCTTGCGAGCATGGCCGCCTGGCCCGGGCTCAACTGCGTGTTAGCGGGCATAGGCACCATGCCCCACACGCCCGCGCTGCCTTCCATGATCTTGTGCGCGAGGTAGGCCTGCGCTTCGGGTTTGGCCGCGTACTTCGACGCGACGTCGCGTAGTGCCGGGCCCATGAAGGTGCGCGTCACGGAATGGCAACTCATGCAGTTCTGCTGTTGCGCGAGTGCAAGGCCGCTCGGCGCGCTGCCCGGACCGGTCTGCGCCTCGGCAGCCGGGGCCGCCAGGGTGCAGATCAATGCGATCGCAGCAAGGGTGAATGCCAGCGGGGCGGCCGGCGTCGCTGTCTTGTTGTTCGCTTGCGACTTCAGTTTCATGCTGGTCTCCGCCAGCGTGGTCGCCGGCTGTGTCGTCGCATTATAGGAGCAAAGGGCGCGCGCTCTGACAGCACGCCCCGCGCCTCTGTGCGCAAGACACCGCCCGCGATCACTTACCCCGTCACCGCGCCCTTGTTAGCGGGTCGCGCGAGCGCTGCGAACTTCGCCATCACGCCGCGCGTGTAACGCGGCGCGGGCTGTTTCCACGCGGCGCGGCGGCGCGCGAGTTCGGTGTCGTCCACGTTCAGTTGCAGCAGAAGCTGGTGCGCGTCGATCGTGATCGAGTCGCCTTCATGCACCAGCGCGATCGTGCCGCCTTCGAACGCTTCGGGTGCGACGTGCCCAACCACCATGCCCCACGTGCCGCCCGAGAAACGACCGTCGGTGATGAGCCCGACCGATTCGCCCAGCCCCTTGCCAATGATCGCCGAGGTGGGCGCGAGCATCTCCGGCATGCCGGGGCCGCCCTTCGGCCCGAGGTAGCGCAGCACGACGACGTCGCCCGCCTTGATCTTGTCGGCGAGGATCGCATCCATCGCGCTCTGCTCGTCGTCGAACACGCGCGCCGGGCCGGTGATGACGGGGTTCTTCAGGCCGGTGATCTTGGCGACCGCGCCGTCCACCGCGAGATTGCCCTTGAGAATCGCCAGATGGCCTTCCTTGTAGAGCGCCTGGTCGATCGGATAGATCACCTTCTGGTCGGCGCGCGGCTTCGAGGGCACGTCCTTGAGTTCTTCGGCGATGGTGCGGCCGGTGATGGTCATGCAGTCGCCGTGCAGCAGGCCCGCGTCGAGCAGCAACTTGAGCACCTGCGGAATGCCGCCGGCCGCGTGCAGATCGGTCGCGACGTAGTGCCCCGAAGGCTTGAGATCGCAGATCACCGGCACTTTCTTGCGCATGCGCTCGAAGTCGTCGATGCTCCATTCGATTTCGGCGGCGTGCGCGATCGCCAGATAGTGCAGCACGGCATTGGTCGAGCCGCCCGTCGCCATGATGAGCGCCACGGCGTTCTCGATCGACTGCTTCGTGATGATGTCGCGCGGCTTGAGGTCCTTCTTGACCGCCTCGACCAGCACGCGCGCCGATTCGGCCGCCGAACCCACTTTCTCCTGATCGGGGTTGGCCATTGTCGACGAGTACAGCAGCGACATGCCCAGCGCCTCGAACGACGAGCTCATCGTGTTGGCCGTGTACATGCCGCCACACGAGCCCGTCGACGGACAGGCATTTTTCTCGACCCCTTCGAAATCTTCTTCGCTCATGCGCCCAGCGGTGAATTCGCCCACCGCCTCGAACGCCGAAACAATGGTCAGGTCCTGCCCCTTCCAGTGCCCCGGGCGGATCGTGCCGCCGTACACGTAGATGCCCGGCACGTTGATGCGCGCCAGCGCGATCATGCCGCCTGGCATGTTCTTGTCGCAGCCGCCGATCACCACCACGCCGTCCATCCATTGCCCCTGCACGCAGGTCTCGATGCAGTCGGCGATCACTTCGCGCGAGACCAGCGAGTACTTCATGCCCTCGGTGCCCATCGACATGCCGTCGGAGATGGTCGGCGTACCGAAGGTCTGCGGGTTGGCGTCGGCGCCCTTGACGGCGGCCACGGCCGCATCGGCCAGCCGCTGCAGGCCCGCGTTGCACGGCGTGATGGTCGAATGGCCGTTGGCGATGCCGATCATCGGCTTGTCGAAGTCGGCCTTCTCGTAGCCGAGCGCGTAATACATCGAGCGGTTCGGCGAGCGCGCGACGCCTTGCGTGATGTGCTTCGAACGACGGTTGTAGGACATGGGGACGCTCCGTTGGGCTGTGTCTTTTTGAGCCGGCAGGGAGGAGTTATCGACGATGCGCCGGCATGTCGAAACAGAATGGTATTTCGCGAGCGCAATGTCCAATATATTATTCGTGGCTTATTGAGTCGTAAAAAGAATCAATCGACGCTATGAGCAACACGATTCCCGACCTGCGCCAGTTGCGCTACTTCGTGGCCGTGGCCGAGGAGCAGCACTTCGGCCGCGCCGCCGCGCGCCTGTCGATGACACAGCCGCCGCTGTCGCAGGCGATCCGCGCGCTGGAGGAGACGCTCGGCGTCGAGCTGTTCGCGCGCACGCGCCGCTCGGTCGAGCTGACCGCCGTGGGCGCCGATCTGCTGCCCGAGGTCCGGCGTCTGCTCGCGGCCGCCGAAGCCTTGCGCCCGCTCGCGCAAAGCCTCGCGCGCGGCGAGGCCGGCGTGCTGGCGCTGGCCTTCGTGTCGACCGCCGATTACGGCCTGCTGCCCGCGCTGCTGCGCGAATTCGGCGCGCGTTATCCGCGCGTGCGCCTGCAACTGACCGAGGCGACCAGCGACGTGCAGGTCGAGGAACTGGTGGCAGGCCGTATCGACGCGGGTCTCGTGATTGCGCCGCTGCCGCCGCGTCACGCCGCGCAACTGGCGTATCTGCGCGTGGCGCGCGAGCCGCTGGTGATTGCCATGCCCACGACGCTGGCAGCGCGCACCGGCAGTCCAACGACAGACGGCTGGTGCGACACGCCCATGAGCCTGCGCGAAATTGCCGAAGCGCCGCTGGTGGTGTTTGCGCGCCATCTGGCCCCGGGCTTCTACGACACGATCATGGACTGCTACGGCGCGGCGGGGCTCGCGCCGCGCGTGGGGCAGGAGGCGATCCAGATGCAGACGATCGTGAGCCTCGTGTCGGCGGGGATGGGCGTCGCGCTCGTGCCGCAATCGCTGCGGCATCTGCGGCGCACGGGCGTGGTGTACCGGCCGCTTGCCGAGACCGCGCCGACGATCGAAACCGGCCTCGTCTGGCGCGCGGCGGAAGTCAGCCCGGTGCTGGCGGCGTTTATCGAAATCGTGCGTGCGCATGCCGCTTTCATATCCGGCCCCTAAAGTGTCCGGCCCGTCGTTGTCCACCGGAAAAGGTGCAAAATGGCTCGCCGCCGCTCGCGTCGGCGATAATGTCAGGCTTCGGCGTCGCCAGGTGCGGCGCATCCTGCAATCCGCTTTCAAAGCTCACCGCCGACAAGAACGCTTTCCACGATGCTCATTCACCCGAATTTCGACCCTGTCGCCATCCATCTGGGGCCGCTCGCCGTGCGCTGGTACGGCCTCATGTATCTCGTCGGTTTCATTCTCGCGATCGTGATTGGGCGTCTGCGCCTGCGTCTGCCGTTCGTGGCCGCGCAGGGCTGGACCGCCAAGGACATCGACGACATGCTGTTCTACGGCGTGCTCGGCACCATCCTGGGCGGGCGGCTCGGCTACGTGCTGTTCTATAAGGCGAGCTGGTACTTCGCGCATCCGCTCGACATCTTCAAGGTCTGGGAAGGCGGCATGTCGTTTCACGGCGGCTTCCTGGGCGTGACCTTCGCGATGGTGCTGTTCGCGTGGCAACGCGGGCGCACGTGGCTGCAGGTGACCGACTTCGTCGCGCCGATGGTGCCGACGGGTCTGGCCGCCGGCCGTCTGGGCAACTTCATCAACGGTGAACTGTGGGGCCGCGTGACCTCGCCCGATTCGCCGTGGGCGATGATGTTCCCCGGCGCGGCCAACGACGACGCCGCGTGGCTGCAATCGCATCCGGCGCTGGCGGCGAAGTGGCATCTGAACGAAGTGTTCGCGCAGTATCACCTGCTGCCGCGTCACCCGTCCGAGCTGTATGAAATCGCGCTCGAAGGCGTTGCGCTGTTCATCGTGCTGATCCTGTTCTCGCGCAAGCCGCGCCCGGTTGGCGCGATCTCGGCGATGTTCCTGATCGGGTATGGTCTTGCGCGCTTCACGGTGGAGTTCGCACGCGAACCCGACGACTTCCTTGGCCTGCTTGCGCTCGGTCTGTCGATGGGGCAGTGGCTCTCGCTGCCGATGATCATCGCGGGCGTGCTGATGATGATCTGGGCGTATCGCCGCGCGAAGCGCAATCCGGCTTCGCAGCCGGCGGTTAGCGCGAAGAGCTGAGCGTCGCTGAGCCGCGTTGAGCGCATGACGCGTCGCTTCACGCGATGAAGTGACGCGCACAAAAAAGCCACGGTTTTCCGTGGCTTTTTTCATGGTGCGGCGTGTGCGCGATGCGCGTTACTTCATCTGCACCGAACCCGACACATTGACCGTCACCGTCGACGTGCCGCCTTCGAGCGGCATGGGCGCCATCTTGGCGTCGGCGTTGGCGGCGCGTGCGCTCATCATCATCATCGGACGCGGTGCGATGCCGTTGTGGCCCACGTTCACGTCCCGAATCGAATAGCTGCTGTAACCGAAGGCTCGCGCAGCAGCCGATGCCTGTTCGCGGAACGAGGCGATCGCTTCGCCGGAGAGCTTCTGTTCGGCGGCGCGCTGCGCTTCGGGCGAGAGCGAGAACTGCACGTTGCCCACCTGCATCACCGACGAGATATCGCCCGCGAGTTTCGACGCTGCCGCGAAATCATGCGACTCGAGCACGACTTCCGTACGGCCGCGCCATGCGGAGATACGGCCGTCGCGATCGGTGGACGGATAGATCGAGAACTGGCCCGAACGCGCAGTTACGCCCGCGACGCCTTTGGCCTTTTGCAGCGCGACGTCCGCGCGTTGGTTCAGCGTGTTGGTGAGCGTGGCGGGGTCGCTCGCTTCCTGCTCGTAGAACAGCGTGATCGTGACGACGTCCTGCGGAACTTCGGCGCTTGCCTGCGAGGACAGCGAGAGCACGCCCGAGGGTTGATAGCGCGCTTCGCTCTGCGCGAACGCAGCGCGCGGCGCAAGCGTCATGGCGAGCGGAACTGCGGCGGCAAAAGCGGCAGCGAGCGTGACGGCGGTTGTTCTCTTCATTTTGGCTCCTTGCAGAACGGATTTCGCAAGCGGCCAGCACACGCACATCAACACCTGCGGATGCACGAACGCGTGCCGCGCGAGCGCATGATTGTGCGCAAGAACGGGAAGGCGTGTCGGCTGTGTGTGCAGAGGTGGAACGTGTGTGGCCGCGCGTGTTCTTTGAGCGATGCGACGCGCGCGCGGTTCCCGCTGCATGCAGCGCGCTTTGCAATCTTTGTAGATTGCGAAGCGCTGCTGTGCCAGATGAAGACGAACTGCGTTACCGCCTTACATGAGGCGTTTCGTGATGAAGTCCCACTCGGACTTCGTGACCGGCGTGATCGAAAGACGATTGCCTTTGGCGAGCACGCGCATCTCGGCGAGTTCGTCATGTTCGCGCAACGTGGCGAGCGGGATCAGCGCGGACTTCTTCTTGAACACCACGTCGACGAGCATCCAGCGCGGGCTTTCCTGCGTGGATTTCGCGTCGAAATAAGGGCTTTTCGGATCGAACTGCGTGGGGTCCGGATAAGGCGTCGACGACACCTGGGCAAGACCCGCAATGCCGGGTTCCGGGCAACTCGAATGGTAGAACAGCACGCCATCGCCGATCTGCATCGTGTCGCGCATGAAGTTGCGCGCCTGATAGTTACGCACGCCGGTCCACGGCAACGTGCGTTGCGGGGCGTTGGCGAGATCGTCGATGCTTGCTTCGTCGGGTTCGGACTTCATTAGCCAGTAGCGCATGAGTCGAAGAAGAACGTCGGAAGTGGGGGGAAGGGGGAGCCCCAATGGAAAACGGCATCGGACTCATGTCCGATGCCGTTCGAATAGGTCCCCGCCTTAGCCGCTAGGCCGGCATCCTGAACCGAGGGTTCAGAATTGGTCGCAGTTAGCAGCACTTCGGGTACATCAGACTAGTGACGCGCACACCCGTGCTACAAATTTCCGCAACCGTGCACATGGCATTGGTTCAAGGAATATATGACCTTGGCGAACCAGGCAGGGAAGCTGACTTAACCTGTTTCGAAACGTACTGTGTACGCTTCGATGAACAACATTCTAACGCATTATGCAGGGGCTTTTATAGCGCGGTGTGTCGAATTCTGTATTTCGGACACTACGCTTATTGCACACCGTACTGCTGTATCACTGCGCCAAGCTGTTCATTCATTTGGCGCATTGTACGACGGATTTCTTCGGC
>NZ_DASZJJ010000097.1:0-6377 GCF_035948235.1 Paraburkholderia sp. | reverse complement strand
ATCTGCCCGGCGCCGTGCGAAGCGGCGTGCACGCTCGGCATCAACGATGATCCGGTCGGCATCAAGTCGATCGAGCACGCGATCATCGACAAGGCGTTCGCCGAAGGCTGGGTCGTGCCGCAGCCGCCGAAGCACAAGACGGGCAAGAAGGTTGCCGTCGTTGGTTCGGGCCCCGCGGGTCTGGCCACGGCGCAGCAACTGGCGCGCGCCGGTCATGACGTGACCGTGTTCGAAAAGAACGATCGCGTTGGCGGCCTGCTGCGTTACGGCATCCCCGACTTCAAGCTGGAAAAGTGGCTGATCGATCGCCGCATGCGCCAGATGGAAGCTGAAGGCGTGACCTTCCGCACCAACGTGTTCATCGGCAAGGGCGAGCTGCCGGCGTACATCGGCAATACGGCCAAGGAAACCATCACGCCGGACGAGCTGAAGGAACAGTTCGACGCCGTGGTGATCGCGGGCGGTTCGGAAACGCCGCGCGACCTGCCGGTGCCGGGCCGCGAGCTCGAAGGCGTGTACTACGCGATGGAGTTCCTGCCGCAGCAGAACAAGGTCAACGCCGGCGACAAGCTGCCGAACCAGCTGCTCGCCAAGGGCAAGCACGTGGTCGTGATCGGCGGCGGCGATACGGGTTCCGACTGCGTGGGCACCTCGAACCGCCACGGCGCCAAGGGCGTGACGCAGTTCGAACTGCTGCCGCAGCCGCCGGAAGAAGAGAACAAGCCGCTCGTGTGGCCGTACTGGCCGGTCAAGCTGCGCACGTCGTCCTCGCACGAGGAAGGCTGCTCGCGTGACTGGGCGGTCGCGACCAAGCGCCTCGAAGGCAAGAACGGCAAGGTCGAGAAGCTGATCGCCGCGCGCGTGGAGTGGAAGGACGGCAAGATGGTCGAAGTGCCGGATTCGGAATTCGAAATGAAGGCCGATCTGGTGCTGCTCGCGATGGGCTTCACGCAACCGGTGTCGCCGGTGCTGGAAGCGTTCGGCGTCGAAAAGGATGCGCGCGGCAACGTGCGCGCGGCGACCGAAGGTGAGAAGGCGTACTACACGTCGGTGGACAAGGTGTTCACGGCAGGCGATATGCGCCGTGGCCAGTCGCTGGTGGTTTGGGCGATCCGTGAAGGCCGTCAGTGCGCGCGTTCGGTTGACGCGTTCCTGATGGGCAGCACGGAACTGCCGCGCTAAATCCAGTGCGTTCTGTCGGGTGCGACGGAACGTGATGGAGACGGCAGGAGACAAAGCGCCAAAAAAGCCGGGCATCCGTGAGGATGACCCGGCTTTTTTACGTCTGGCGGGCAGCGTACCATGACCCGATTGCTCGAAGATTCGAGGCTCCCGATCATGTCCGAAGCGCGCGAGACCCCAGGCGAAATGGGCAACGAAATCAGTAGCGAACCGCAGGAGTGGAAACGCTGCTTCATCGCGCTCGCGCCCGACGCGCCTTCGCGCGACGCACTGGCCGCGCTCGACGTGCCGCCCAACGCGCGGCGCGTGCCGCACGCGCAGTTGCATCTCACGGTGGCGTTCATCGGCGCGATGTCGTCCGTGCAGGGCGACGCGCTCGCGCAAAGGCTGGCCGATCACGCGACGTTCATGCCGCCCGCCTCGGTCACGCAGATCGAATGCTGGCCAGGTTACGCACAGCCGCGTCTGCTGGTGGCGGTATTGGCGATGTCCGATGCGTTCACGGCGCTCGACTGGCGCGTGCGTTCGTCGATGGGCGAGGTGGGGCTGCCGCTCGACGCGCGCGCGTTTCGTCCGCATGTGACGCTTGCCCGGTTTGCGCGCGACGCGCACGGTGCGCCGCCAACGGCGAGCGTCGCGGCGTTGCCGCCATTGCGCTTTACTTCGCTCGTGCTGTATTCGAGCACGCTCGCGAAGCAGGGCGCGCGTTATGAGGCGCTGGCGAGCGTGGCGCTCGAGTGAAGGCTCACCGCCGATACCGCGCCAGCGTCAGCCCGTCGAGATCGATCTCAGGCGCGCGCTGCGTGACGAGATCAGCGACCGCGCGGCCCGAGCCCATCGACATCGCCCAGCCCGTCGAGCCGTGGCCCACGTTCAGCCACAATCCCTCGACACCCGACGCGCCCAGCAGCGGCGCGCCGTCCGGCACCATCGGCCGGCGTCCGACCCAGAATTGCGCCGACGAAGGCGTTGCCGCGTGCGGGAACCAGTCGTCGAGCACCTTCATGAGCGTCTGCAAGGCCTGCTCGCGCAGCGTCGTGCGATGGTTGCCCAGTTCCGCCGTGCCCGCCACGCGCAGATACGGCCCGAAACGCGTGATCGCCGTCTTGAGCGATTCGTCCATGAGCGCGGCGCGCGGCGCTTTTTGCTCGTCGACCACCGGCAGCGTGGCCGAATAACCCTTCACCGGATAAAGCGGCACGCGCACGCCCAGCGGCGCGAGCAGCGCCGCGCTTTCTACGCCGAGCGCGACCACCACGGCGTCGGCGGCGAGCGTCTGCGGCGCGGCGTTGGGGGCGGGCTCGCTCAGATCGGCGGGACGCAGCACTTCGGCGGGCGCGCGGCGCTGCTCGCGGCGGTTGCGCGCCTCGCGCCCCGGCACCGGCCGCACGCGCACGCCCGTGACCTTGCCGCCCACGGCTTCGAGCGCCAGCACCTCGGTATCGAAGATGAATTTCACGCCGCGGCTTTCGCACACGGCGCGCAGTTCGCGTGTAAAGCGCGCGCAGTCGCCGGCTTCGTCGTCGGGCAGATAGATGCCAGCCACCGGCTTGATGCGCGACCACGCGAGTCCCGGCTCCGCCTGCGTGCAGGCCGCGGCGTCCAGTTCGCGATACGCGATGCCCGCGTCGCGCAGCACGTCGAGCGCAGGCTGCGCGAGTTCGACGTCGTAGTCGCTGCGAAACAGTTGCAGATAGCCCTGGCTGCGCCCGTACTCGAACGCATGCTGCGCGCGGAACGCGTGCAGACAGTCGCGGCTGTAGTAGGCGATGCGCTGCATGCGCTGCTTGTTGACGCGAAAGCGCGCGAGGTCGCATTCGCGCAGCCAGCGCGCGATCCAGCGCCATTGCGCGGCGTCGAAGGTGGGCCGGAAGATCAGCGGCGAAGTGGGCTTGAGCAGGTATTTGACGAGCTTGGCCGGCATGCCAGGCGCTGCCCACGGTGTGACGTAGCCGGGCGCGATCACGCCGGCGTTGCCGAAGCTCGTGCCGAGCGCGACGCCCGGTTCGCGTTCGATAACCGTGACGTCGCAGCCTCGTTCGCTCAAATACCAGGCAGTGGCGACGCCGATCACACCGGCGCCGAGGACGATCGTTTTCATGCCGGTCGTAGCGTAGGGAATGGACGGTATTGCAGCACGTTCAGGCTCATTGTGCAGTGGAATCCGCAGAGGGTTGAGCGGGCGCAGACGCGCGGTTCGAATCGTTGAGATCGGCGGTATTGACAGCAGGCCCCAGCACCTTGCCTTTGGTTTCGGGCAGGCACAGTGCGGAAACCATCACGAGCAGATAGCCCGCGCCGGCCACCGTGCCGATCGCCTTGACGAGCGTGGTGGTGTGCGAAAGCGTGCCGACCAGAATCGGAAAAAACGAGCCGAGCCCGCGTCCCAGGTTGTAGCAGAAGCCCTGGCCGGAGCCGCGGATCGCATTCGGATACAGCTCGGAAAGATAGGCGCCCACGCCCGCGAAGATGCCCTGCACGACGATGCCGAGCGGAAAGCCCAGCGCGAGCATCGCGGCATCGGTGATGGGCAGCATCGTGTAGGCCATGCCGAGCGCGAACGAGCCGATCGCAAACAGGATGAACGAGGCGCGCCGGCCGATCCTGTCGCACAGAATCGCGCCGACGATATAGCCCGTGAAGGAGCCGGCGATCAGCACGATCAGATAGCCGCTCGTGTTGAACACCGACAGATGGCGCACTGTTTTCAGATAGGTCGGCAGCCAGGTGGTGATCGCGTAATAGCCGCCTAGCATGCCGGTGCACAGCGCGCTGCCGAGCAGCGTCGTCGGCAGATGCGCGGGGCAGAAGATCTGCAGGAAGTGGCCTTGTTCGTCGCCACGTTCGCGTGCGCGGCGCGTCTGCAGAAAGACCTCGGGGTCGCTCACGTTGCGGCGCACGTACAGAATCCACAGCGCGGGCAGAATGCCGATCCAGAAGCACGCGCGCCACGCGTAGTCCTCGGGCAGCAGCGCAAAGAACGCCCAGTAGAGAATCGCGGCGGCGCCCCAGCCGAACGACCAGCTGCTCTGCACCGTGCCCACGGCCTTGGCGCGATGCTGCGGCGAGCGGATCGTCTCGGCCATCATGATCGTGACGACCGACCATTCCCCGCCAAAGCCGATGCCCTGCAGCGTGCGCGTGACGAGCAGTTGCCAGAACGAATGGGTGAAGCCGGAAAGGCAGGTGAAGAGCGCGAAGGTGGCGATAGTCCACTGCAGCACGCGCACGCGGCCGTAGCGGTCGGCGAGGATGCCGGCAAGCCACCCGCCGATGGCCGAGGAGATCAGCGAACTCGTCGCGATCATGCCCGCTTCGCCCTTGGTCATGCCCCAGGCGGCGATCAGCGACGGGATCAGGAACGAGTAGATCATGAAGTCGAACGCGTCCACCGCATAGCCGCCGAAACCGGCGTAGAGCGTGCGGCGCTCGCGTTCGTTCAGTTCACTGAACCATTGAAAATAGCTCATGGCGCCTCGTCTCCCCCTCGTTTGTTGTGCATGCCATGGCCGGGTGGGGCGGCGCCTGGCGGCTATGTCTGCGTCTGTCTTGCGGTGTCACCGGACGGGCCGGGCGGCAGGATCGCGCTTATTTTAGGTGCGATGCGCTGCCGATGCGAGGGGCGTTGAAAGCCTGGCGTTGGGTAAAGGCCAGGCGGATGGCGGCGAAGCCGGAAAATTCGGTAGCGAGCGAATGAAGCGGGACGCTTGATCCAGCCGCTCGATCCAGCCACTTAAGGCAGCCGCTTGAGGCAGCCGTTCAACCCAGCGTCAGGCCGCCATCGACGTGAATCGTCTGGCCCGTGATATGGCGCGCGGCGCTGGAAAGCAGGAAGGCGATGAGTTCGGCGACGTCGGCGGGATCGGCTACGCGGCCAAGCGGCGTAGCTTCGGCGGCGCGCGTCCAGGCGGGCGCGTTTTCGGGCGTGGGGCCCGCGTCCTTGCGCGTGTAGCCGGGCGCGACGCAATTTACCGTCACGCCTTGCGGCGCGAGTTCGGCGGCAGCGGTTCGGGCGAGCGATTCGAGCGCGGCCTTGGCGGCGGCCGTGGCCGCGAAGGGCGCATCCGCACGGTAGCGGTGCGCAACGAACGAACTCACCGCGACAACGCGCCCTTGAGCCGACTTCACAAGCGCCGGCTGGGCCGTGCGCACGAGCGCTGCAAACGCAGCGGGCATGGCGGCGAAGGCGGCGGTGAGCGCGTCCATGTCGAGGGCTGCGAGCGTCTGACGTTGCGCATGGCCCGCGTTGGCCACCAGTTGGTCGAGCGCGCCGAAGCGCGCGAGCGTGGCCTCGATGAGATTTTGGGCCGCGAGCGCTTCGGCAAGATCGGCGCAGGCGGTTGCACAAATCGCGCCGCGCGCTTCGCATTCGCGCGCCACGGCGGCGAGGCGTTCGCGCGAAGCGTCGTCAGCACCGCGCGCGTGCAACATCAGATCGACGCCAGGCGCAGCGAGTCGCCGGGCCAGCGCCGCGCCGATTCCGGAGCCCGCGCCAGTGATCAGGACGACTCGCCGTGCGTGGCTCTCGTCGCTCACGCCGCGACGCGCTCTTCAGGCGAGCGCGCGATTTCGAGCGTCTCGTGGTGATACGCCTCGAGCGACTCGCGATGCGCGACGCTCACGATGGCCGCCTTCGGCAGCCGTTCGACGAAGAGCTTGTAGAGACGGCCTTCGTTGTCCGGATCGAGCGCGCTGGTCGCTTCGTCGAGGAACAGATAGTCGGGCTTGTGCAGCAGCACGCGTGCGCCGGCAAGACGTTGCTGCTCGCCCGGCGACAGCACGCGCGACCAGTGCGCCGACTCGCCCAGACGCTCGACATAGTCCTCCAGACGGCAAGCGCGCAGCGCTTCGCGGCAGTCCTCGTCGCTGTAATCGTCGGCGGCCGAGGGGTAGGTGAGCGCCGCCTTGAGCGTGCCGATCGGCAGGTAGCTTTGCTGCGGAATGAACATCATGCGCGCGTCGACCGGCGCGTCGATCGAGCCTTCGCCGAACGGCCAGAGGCCCGCGAGCGCACGCATCAGCGTGCTCTTGCCCGCGCCCGACGGGCCGCGCACGAGCCAGCGCGAACCCGGCTTGATGGCGATGTCGCGCACTTCCGAAAGCGGTTTGCCGTTGGGTAGCGCGAGCTTCAGATGTTCGGTGGAGAGCTGACTCGCATCGACGAAATGCAGGTTGATGCCGCCATGTTCCGTGGC
>NZ_DASZJJ010000096.1:0-16213 GCF_035948235.1 Paraburkholderia sp. | reverse complement strand
CCCGTTGCCACCACCGTCACGCGCAGTGCGTCGCCCATCGCGTCGTCGTACACGGCACCGAAGATCACCGTGGCGTCTTCCGCCGCGTAGCTCTTGATGGTGTTCATCACTTCGCGCGTTTCGGACAAGCGCAGCGAGCGGCTCGACGTGATGTTGACGAGCACGCCGCGCGCGCCCGACAGATCGACGCCTTCGAGCAGCGGGCTTGCGACCGCCTGTTCCGCGGCCAGACGTGCGCGATCGACGCCGGCCACCGTGGCCGTGCCCATCATCGCCTTGCCTTGCTCGCCCATCACCGTCTTCACGTCTTCGAAGTCGACGTTGACCAAACCATCGACGTTGATGATTTCGGCAATGCCCGCGACCGCGTTGTTCAGAACGTCGTCGGCGCACTGGAAGCACTTGTCCATCTCGGCGTCATCGCCCATCACGTCGAACAGCTTGTCGTTCAGGACGACGATCAGCGAGTCGACGTGATCCTCCAGTTGCTGCGAGCCGGCTTCCGCCACGCGCATGCGCTTGCCGCCTTCGAATTCGAACGGCTTGCTCACCACGCCAACGGTGAGAATGCCCATTTCCTTGGCGATCTGCGCGACCACGGGTGCTGCACCCGTACCCGTGCCGCCGCCCATGCCGGCGGTGATGAACACCATGTGCGCGCCGCGCAGCGAATCGGCGATGCGCTCGCGGGCTTCTTCAGCCGCTGCGCGGCCCATTTCGGGCTTCGCACCAGCGCCCAGACCCGTGTTGCCAAGCTGGATCACGGCCGGTGCGCGCGAACGCGAGAGCGCCTGGGCGTCCGTGTTCATCACGATGAAGTCGACACCCTGCACGCCGCGATTGATCATGTGCTGCACGGCATTGCCGCCAGCGCCACCTACGCCCACCACCTTGATGATGGTGCCGTTGGTTTCCGTTTCCAGCATCTGGAATTCCATGTTGCCTCCGTCAAGAAAAAGATTTCCGCACCTCGGCCGTTATTCAGGAAAGAGTCGGGCAACCCTTCCCTGCGCGCCGGCCGCCGTCACCGGCGCTTATTCGGTCCCTGCGTTTTCCCTTCGCGCAAACTGCCGCGTCAGAAGTTGCCGAGGAACCAGTCCTTCATGCGTGTAAAGACCTGGCCCATCGACCCCGACTGCACTGCAACCTTGCGGCCGCGCATACGCTGCGCGCGGCCCTCCACGAGCAGACCCATCGCCGTCGAATAGCGCGGATTGCGCACGACGTCGGCGAGACCGCCCGCGTATTCCGGCACGCCAATGCGCACCGGCTTGAGGAAGATGTCTTCGCCGAGCTCCACCATGCCCGGCATCATCGCAGCGCCGCCTGTCAGCACGACGCCCGAACTGAGCAATTCCTCATAGCCCGACTCGCGCACCACCTGCTGCACGAGCGAGAACAACTCTTCCACGCGCGGCTCGATCACCGCGGCGAGCGCCTGGCGCGACAGCGTGCGCGGACCGCGCTCGCCAAGCCCCGGCACTTCGATCATTTCGTCCGGATCGGCCAGCGCCTGCTTGGCGATGCCGTAGCTCACCTTGATGTCTTCCGCGTCGGGCGTGGGCGTGCGCAGCGCCATGGCGATGTCGCTCGTGACCTGATCGCCCGCGATCGGAATCACCGCTGTGTGACGGATCGCGCCTTCGCTGAAGATCGCGATATCGGTCGTGCCGCCGCCCACATCCACCAGCACCACGCCGAGTTCCTTCTCGTCGTCGGTGAGCACCGCCAGCGACGAGGCCAGCGGCTGCAAAATCAGATCGTTCACTTCGAGGCCGCAGCGGCGCACGCACTTGACGATGTTCTGCGCCGCGCTCACCGCGCCGGTGACGATGTGCACCTTCACTTCGAGGCGGATGCCGCTCATACCGATCGGCTCGCGCACATCCTCCTGACCGTCGATGATGAATTCCTGCGTGAGGATATGCAGCACCTGTTGATCGGTCGGGATGTTGATCGCCTTCGCGGTTTCGATCACGCGCGCGACGTCCGTCTGCGTGACTTCCTTCTCCTTGATGGCGACCATGCCACTCGAGTTGAAGCTGCGAATATGGCTGCCCGCGATGCCGGTGAACACATTAGTGATCTTGCAGTCGGCCATGAGTTCCGCTTCTTCGAGCGCACGCTGGATAGACTGCACCGTGGCCTCGATGTTCACCACCACGCCCTTCTTGAGACCTTTCGATTCGGCCTGGCCGAGGCCGATCACCTCGTAGTGGCCATCGCTCTTCATTTCGGCGACGACGGCCACCACCTTCGACGTCCCGATGTCGAGGCTGACCAGCAGATCCTTATAGTCTTTACTCATATCGTGCTCGTTGCGTGTGATGTGCTGTTACTTCTTGCCCGGGCCGGGCGTATCGCTAATGAAGCGCATGCCCGCCGCCCGAATCGCAAAACCGTTCGGATAGCGCAAATCCGCATATTCGATGTCTTTCCCCCAACGTTGCGTGAGCGCCGACCACGCGGCGATGAGGCGATGCGAGCGTTCCGCGAGCGTATCCGCGTTGCGCTCACGGCCAAGTTCCACCTGCATGCCGTTCGAGAGCTTCACCGTCCACGCGTAACGCGGCGTGAGCGTCACTTCGTCCGGTTCGAGACCTAGCGGCGCAAACCACTTCACGAAGTCGCGATAACGTGCGACGACTTCGGGCGCGGTGCCGTCCGGGCCGTCGAACGCCGGCAGGTCTTCGTCAAGCTCCCCCTGATTGGCCGTGAACAACTCGCCGTCCGTACTCACGAGCTGATCGCTGCCCCACGTGCCCAGCGGCTTGTACTCTTCGAGCGATACCGCCAGCGCATTCGGCCAGACGCGGCGCACGCTTGCGTGGCGCACCCACGGCATCTGCTCGAACGCGGCGCGCGCGGTGTCGAGATCGACGGTGAAGAAGTTGCCCTTGAGACGGCCGACCACACTCGCGCGCACCGTGGGCGCGTTGATGTGCTCGGTGTCGCCCTCGATGCGGATCTCGCGCAGCGTGAAGTTCGGCCGCTGCACCAGCCAGTAGCAGCCGGCCACCAGGAGCGCGAGCACGAGCAGCGCGTGCAACGCGTTGGCGGCGAGGTTGAGCTGGCGAACGTTATTCCACATGTCGGGTTGGTCGTGTCAGTCTTTACGGCAAGTCGTGCAGCGGTTCAGGTTTGTGCGGTTCAAATGCGCGGTTCAGTCTTTGAGCGTCAGCGCCAGCACGCGCACCGCCAGGTCGCGATACTCGATGCCCACCGCACGCGCGGCCTTCGGCGGCAGCGAGTGATCGGTCATGCCAGGCGCCGTGTTCACTTCGAGGAAGTACGGGTTACCCGCGCCGTCCATCATGAAATCGGCACGGCCCCAGTCGGTGCAGCCGAGCACGTCGAACGCGCGGCGCGCGAGCTTCTTCAGTTCTGCTTCTTTCTCCGGCGCGACGCCGCACGGAATCAGGTACTGCGTCGTGTCGAGGATGTACTTCGCGTCGTAGTCGTAGAACTCGCCCGCCGGCACGATCTTGATGATCGGCAGATCGAGGTCGCCCGCCACGCACGCCGTGTATTCGCCGCCGCCTTCGATGCTCTTTTCCGCCAGCACGATCTTGTCGTGCTTCGCGGCTTCGATGAGCGCCGGGACCAGTTCGGCTTCGGTCTTGACCTTGATGACGGCCACGCTCGAACCTTCGCTCGCGGGCTTCACGAAGATCGGCAGGCCAAGCTTCGCGACGATGCCAGGCGCCGCTGCGGCGTAATCGTCGCCGCGCAGGACGGCCACGAACGGCGGCGTCGGAATGCCCAGTTGCTGCCACACCAGCTTGCTGCGGAACTTGTCCAGACCGAGCGCCGAGCCGAGCACGCCCGTACCCGTGTAACGGATGCCGTAGAAGTCGAGCGCGCCCTGAATCTGGCCGTTTTCGCCATAGCCGCCATGCAGCGCATTGAACGCGCGCACGAAGCCCTCGTCCTTGAGCGCTGACAGCGGCCGCTCGGACGGATCGAACGCATGCGCGTCGATGCCCGCGCTTTGCAGCGCCTGAAGAACCAGCGAGCCGGACTTGAGCGACACTGCACGCTCGGCGGACACGCCGCCCAGCAGGACCGCCACCTTGCCAAACTGCTTCGGATCGAATTTCGGATCGATGCTGCTCATGTCACTCACGCCTTCTGTTCCTGTTGCGCGATCCGGCCCGGCACACCGCCGATCGAACCCGCGCCCATCGTAATCACCACGTCGCCGTCGCGCACCACTGCGGCCAGCGCGTCCGGCATCTCATCCACCGTTTCGATAAACACCGGCTCGACCTTGCCCGCCACGCGGATCGCGCGCGCCAACGCCCGGCCGTCCGCCGCGACGATCGGCGCTTCGCCAGCCGAGTACACATCGGTCAGCACCAGCGCATCGGTGGTCGACAGCACGCGCACGAAATCCTCGAAGCAGTCGCGCGTACGCGTGTAGCGGTGCGGCTGGAACGCCAGCACGAGGCGACGGTCCGGAAACGCGCCGCGCGCGGCCGCGATGGTCGCCGCCATTTCCACCGGATGGTGGCCATAGTCGTCGATCAACGTGTAAGTACCGCCACCGTTGACGGGAATTTCGCCGTAACGCTGGAAACGTCGGCCCACGCCGTTGAATTCCGCCAGCGCGCGCTGGATGTCTTCATCCTTCACTTCGAGCTCGGTCGCAATCGCAATCGCCGCCAGCGCGTTCTGCACGTTGTGATCGCCCGGCAGGTTCAGCACGATATCGAGCGCCGGTGCATCTTCGCGCATCACCGTGAAATACATTTTTCCGTCGCGTGCGACTGCGTTGACGGCGCGCACCTGCGCGTCGGGCGCGAAGCCGTAACGGATGATCGGCTTCGACACGAACGGCAGGATTTCCTTCACGTTCGGATCGTCGACGCACAGCACTGCGATGCCGTAGAACGGCAGACGGTGCGTGAATTCGATGAACGCCTGCTTCAGGCGCGCGAAGTCGTGCCCGTAGGTGTCCATGTGATCGGCGTCGATGTTCGTGATGACTTCGATCACCGGGAACAGATTGAGGAACGAGGCGTCCGATTCGTCGGCTTCCGCGACGATGAAGTCGCCCGTGCCCAGACGTGCGTTCGCGCCGGCGCTAATCAGACGCCCGCCGATCACGAAAGTCGGATCGAGCCCGCCCGCCGCCAGCACGCTCGCCACCAGCGACGTGGTCGTGGTCTTGCCGTGCGTGCCCGCGATGGCGATGCCTTGTTTGAGGCGCATCAGCTCCGCGAGCATCACGGCGCGCGGCACGATGGGAATGCGGCGATGGCGCGCGGCCAGCACTTCGGGGTTGTCGCTGCGCACGGCGGTCGAAACGACCACGGCGTTCGCGCCTTCGATGTTCTCTTCGGCATGGCCAATCGCGATGCGCGCGCCGAGCGCGGCGAGGCGGTCGGTGACCGCGTTCTTCGCGAGGTCCGAGCCGCTTACGTGGTAACCGAGATTGACGAGCACTTCGGCGATGCCGCTCATGCCCGCGCCGCCGATGCCGACGAAATGGATGTGTTTGACGATGTGTTTCATTGCTTTCCTCCCGCTACTACGCCCGCCGCGGCCGCGCAGATGCGCGCGACCTGTTCGGCGGCGTCGGGTTTTGCGAGCGCGCGGGCGCGCTCTGCCATTTCTGCCAGCGATTGCCGGGTTTGCTGCTTAAGCCAGTCCGCGAGCGCGTCTGCCGACAACTCGCGTTGCTGCACCACGCGCGCCGCGCCCTCTTGCGCGAGGAACGCCGCGTTGGTGGTCTGGTGATCGTCCACCGCGTAGGGGAACGGCACGAACAGCGCCGCCACGCCCACCGCGGCGATTTCCGCCACCGTCATCGCGCCCGAGCGGCAGATCACCAGATCCGCGTTCTCATAAGCGCTTGCCATATCGTCGATGAAGGGCACGAGTTGCGCCGCTTCACCGGGTTCGATTCCCGCGTCCAGATAGTTCTGACGCAAGGCGTCGATGTGCTTCGCGCCCGCCTGATGCACCACCAGCGGACGCTCCGCCGGCGTGAGCTTCGACAGCGCGCGCGGCACGACTTCATTGAGCGCCGCAGCGCCCAGGCTGCCGCCCACCACCAGCACGCGCAACGGGCCGCTGCGCTGCGCGTAGCGGTCCTTCGGCTGCACCACGTGTTCGAGTTCGGCGCGGATCGGGTTGCCGGTCCACTCGCCCTGCGGCAGCGCGCCCGGGAACGCCACGAGCACGCGCTTCGCAAGCTTCGCGAGCACCTTGTTCGCGAGACCCGCGATCGAATTCTGTTCGTGCAGCACGAGCGGACGGCCCGACAGCGCGCTCATCACGCCCGCCGGGAACGTGATGTAGCCACCCATGCCGAGCACCACATCGGGCTTCACGCGACGCAGCGCCGCGAGACTCTGCGTGCATGCGCGCAGCAGGTTAACGGGCAACATCAGCTTGGTCTTGAGGCCTTTGCCGCGCACGCCGCCAAAACGCACGTATTCCATCGCGATGCCGTGCTTCGGCACCAGCGTCGCTTCCATGCCTGCGGGATTGCCGAGCCACACCACGCGCCAGCCCCACTCCTGCATGCGATGCGCAACGGCGAGCCCAGGGAACACGTGCCCCCCGGTCCCGCCGGCCATCACCATGAGGGTGCGCGTCTGCGGTGCGCTCATACCTTGCCCCCGCGCATCAATACCCGGTTCTCGTAATCGACTCTCAACAGCAAGGCCACCGCAATACAGTTCAACAAAATGCCCGAGCCGCCGTAACTCACGAGCGGCAGCGTCAGGCCCTTGGTCGGCAACAGGCCGAGATTCACGCCCATGTTGATGAAGGCCTGCGCGCCGAACCACACGCCCAGACCCTTGGCGACCAGACCCGCGAAGGTGCGGTCAAGCGCGAGCGCCTGACGGCCGATCTCGAACGAGCGGCGCACGATCCAGTAGAACAGCAGGATCACGATCATCACGCCGACGAAACCGAGTTCCTCGCCGATCACGGCCAGGATGAAGTCGGTGTGCGCTTCGGGCAGGTAATTGAGCTTTTCGACGCTGCCGCCCAGGCCCACGCCAAACCATTCGCCACGCCCAAACGCGATCAGCGAGTGCGTGAGCTGATACGCCTTGCCCTGCGCGTAGCGGTCGTCCCACGGATCGAGGTAAGCGAAGATCCGCTCGCGACGCCACGGCGAGAGCCACACGAGCATCGTGAAAGTGCCCACCGCCGTCAGCACGAGGCCGCCGAACAGCTTGCCGTTCACGCCGCCGAGAAACAGCACGCCCATCGCGATCGCGGCGATCACCATGAACGCGCCCATGTCGGGTTCGAGCAGCAGCAGCGCGCCCACCACGCCGACGGCAAACGCCATCGGCAGGAAGCCCTTGCCGAAGCTGTGCATGAATTCCTGTTTGCGCACCGTGTAATTCGCCGCGTAGATCGTCACGGCGAGCTTCATGATTTCCGACGGCTGCATATTGGTGATGCCAAGCGGAATCCAGCGCCGTGCGCCGTTCACGCCCTTGCCGATGTGCGGAATCAACACGACCACGAGCATCGCCAGCGCAATCAGAAAAATCTTCGGCGCGTAACGCTCCCATACGGACACGGGGATGCGGAACGCCACCACCGCCGCGACCGTGGCGACCACCAGCGAAACGATATGGCGCGCGAGAAACGCCCAGTCGCGGTACGAGGCGTACTTCGGCGAATCGGGCATCGCGATCGACGCCGAATAGACCATCACCACGCCCAGTCCCAGCAGCGCAATGACCGCCCATAGCAGCGAGTAGTCGTAATCGAGCATGCGCGAACGTGCCGGGCGCACGCCGTTGACCGCACTCGAAATGCCGCCCGTGCGTGCATTGGACGAACCCAGCGAGCCGTTGTGATCGGCAGACCCACCGCTCGCTTCACGCGACAAACGCGCGCCGAATCGTTCGGACCAGCTCATATCGTCGTCCCCCGTTCTGCGGCGATGGCTTCCACCGTGTCGCGGAATACAGCAGCGCGATGGGCGTAGCCCTTGAACATGTCGAAGCTCGCGCACGCGGGCGAGAGCAGCACGACGTCGCCGGGTTCGGCGAGCGTCGCGGCCGCGCGCGTGGCGTCTTCGAGCGTGGCGTGATCGGTCAGCGCGATGCCGGTGCTTTCGAGCGCGGCGCGAATCTTCGGTGCGTCGCGGCCGATCAGCATGACCGCGCGGCACCAGCGCGCCACGGGCGCGGCCAGCGGATCGAAGTCCTGGCCCTTGCCGTCGCCGCCTGCGATCAGCACCGCGCGCTGCGCGAGACCGTCGAGCGCCGCCACCGTCGCGCCTACATTCGTGCCCTTGCTGTCGTCCACGTAGTCGATACCTTCGACTGACGCGATCAGTTCGACGCGATGCGGCTCGCCGCGATACTCGCGCAGACCGTGCAGCAGCGCTGCCGGAGAAAGATCGATCGCGCGCGCCAGCGCAAAGGCCGCGAGCGCGTTGGCCGCGTTATGCAGGCCGCGAATACGCAACGCATCCACAGGCATCAAACGCTTCATGCCGAGATTCACGGGCGCGGCGTCCAGTTGCTTGCGGCGGCGCGCCGAAACCGGTTCGTCGACGGCGTCGCGGTCGTGCGCCTGCACGAGCCACTGCATGCCGTTATCGCGCGACAGGCCGTAGTCGCCGTCACGCTGCGGCTCGTTCACGCCGAACGTCACAACGCGAGCCTCGCCGCTATCCTTCACGCGTGCGAGCGACATCACGCGCGCGTCATCGCGATTGAGCACGCGCACGGTCTGCGCGCCGAAGATGCGGCCCTTCGCGGCGGCGTAAGCATCCAGGCCGCCGTGCCAGTCGAGGTGATCCTGCGTGATGTTGAGGACGGTCGCCGCGTCGGGCGCGAACGTATGCGCCGTTTCAAGCTGGAAGCTCGACAGTTCGAGCACCCAGACATCGGGCAGCGCGGTGTTGTCGATCGCTTCGGCGAGCTTGTCGAGCATGGCCGGGCTGATGTTGCCCGCGACCGCCACGGTCTTGCCCGCGCGCTCGCAGAGCATGCCGGTGAGGCTCGTGGTGGTGGTCTTGCCGTTCGTGCCGGTGATCGCGAGCACCTTCGGCGCGTAGCCGCTTTCGCCCAGATGACGCAGCGCCTGGGCGAACAGTTCGAGTTCGCCCCAGACTTCGATGCCCTGTTCGCGCGCGGCGGCAATCAGCGGCACGAGGTCGGCCGCCAGCGGCGACAGACCCGGGCTAAGAGCGACGATCTCGACACCTTCGAGCAGCGCCGTAGAAAACGCACCGCCGACGAAGATCGCGGGATCGATGCCGTGCGTGGCGAGTTCGGCCAGACCGGGCGGCGTCTCGCGCGTGTCGGCAATGCGCAGGCGGCAACCCTGCCGCGCGCACCAACGCGCCATCGCGAGACCCGATTCGCCGAGTCCCAGCACGAGCACCATCGGCTTTTGCCGATCCCGAAACTTCTCGCCAAACATCGCTTGCTTTCCTAAGTAGGCAAAAATGGATTAACGCAGCTTGAGCGTCGACAGGCCGATCAGGCACAGCATCAGCGTGATGACCCAGAAACGCACCACCACCTGCGTTTCCTTCCAGCCCGACAGTTCGAAATGGTGATGCAGCGGCGCCATCTTGAAGATGCGGCGCCCTTCGCCATAACGCTTTTTCGTGTACTTGAACCAGGTGACCTGCAGCATCACGGAAAGCGTCTCCGCGACGAAGATGCCGCCCATGATGAAGAGCACGATTTCCTGGCGCACGATCACGGCGATGGTGCCAAGCGCCCCGCCGAGCGCAAGCGCTCCCACGTCGCCCATGAACACCTGCGCCGGATACGTGTTGAACCAGAGGAACGCGAGGCCCGCGCCGCCCATCGCCGAGCAGAAGATCAGCAGTTCGCCCGCGCCCGGAATGTGCGGGAACAGCAGGTATTTCGAGTAGACCGAGCTGCCCATCACGTAGGCGAACACGCCCAGCGACGCGCCCACCAGCACGACCGGCATGATGACGAGGCCGTCGAGACCATCGGTGAGGTTCACGGCGTTGCTCGCGCCGACGATCACGAAATACGTGAGCGCGATGAAACCCCACACGCCGAGCGGATAGGTCATCGACTTGAGGAACGGCAACAACAGGTCCGCACGCGCGGGCAGGCCCATCGACAGCCCGCTGCGCACCCATGCCATGAACAGGTCGAACACGCGCACGTTATTCGCCTCGGACACGCTGAAGGCGAGATACACCGCCGCGAACAGGCCGATCACCGACTGCCAGAAGTACTTTTCGCGCGACGACATGCCGCGCGGATCCTTGTAGACCACCTTGCGATAGTCGTCGACCCAGCCGATCGCGCCAAAGCCGAAGGTGACCAGCATCACGATCCAGATAAAGCGGTTCGAGAGGTCGCCCCACAGCAGCGTCGCCACGGCGATGCCCAGCAGGATCAGCACGCCGCCCATGGTGGGCGTGCCGGACTTCACGAGGTGAGTCTGCGGGCCGTCCGTGCGCACGGCCTGGCCGACCTTCATTTCGGTGAGCTTGCGAATGACCCAGGGCCCGAGAAAAAGCCCGATCGCCATCGCGGTGATGGTGGCCATCACCGCACGAAACGTCAGATAACTGAACACGCGCAAGAAGCTTGCGTCATTCTGCAGCCATTGCGCCAGCGCCAGTAGCATGCCTTGTATTCCTTAGAAAATCAGTGCGCGCCGGACGCTGCGTCCGGTGCGGTGGGTTGCGGGTTCGTCAAAGCCGTTACGACGCGCTCCATCTGCATGAAGCGCGAGCCTTTCACGAGAATCGTGGCGCCTGCGCCGTAACCGGCGCCAGCGAGTGTGCGCACCAGCTCGGTCACATCGGCGGCGTGCAGCGCACCTGCGCCGAAAGCCGTCGAGATGTCGCGCGCAGCGGCGCCGAGCGTGTAAAGCGCGTCGATGCCGCGCTCCTTCGCATAGGCGCCCACCTCGCGGTGAAACGCCGGGCCGTTGTCGCCGACTTCGCCCATGTCGCCGAGCACCAGCACGCGCGGCGCGCAGTGCGAAGCGAGTACGTCGATGGCCGCGCGCACGGAATCGGGGTTCGCGTTGTAGGTGTCATCGATCACCTTTGCGCCCGCAAGTTCCGCAAGCGCCGCACGTTTGACCTGCAAACGGCCCTTCACCGGCTCGAACGCTTCCAGCCCGCGACGGATCGCATCGAGCGACACGCCCGACGCAAGCGCCGCTGCCGTGGCCGCGAGCGCGTTGTGCGCGTTGTGTGCGCCAAGCACTTTCAGCTCGACTTCGAGATGGCCTTCGGGCGTCGCGACCGAAAGACGCGAGCCGCTGAGCTTGCCGGTCACCGCTGCATCGACTGCGCGTTCATCGCTGTGCAGCGCGAAGTCGAGAATCTGCGAGCCGGTCGCCGCCACGCGCCAGATGCCGGCGTAGGCGTCGTCGGCGGGAAACACGGCCGTGCCTTCGGGCTTGAGCGCGTGAATCACGCTCGCGTGTTCGAGCGCGACGGCTTCGACCGTCGCCATGAATTCCTGGTGCTCGCGCTGGGCGTTGTTCACCACGGCCACGGTCGGCTCGGCGAACTTCGCGAGCAGGTCGGTTTCGCCGGGATGATTCATGCCGAGTTCGACCACAGCAAGCTGATGCGCCGCGCTCAGACGCAGCAGCGTGAGCGGCACGCCGATGTCGTTGTTCAGATTGCCCGCGGTCGCCAGACGCGCGTCCTCGCCCACCGCAGCGGCGAAGATCGACGCGATCATTTCCTTGACCGTGGTCTTGCCGTTGCTGCCCGTCACGGCGACGAGCGGCATCGTGAAGCGACGCCGCCAGCCAAGCGCGAGCGCGCCCAGCGCCGTGCGCGTGTCGTCCACGCGCAGCGCCGGAATGCGCCAGTCGCCGGGGCTGCGCGAGACGAGCGCCGCACTCACATGACGCCCCGCCACTTCGGGCAGGAAATCGTGCGCGTCGAAACGGTCGCCCTTGAGCGCGACGAAAAGGTCGCCGGGGCCGGTCGTGCGGCTGTCGGTCGAGATGCGTTCGAAGGTGGCGTTCTCGTCGCCGAGAACGCTGGCGCCGGGAATCAGCGCCGCAGCTTCGCGCAGGGAAAGCATTGTCATTCACCGCCTCCGCGCCCATGCCGATCGGAAGTCGGACGGGCAGCGAGGGCAAGGCGTGCGTGATCCTGATCGGAGAACGCGCGCTTCTTGCCCATGATTTCCTGAGTTGCCTCGTGCCCCTTGCCGGCCAGCACGACGACGTCTTCCTTGACCGCGCCGCGCACCGCCTGCAGGATCGCGCTGGCGCGGTCCTCGATACGGCGCGCCTTCGCGGGTTCGCGCATGCCGCCGACGATCTGGTCGATGATCGTGGCCGGCGCTTCGCTGCGCGGGTTGTCGCTCGTCACGACGGTTTGATCGGCCAGACGCTCGGCGATTGCGCCCATCAGCGGACGCTTGGTGGCGTCGCGGTCGCCGCCGCAGCCAAACATGCAGACGAGCTTGCCGCCGCGCGCCGCCGCGATCGGGCGCAGCGCTTCGAGCGTCTTTTCGAGCGCGTCGGGCGTGTGTGCGTAATCGATCACGACGAGCGGCTCGTCGTGATCGGCGCGGCCGCCCAGGCGCTCCATGCGGCCGTTGACCGGCTGCAGCTTCGCGATTTCATTGAGTGCGGCGAGAAGCGGCACGTTCGCCGCCAGCAGCGCGCCCAGCACACCCAGCAGATTGCTGACGTTGAAAAGGCCGAGCGTCTGCACTTCGATATTGGCTTCGCCCCAATCCGACGTTTCCAGATGGAATGCGGTGCCCGTGGCGGTAGCGCGCACGTCTTTCGCGCGCAGCCAGGCGTCAGCGACCGGCGCGTCGGCGGCGGGGGTATTCACGCCGTAGGCGATGGTGCGCGCCGCGCCGCGCGTGGCGGCGATCAAACGGCGGCCAGCAGCATCGTCGGCGTTGATGACGGCGGCGCGCAGGCCCGGCCACGCAAACAGACGCGCCTTCGCTGCCTCGTAGGCTTCGAAGGTGCGGTGATAGTCGAGGTGGTCCTGCGAGAGATTCGTGAAGACCGCGATATCGAACGACGTGCCGTTCACGCGGCCCTGATGCAGCGCGTGCGACGACACTTCCATTGCCACGGCCTGCGCGCCCTGCTGACGCAATTGCGCGAGCGAGCGCTGCAGTTGCGGCGCGTCGGGCGTCGTAAAGCCGGTATGCACGAGCTGGCCGACAAAGCCACTGCCCAGCGTGCCGACGATCGCGCACTTCTGGCCGATAGCCGAAAGCGCCGATGCGACCCACTGGCTGCACGAGGTCTTGCCATTGGTGCCGGTCACGCCGACCACGAGCATGGCGTCGCTCGGATCGTTGTACCAGCCGCTGGCGATTTCGCCCGCCAGCACGTCGAGTTGCGGGACCGCCAGGGCGTTCTGCGCCTGCGCAGCATCGAACTGGCCCGTATAGCCTTCCGGCTGATACAGCACAGCGGCCGCGCCGCGCGCGAGCGCGTTTTCGATATGCGAGCGGTTATCCGCGCCTTCGACGGCGTAGGCGAGAAACACGTCGCCCGGCTGGAGCGAACGGGTATCGGCGTGCAGATTGGCTGTGCTCGCGATGCGCGCGCGCAGCCACGCGAGGGCGTCCGCGATCTGCCGGTGCGCGGGATGCTGGGTGCGCGTGGCGCTCATCGGACGACTCCGGGTCGGGTTTTAACGTTGTCGGCAACCGTCATGTGATGCGCGCCGGACGGGCCTTTGACGGCGCCCGAGTTGGCGACGCGCTTCGCAGGCGTGGCCGCTGCGTTCTGTGCTTTCGGTGCAACCGGCGCGCTCGGTGCATTCGCGACCGCCGTCGACGACGCGCTGTCGTCGGACACGACCAGTTGCTTGACCGGCATGTCAGGCGGCACGTTAAGCGAGCGCAGCGTATCGCCGACGATGCCCGAGAACACCGGCCCCGACACCGCGCCGCCGAAGTGGCTGCCCGCCGTCGGTTCGTCCACCGTCACCGCGACAACGATGCGCGGATTCGGCATCGGCGCCATGCCGACGAACGAGGCGCGATACTTCGAATGATCGTAGCCGTGCGGGCCGTGCTTGTACGCCGTGCCGGACTTGCCGCCCACGCGGTAGCCGGCCACTGCGGCTTCGGGCGAGGTGCCCTGCTTCGACACCACGCTTTCGAGCATCGTGCGCACTTCGCGCGCGGTCGTGGGCGCGAACACCTGGGTGCCGACCGCAGGCTGGTCGTCGCCGGGGTGGCGGAAGATCGACACGGGCAGGATCTGGCCGTCGTGGGCGATGGCCGTGTAGGCGCGCGCGAGCTGGAACAGCGACACCGACAGGCCATAGCCGTAGGACATCGTCGCCTGTTCGATGCGGCGCCAGCTTTTCCACGGACGCAGGCGTCCCGGCGCCGCGCCGGGGAACCCGATTTTCGGCGCCTGCCCGAGACCGATGCTGGTGTACATGTTCCACATCTCTTCGGGGCGCAGCGTCATCGCGATCTTGGTCGCGCCGATGTTGCTCGACTTCTGGATCACGCCGCCCACGGTGAGCACGCCAAAACCGGCGTCGTCGGTAATGGTCGCGCCGTCGAGGGTGAAGTGGCCCGCGCCCGTATCCACCAGTGTAGTCGGCGAGACGCGGTGCAGATCGAGGGCCAGCGACACCGTGAACGGCTTCATGATCGAGCCCGGCTCGAACACGTCGGTGAGAATGCGGTTGCGCAGCTGCTCGCCCGTAAGGTGCGTGCGATCGTTCGGGTTGTAGGTCGGATAATTGACGAGCGCGAGCACTTCGCCCGTGCGCACGTCCACCACCATCGCAGCGCCCGCCTTGGCCTTGAACTTTTCGACCGCAGCCTTCAGGTTCGAATACGCGATGTATTGAATCTTGCTGTCGATAGATAGTTCGACATCCTTGCCATCGTGCGGCACGACCGTCTCATCCACGTCTTCGACGATGTGGCCCATGCGGTCCTTGATGACGTGGCGAATGCCCGCCACGCCCGCAAGAATCTTCTGGTCCGACAGTTCGACGCCTTCCTGGCCTTCGTCTTCCACATTGGTGAAGCCGATCAAGTGGGCCGTGACGTCGCCTTCCGGATAGAAACGTTTGTATTCGTTGCGCTGATAGATGCCGGGAATGTCGAGCGCCGTAATCTGTTGCGCGACGTCGAGCGGCACCTGACGCTTCACGTACACGAAGGTTTTATCTTCGGAGAGCTTCGCGCGCAGGTCCTTGCTCGACATGTCGAGCAACTTGCCGAGCTGGTTGAGCTTGTCGGCGCCCAGGTCGTCGGGCACGGCTTCGGGGATCGCCCAGATTGCGCGCACGGGCAGACTCGTCGCCAGCACAAGGCCGTTACGGTCGAGAATCTTGCCGCGCGTGGCGGGCAGCTCAATCGTGCGCTGATAGCGGCTTTCGCCCTGCTTCTGATAGAAAGCGTTGCCCGGTCCCTGGATCCAGAACGCGCGCGCGGCGAGCGCGACGAACGCCATGAACAGCATGAAGACGACGAGCTTCGAGCGCCACATCGGCAGGCGCACGGAGAGAATCGGATTGGCGCTGAAGGCGACGCTCTTGCGGCTATTGCCCTTTTTCATCGCGTAACTCCACGACGGGCGTTCGCGCCAGCAGGCGCCGAGGCGACGCTGGGTGCGGACGTGGGCACCGGCGCGTCCACGGCGGTGGCGGCGCCCGGTGCGAGCGTCAGGTATTGCGTGCGTCCGGTCGTCACGGCCTGCATTTTGAGCGAATCGGTAGCGAGCTGTTCAACGCGCGACGTCCGTGACAGCGCGCTCTGCTGATATTGAAGCTGCGCGTAGTCCTGCTGGAGCTGACGCTCCTGCGACTGCGCGCGTTGCAACTGGATGAAAATCTGCCGCTGCTGATTGGTGGCGTTGACGACCGACAACGCGCAGCCCATGACGACGATCAGCAGGAAGATGTTCAGGCGATTCATGGCGTGATGCGCTCCGCAATGCGCATCACAGCCGAACGGGCGCGCGGGTTCGCCGCGACTTCTTCGTCGCTTGCGAACACGCGGCCGAGCAGCTTCAGGGGCGGGCTGGGCAGATCCACGGCGCGGATCGGCAAACGGCGATCGATCGCCGGCGTCGTCGCGTTAGCCTGCATGAACCGCTTCACGATCCGGTCTTCCAGCGAATGAAAGCTGATGACCACGAGCCGCCCTCCCTGTTCCAGCAACGACAAAGCTGCCTCTAGAACGACCTGCAGCTCCGCAAGCTCTTGATTGACGTGAATCCGTATAGCCTGAAAGGTGCGGGT
>NZ_DASZJJ010000095.1:0-12170 GCF_035948235.1 Paraburkholderia sp. | reverse complement strand
GAATCAGGTCGTAGCCGCGCTGGGCGAGCTTTTCGGCGTAGACCGCGCCGATACCTGACGATGCGCCGGTAATGAGGGCCGTACCTGCGTGTGCGTTGCCGTTTGTCAGTGTCATGATGTGACTCCGTTTTCGTGGTGTTCCGTCGTGGAGAAGGTGATGCCGTGAATGCATTCTGGCGATTTCGTCTCGCGACGGAAATGACGTATTTGGGTATGATTCCGGACATCGGATGACCGGAGAACGGACATGCACCGCATCGGCTTTTTGCTCAGCGAAGGCTTTCAGATCATGACGCTCGCGCCGCAGTCGGTGTTCGAGCACGCAAACCTCACGTCGGGTCAAAACTTTTACGCGCTGGAGAATTTCTCGCCCGAAGGCGGCGAGGTGCGCTCGTCGCTGAACATTCCGGTCGGCACGCGCGCGCTGCGCGGGCGCATCGATATCGATACGTGGATCGTGGCGGGCGTGAACGATCCGCTTATCGAGCCGCCACCGCCAAAGATTCTCGCCTTCCTGCGCAAGACCGCGCCCCGCGCGCGGCGCATTGCCGGCATCTGCACGGGCGCGTTCGTGCTGGCCGCTGCTGGCCTGCTCGAAGAGCGCCGCGCCACCACGCACTGGTTTTACGGGCGCGAGATGCAAAAGCGCTTTCCGGACATTCGCGTGGAAGAAGACCGCATCTATATCGTCGATGGGCCGGTCTGGACTTCGGCGGGCATGACCGCCGGGCTCGATCTGGCGCTGGCGATGGTGGAAAAGGATCTGGGCGCCGATATCGCGCGCTCCGTGGCGCACAAGCTGGTGATGCACCAGCGCCGTGCGGGCGGCCAGTCGCAGCATTCGGAAATGCTCGATCTCGCGCCCAAATCGGACCGCATCCAGAACGCGCTCAACTATGCGCGCCAGAATCTGCACGGTTCGCTCACCGTGGAAGAGCTAGCCGAGCGCGTGCATCTGAGCCCGCGCCAGTTCAGCCGCGTTTTCACGCTGGAAACCGGGCAATCGCCCGCCAAGGCCATTGAAGGACTGCGGCTGGAAGCGGCGCGGCTGATGATCGAGCAAAGCCGCCATCCGCTCGAAGTGATCGCAAAGGAAACCGGCTTTCGCGACCGCCGTCATCTGCGCGAGGCGTTCATGCGCGGCTTCGGCATCCCGCCCCAGGCCGTGCGGCGCGAAGCGCGCAGCGAACAACGCCTGGCATAAAGGCCCGCTGCACTACAATCGCAGCACTCGCGCGCGTCATTGAAGCTCGCTGCGCATCACTAAAACGAACCTGCCTCACCGCTCATGCGTCTTCTTCACACCTCGGACTGGCATCTGGGCCAGAACTTCATGGGCAAGAGCCGTCAGGCCGAGCATCGGCAACTGATCGACTGGCTCGTGGCCCAGGTCGATGAGCACGCCGTCGATGCCGTGCTGATTGCCGGCGATATCTTCGATACCGGCACGCCGCCCAGCTACGCGCGCGAACTCTATAGCGAGCTGGTGGTGCGCCTGCACGGGGCGGGCGTGGCGCTGCTGCTGCTCGGCGGCAATCACGATTCGGTGGCAACGCTGCGCGAAAGCAGCGCGTTACTGGAGCGTCTTTCGGCGAGCGTCGTACCCCACGCCGACGCCCCCGAAGCGCAGGTGCGCGTGCTGCCGCTGCGTGCAAACGCGACAAAAGCAACGCCCGGCTGTGTGGTCTGCGCCGTGCCCTTTATCCGCGCGCGCGACGTGATGCAAAGCGAGTACGGCCAGAGCGCCGAACAGAAGCAGCAAACCTTGCAACTCGCGATTCAGGCCTATTATCAGGCGGTTTTTTCGGCCGCCGACGCGCGGCGCAAGGCGCTGGAAAGCGAACTGGGTCATGCCGTGCCGCTGATCGCCACGGGCCATCTGACGACGGTGGGCGCAAGCGCGAGCGAATCGGTGCGCGAGATCTACGTGGGCGCGCTCGAAGCGTTTCCCACCAGCGCGTTTCCACCCGTCGATTACATCGCGCTCGGTCATATCCATCGGCCGCAGAAAGTGGGCGGCCTCGCGCATATCCGCTATAGCGGCTCGCCCATTGCGCTGAGTTTCGACGAAGCTACGCAGCAAAAGGAAATGCTGCTGGTCGATCTGGGCGAAGCGGGCCTTGAAGCCGTCACGCCGCTGCCTGTGCCGGTGTTTCAGCCGCTCGTCGCGCTCAAGGGCAATCTCAAGACGCTGCCCGACGCATTCGCGAACGCGGCAAAGGACGCGTCGCCCGAGCGGCCTGTCTGGATCGAAGTCACCGTCGCCGAAGACGACTATCTGGCCGATCTGCCCGCGCGCATCCAGACCCTGACCGAAGGCCTGCCGCTCGAAGTGCTGCGCATTCGCCGCGAGCGTGGCAACAACGTGGCGCAGTTGTCCGCCGACGCGGGCGTCACGCTCGACGAACTCGATCCGCTCGACGTGTTCGCGCGCCGTCTGGCGCACGAAACGCTCGACGACGATATCCGCGAGGCGCTCACCGCGCGCTACAAGGCCGTGGTTGCCGCTACGGTGGAGGGCGAGGCATGAAGATCCGCAGCCTGCGCCTGAAGAATCTCAACTCGCTCAAGGGCGAGTGGCATATCGACTTCACCAAACCGCCGTTTGCTGAAAACGGCCTGTTCGCCATCACCGGGCCGACCGGCGCGGGGAAATCGACGCTGCTCGACGCGATCTGCCTTGCGCTCTATCACGAGACACCGCGCCTGAAGACGCTTTCCGCAAGCGCCAACGACATCATGACGCGCCACACCGCCGACTGTCTGGCCGAAGTGGTGTTCGAAGTGAAGGGCGAAGTGTTTCGCGCATTCTGGAGTCAGCGCCGCGCGCGCGACAAGGTGGATGGCGCCTTGCAACAGCCCAAGGTCGAACTCGCGAGCGGCGACGGCACGATCATCACCACGCACATCAGCGAAAAACTGCGCCGCGTGACCGAGATCACGCGGCTCGATTTCCCGCGCTTCACGCGCTCGATGCTGCTGGCGCAGGGCGGCTTCGCGGCCTTCCTCAACGCCACGGCGAACGATCGCGCGGAACTGCTCGAAGAACTGACCGGCACCGAGATTTACGGCGAAATATCGCGTCGCGTATTCGAGCGCGCAGGCGAAGCGCGCGACGCGCTCAAGCAGTTGCGCGCCAAAGCCGAAGGCATGGAACTGCTCGACGCCGCGCAACGCGCAACCATCGAAGCGGATATCGTCACGCTCACCGGCCAGTTGAGCGCCGCAACCGCGCAGACGAAAACGTTGCACGCGCAACGGCAATGGCGTCGCGACCTCGTTCAGGCCGAAGCCGACACGCAGACGGCGCTCGCGCGCGAGACCGCCGCGGCCGCCGCGCTCGACGCCGCCGCGCCGGAACTGGCACGGCTGGCCGCGAGCGAGCCTGCTGAAGCGCTGCGCCCCGCGCATCTGGCCGTACAGCAAGGCGAAGCGGCCTGCAGGCAATCGGATACCGAACTGGGCACATTGCGCCGCGAGCGCGCCGAACGTCTGGGCGCGCAACGGCAGCAATACGGCGCGACGGTCGCGCTCGCCGCGCGCATCGTGCGAGATGGCGATGCGCAGCTTACGCGGCTCGAAGCGGAACAGCGCAGTCTCGATACCTACTGCGCGTCGAATCGTCATCTCGCCGATCTGGGCGAGCGCACCGCTGCATGGCGTCAGCAATTCGAGCAGCGCAAGCGCACGGCTGCGGATATCGCCGCGCGTGCAAGGCAGCTTGGCGATGTGGAGCGGCAGCAGAACGAACAGCGCGCGCAGCGCGAACAACATGCTGCGACGCTTGCCGCTGCCGACCGCGCGAAGAGCGAATCGGATGCGAGCCTGCAAACGCTGCTCAATGCGCAGCAAGCTCGTCTGGCAGGACAAACGCTCGCACAGTTGCGCGAAGTCTGGCACGCGAGCCAAGTCACGTTCACACGCTGGCAGCAACTGGAAACCGTTGCCGAACGCAGGCGCGCGCTCGCCGATGAAGAGCGCACGCTGGCAGCATCGATCACGCGCACGCAAAGCGACATCGAAGGCAAGTCAACGGATACGCAAACACTCCAGCAAGCGCATGCGCAATTGCTGGCTCGCGTCGAGGACAAGCAGAAACTGCTCGAACAGGAGCGGATGATCCGCAGCCTCTCGCAACATCGCGAGCAATTACAGCCGGACGATGCGTGCCCGTTGTGCGGCTCGCACGACCACCCGGCGATCGAGGCGTATCGTGCGCTCGATGAATCCGCGACTCAGGCCGCGTTGCAAACGGCTCGCGCCGATTTGCAGGCCTGCGCGCAGCGCCTGAATGCTAGCGAGCAGGCTTTGTCCGCACTACGCGCGACGCTCGCGCAGCAGCGCACGCAGCATGAAAAACTGGCCGCGCGCGTTGCGCAGCATCGCGAGGAATGGGATGCGCTGATCGCCGCGCTCGCAACGCAGACGCTTGAAGCCGATGCCTGGCACAACGCCGATGCGCTCGCTCGCGCGCGCGAAGCGGCAGCTCACGCCGCGCAGCGCCTCAGGCAGCAACTCGACGACGCCGAAGCCGCCGAGGCCGCCCTCACCCGCGCGCGCGAAGCGAACACGCGTTGCGCCGACGCGCTCCAGGCCGCCCGCGCGCGCGCCGATCTGCTCGAACAGTCGCTCAAGAGCCTGCAGGAGCGCAACGCGGATCTCACCCGTGAACGCGCCGCGCTGCAAGTCGCGCACGATGACGAATCCGCCGCCCTGCTCGACGCGCTGCGTGCGGGCGGCTACGCGCTCGACACCCTGCCCGATGACGCCGCCGCATGGCTCGCCGCGCGCGGTGCCGAATGGCGGCAATGGCAGGAAACACAGCAGCGCCTGCACGCGCTCGGGCAGAATCTCGTGCGCCAGCGCGGCCTGTGCGAAACCGCCAGCGCTCAATGGCAAACGTGGCGCGAGCGATGCGCGGGGATCGGCGTGGAGACGGCGCACGCCAATGTGATGGCTTCCTTGTTTGACGACGAGGAAGAGGACGGCGACGCCTCGCCGCAAGGCTTCGAAACCAGCGCCACCCGCGCCGAAGCCTTGACGCGCGAACTGGCGGCGCTCGACGGCCAGTTGACCCGTCTCGAACACACGCTCGCGCAACAGCGCGCAGCGCTCGAAGAAGCAAGCAAGGCATGGCGAGCCGCACTCGCGCAAAGCCCCTTCGCGGATCAGGCGAGTTTCCTCGCGGCTTTGCTGCCTGCGGAAGAACGCAAGCGGCTGCAAACCCTCAAGCAGCAGCGCGAACAGGACAAGCAGACCGCCAGCGCGCTGCTGCAAGGCGCCCGCAGCAAGCTCGCTGCGCTGCAGGCGGCGCAGTCGCCGGTGCAGACCGCGGCGACGCTCGAGGCGCTGGAAGCGCAACTCGATGCGCTCGACAAGGAATGTGCAGCGCTCAATGAACGCCTGGGCCATCAGCGCGGGCTATTGACGCGCGACGCGCAGCAGCGTGAGAGCCAGCGCGCCCTCTTCGAGCAGATCGAGGCGCAATCGCAGGACGCCGATCTCTGGCAACGCCTCGATTCGCTGATCGGCTCCGCCAGGGGCGACAAGTTCCGCCGCTTCGCGCAGGGCCTCACGCTCGATCATCTGCTCGCGCTCGCCAATCGTCATCTCGACCGCCTGCACGCGCGCTATCTGCTGCGCCGTAAATCGACGGGTGAACTGGAGCTGGAGATCGTCGATGGCTGGCAGGCCGACGCCACGCGCGACACGCGCACGCTCTCGGGTGGCGAAAGCTTTCTCGTGAGTCTGGCGCTCGCGCTCGCGCTATCGGATCTGGTGAGCCACAAGACGTCGATCGATTCGCTGTTCCTCGACGAAGGCTTCGGCACGCTCGATGGCGATACGCTGGAAATCGCGCTGGACGCGCTCGATACGCTCAACGCCAGCGGCAAGATGATCGGCGTAATCAGCCACGTCGAAGGGCTCAAGGAGCGCATCGCCACGCAGATACGCGTGGAGAAAGGCGGCGGGATCGGGCATTCGCGGCTGGTGTTCTAAAGCACCCGCCCACGCGTTTCAGGGCTTGTTTTCAAGGCCCGCGAGATGGTCGAGCATCTCGCGGCCTATCGTGTCCTCGCCGCGCGCGACGAGCGCCTCGCCCGCGCCGCGAATGTCGCGCGCTTCCTTGTTCTGTCCCAGCTTGCGCTTGCCCACCAGACGCGTGATCTCGATCTCCAGCCCGACGATGGCCTTGAGCATGGTGTCGAGATAGTCGGTGGGCGCGTCGCCCATCTTCCAGGGCTGCGGCTCGGCCGCCTCGTGCGTGCGCGTGAGGCGCGCAACCACGCCGCGCACGAACTTTTCGTCGTCACGAATGCGGATTCGACCATGCGCGTGCACCACCACGTAGTTCCAGGTGGGCACCTGGCGGTGGGTTTCGTGTTTGCTCGGGTACCACGTCGGCGAAATATAGGCGTCGCCCGCGCGGAAAATGGCGAGCACTTCGTCGCCGTCCTTCACGTCCTGCCAGAGCGGATTGGCGCGCGCAACATGGGCATGCAACGTGCCAAAGGTGCCTGGCGCGCCCTCATTTGCAAGGAGTTCGAACGGAATGTGATTAGCGTCCAGGCCGCTTGCGCCATGCGTGACCAGCGTGCCGAACGGATGCTGCGCGATCAGCGCGTGCAGGACTTCGGGGCGGGATTCGTCGAAATGGGCGGGGACGTACATGGCGGCTCCACGATGCTGTTGTGGCGCACGGCGGCCAGGCCATGCGCGGGTGGGGAAGCCGTGATTGTCGCGCTAAAGCGCGCCCGCTTGTAGAGCCAGCGCCGCGCGCGAACGGGGAACCAGGCTTAACCCGCCAGTTCGACCTCGACGCGCTGCAGCGCGCGAAACGGCTCCAGCGCATCTTCGCTCGCGCTCGCCGAGGTAATCAGGCGCCAGTCGCGCTCCAGCGGCGTCCAATGCTGTTGCCTCGCGCGGCCCAGTTTGTCGGAATCCGCCAGCACGATCACCTGCGCCGCGCGCCGGATCATGCAGTCCTTGAGCGAGGCCTGCTGCGCGCTCGCTTCGCACAGGCCGAAGCCGGCCACCACGCCGTCCGCGCCCAGAAATGCGGTATCCACGCTCACGCGCGAGAGCAGCAGTTCCGCCAGCGGCCCAAGCGTACTCATGCTGGAGCTGCGCAGATCGCCGCCGAGCAAGGTGACGTCGATGCCCGGCGCGTTCGCGAGCGTCGTCACGGCCAGCAGATTGTTGGTGATGACGTGCAGATCGGTGCGCGTAAGCAGATGACGCGCCAGCGCCGCGCAGGTGGTGCCGCCGTCGAGCATGACGGTGTCGCCGTCGCGCACGTGCGCCGCGGCTGCCAGCGCGATCAGCTCTTTCTGTTCGCGCTGCGCCGCCTTGCGCTCTTCGAGCGAGGCCTCCGGCTCGTGCACGCCCACCAGCGCGGTGGCGCCGCCATAGGTGCGCACGAGCCGGCGCTGCTTGTGGAGCACGGCCAGATCGCGGCGGATCGTGGCTTCCGACACGCCCAGCTCCTGCGTCAACTGTTCGACGTTGGCCTCGCGCGTTTGCACGAGTTCGAGGATGGCGCGGTGACGGTCGGACGCTTTCATTGCATAGGTGGGGCTGAACGGACCCGGCGATCTTACACGATGGCGCGCGGGCCGCCCTACCCCTCATCGACGAGCGGGCATCAACGGCGCGTGGCCAGTTCCGCGCCCTGGCGCAACGCTTCGAGCATGCTGCCGGCGTCGACCACGCCTGTGCCCGCGATATCGAAGGCCGTGCCATGATCGACGGACGTACGGATCACTTCCAGCCCCACCGTCACATTCACGCCTGCTTCCAGGCCCAGCACCTTCACGGGGCCGTGGCCCTGGTCGTGATACATCGCCACCACGAGGTCGAAGTCGCCGCGGCCTGCGCGGAAGAACAGCGTATCGGCGGGCAGCGGGCCGGTCACGTCCAGACCGCGTTCCTGCAGCAGCTTGACCGCCGGAATGATCTTCTCTTCCTCTTCGCCATAACCGAACAGGCCGTTCTCGCCCGCATGCGGATTGATCCCGCACACGCCGATGCGCGGCTTCGCGATGCCCGCCTTCACGAGCGTAGCGTTGCCGCGCTCGATCGTACGCTGCACGAGCCCCGGCTCGATCTTGCGAATCGCGTCGATGATGCCGATGTGCGTCGTCACGTGGATCACGCGCAGTTGCGGCGCGACCAGCATCATCGACACTTCGTCCACGCCCGTGAGGTGCGCGAGCATTTCCGTGTGGCCAGGGTACTTGTGGCCGCCCGCATGCAACGCTTCCTTGTTAAGCGGCGCAGTGCAGATCGCGTCGATCTGCTTGCTCTGCGCAAGTTCGACCGCGCGCGCGATGTACTGGTACGCCGCGTCGCCCGCCAGCGCCGAGAGCTGCCCGAAAGGCAGATCGTCGGGGATCAGGTTCAGGTCGATCACGTCGATGGTGCCCGGCTCGTAGCGCGCTTCGGACGGATCGTTCACGCGGCGCACCGCCAGTTGCAGCCCGCAAATGGCGATGGCTTGTTCGAGCCGGCGCGCGTCGCCGATCACAACCGGGCGGCATTGCGCGTAGACCTGCGCGTGCGTGAGGCTCTTCGCGACCACCTCGGGGCCGACGCCGGCGGCGTCGCCCATCGTGATGCCAATGATCGGGATATAGGTGCTCATAAATTCCTCAAGGGTGCTGAACTGGCGTCGGCGCGCGGCTCGGTGCGATGCCTCGCGCGCCGGGCGCGCTTATGTCGCGTTGTTTGTCAGGTTGTTGGTTCGGTCTTGTTTCGAGGCGTCGGCGCGCGTTTCGTTACGCATTTCGGTACGCAATTCGCCAAGGTGGCGCCACGCGGCGTACAGCGCTTCGTCAGTGCCGAAAGCGCCCGCTTTAGTGACGACAGCGGGCCGGTGCGCGCGGTCATACGCGTGAGGACGCGCCACGGCCACGCCCGCCTCGATTTCGGCGATCAAGCGCAGGTTGCCGATTCCAGCTGCGTCGAGCATCGCGCGCGCAGTCTCGCCGCCTGTGGCGATCAAGCCGCCAAGCCGCGCGAAGTGCGGCGCGACCAGCGCGGCCAGCATCGCCGAGAGCTGCGCGCCTTCGGCGGGATCAAACGCGTCGTCGCGGCCGATGCGCAGGAGCAGATCGGCAGGTTTTTGCGTTGCCCCCAGCGTCATGCCGATGCGCTCGCCCCATTGCGCCCAGTGCGCGTGCGCCGCACCGGCGCGCAGCACCTCGGGCGGCACCACGACCTCAGCCAGTCCCACGCGCTCGCGCAGCACGGCGCACTGACGCTCGCCCACCGCGGACAGGCTGCCGACCAGCACGAGAATCGGGCCGGGCGCGCTACCGCCCCGATCGTCCGGATCGTGGGCGCTGGCCGCTTCCAGCGTCGCCAGTTCGCGCGCCAGACCGCCCGAGCCGACCCAGAAGAACGCGCTGTCGAGTTCGAGCGTCGCGCGGGCAAGCGCGCGTAGATCGTCGGAGGTTTCGGCGTCCACGATCAGCGCCTGCGCGCCTTCCGGACCTTCCGCCGCGATCAGCGCGGCGCGGCGTGCGAGTGCGCGCGGCTCGTGATGCAGCAGCGCCGCGTTGAAGCGCTCGCTCTTGAGGCCCGCGCCCGCCAGCATCACAGCCATATTGGCCGGGCGACCCGCGTGTTCGAGTTGCCACGTATCCGTCTGTTCGAGCGGCACGCCATGCACGAGCAGCGTGCCGCCGCGCACCGTGCGGCCCGTCGCCGGAAACGCGGGCGCGACGATCGCCAGACCCGCGCGCGCCTGCAAGGCGGCGACTTCGGCGGCCCAGTTGCCGCGCAGTGTCGAATCGATCTTCTTGTAGAGGCGTCGTTCGCTGCCGAGCGCGCTGAAAGCCTGTGCCGTGCGTTCAGCGGCATCGGCGGGCGTGAGGCGGCGCGTGTCGGTGTCGGCGGCGATCACGTCGGGCGTCTCCTCATACGCATGGCCGGACGCATCGAGCGTCACCACCGTGCGATGACCCGCGTTCGCAAAGCCGATCGCGCAATCCGCCGCGCCCGAAAGATCGTCGGCGATGATCAGCAGCTTCATGGAGCGAGCCTCTTGCCTTCTGCCGCCTGCCGATGGTTTTGCTGCGACGTGTCGCGGGTTTCGCGCGTGGCCTCACGAGCAGCCTCGCGCGCCTGTGCGCGCTTTGCCACCCACGCCGTGAGCACCGGCGAGGCGATCGCCGTCACCACCACGCAGGCCGCAACCAGCAACGTCGCGCTTTGCGCCGCATGTTCGTAGACCGGATTGGCCGCCGCGACCAGCGCGGGCACGGCGGCAGCGTTACCCGCGGTGTTGGCGGCCGCTACACCCGCCACGCCCGTGCCGCCCGTCACACGATCGGCGAAATAAAGCGGAATGCCCGTCACGATCACTACCGCGACGCCCAGACCGATGCCCAGCAAACCGGCCTGCCAGACCTTGTGCAGATCGAGGCCCGCGCCCAGCGCCAGCGCGAAAAACGGAATCATCACCGGCACGGCGCGCGCGAGGAAAGCGCGCATCTCGCGGTCCAGATTGCCGAGCAGCATGCCCGCGCACAGCGGCAGGATGCTGCCCACCAGCGTCTGCCACGGAAACGCCGACAGCCCGGCCACGCCCATCGTCACCATGGTGAGGAACGGCCCCGACTCCAGCGACATGATGGTGTAAGCGCCCACGTCTTCCGAGCGGCCATATTGGCCCATCAGCGCCATGTAGAGACCGCCGTTGGTGTCGTTCATCGCGGCGACCACGGCCAGCGTCGAAAGCCCCGCGAACAGACCCGAAGCGACCGGCTGCTCGCCCAGCAGATGACCCAGCACGATACCCACCAGAATCGCCGCGCCCACCTTGGTCGCGAACAACGCGCCGCCCTTCTTGAGCAGATAGGGCGTGGCCTTCACGTCGATGCTCGCGCCCATGCAGACATAGAACACCGCAAGGATCGGCAGCGCGCCGGTGAAGAGCGCATTCGTGAACGAGCCGAAGAACTTCGGCAGGCCGGGCAGGAAGGTCGCGACCAGCGAGCCGGCCAGCAGCGGCACGATCATCATGCCGCCTGGAACGCGCTCGATTGCACGCTTGATGGGAATCTGAGCCATGGGAGTCTCCTCAATGATGATCCGATCGGCGCACGCCTTGAACCGGCGCGGTCGCTCTGGGGAATTTGATCGGTTTGCTCACTGTTTTGATTGAAACGATCATTGCGGAGTGTAAACGTGCGCGGCGGATTGCGCAATTCGCTCATTCATTTGATCGAAACAATCAAAATGGGGACGGTTATTGGAGCGGGCCCAGGCGTCACGGTACGGCTGAAGGAGGTCGGGCCGACGAAGCGATATCATTAGTCAGACGAAAAGAGGCTCATGATGACCGCTGCCGATAATCAACAAGACCACGCGCCAAGACCCACCAATCATCCCGAGTATGTGATCCGCGACAACTCGGTGGTGCGCCTGTGGCGCAATCAGCCGCTGTGGACCAAGGAGGAGAGGCCACTGCCGATCGAGCGCCCGCAGGATTTCCGCTGCATTCGCGGCCGCTGGTTTACCGACGGCGTGCATGTGATCGTGCAGGCGCAGCAGGGCGCGGCCATCGCGCGCGAGTACTACTACCGCATCGATGACGCCGATCTCGCCAGCTTCACGGTCCTCAACGAGCGCTATGCGCGCGACGCACGCCAGGCCTACTTCATCACCAATCGCACGATCCGCACGCGCAGCCCGCATGCGTTTCGCCCGCTCGACTACGAGCGCTGGCATCGGCGCAACGATGGCACGCTGTTCTCGCAGTTGCGCCCGCACGAGTACTACGCCGTCGATCAGGAATCGATCTACATGAACGGCAAGCGCATTGCGGGTTCGGACGGCGCGAGCGCGGTTGGCTTCGACAGCGGTTATGCCGCCGACGCCCGGCGCGTCTACTTCTACGGCAAGCCCACGGAGATCGACCGCGAGAGCTTTATCTGCGAGCCCGTCGAGGACCGCCTGCGCTTCACGGACCGTATCGGCCCGATCGATCACGGCAAACGCATGACCGCGCTCGAGCATCGGCAGATCGAAGAATGGAACGCGTTTTTCATGGCGCGCCCGCATCTTCAGGACTACTGGTGGCATCGCCTGCGCAAGCGCAGCGATGCACCCGCCGTGATCTATGACGGTCTGCGTCTGGCGGGCCTCGATCCCGCCAGCTTCGC
>NZ_DASZJJ010000094.1:0-23231 GCF_035948235.1 Paraburkholderia sp. | reverse complement strand
TACGCTCGCGGATGCTGAGCCGCTTGAAATCGACACCACGCTGCTGATCCTGCCGCACGCACTGGCCGATTTCACGGAATACAACGACGCGCTGCATTTCGCCGATCTGCTGCTGGGCCAGTTGCGCCTGGACGGCACGCTGCAGATCGCGAGTTTCCATCCGCAGTATCAGTTCGAGGGCACGCAGGCCGACGACATCGAGAATTTCACCAACCGCGCGCCGTATCCGATCCTGCATCTGCTGCGCGAAGACAGCATCGAGCGCGCCGTGGAGGCCTTCCCGGACGCCGCCGACATCTACGAACGCAATCAGGAAACGCTGCGGCGCCTGGGCCTGAGCGGCTGGCGCGAATGGATGGCGAAGCGCGCGGACGACTGAGCCCGCGCTTTGCCACTTTTCCATTAACGGGCTTTCTGGCCCTTAGGTCGCGCTGGTCTCGGCGGCGGCCGCGCCTTCGCCTTCGTCGGAGAAGAAACGCTCGCGCAGCTCCGCGAGCCCGAAGGTATCGAGAATCTCATTGAGCCGCTCGGTCGGCCGGCGACGCGGCAGATCCTTGTACTGGGCGATGATCAGCTCGTTTTTCATCGAGTGCTCCCAGCCCACCAGCTCGGTCACGCTCACCTGATAGCCGTGCGCCTCCAGTTGCAGGCAGCGCAGCACATTGGTGATCTGGCTGCCGAACTCGCGCGTATGCAGCGGATGGCGCCAGATTTCCGTGAGCGCCTGGCCGAGCGACTTGCCCTTATTGCGCCGCAATACCCCCGCCACTTCCGCCTGACAGCAAGGCACCACCACGATGTAGCGCGCCTGCTTTTTGAGCGCGAAGCGCAGCGCATCGTCGGTTGCGGTGTCGCACGCATGCAACGCGGTGACGATATCGATCTTTGGCGGCAGCTCCGTCGACGTGGTCGAGTCGGCCACCGACAGATTCAGGAACGACATCCCGTCGAAGCCCAGGCGCTGCGCGAGTTCGCGAGATCGCACAACGAGTTCGTCGCGTGTCTCAATGCCGAAGATATGCGACTTGTCGCGCAGTTCCTTGAAAAAGAGATCGTAGAGAATAAAACCCAGGTAGGACTTGCCCGCACCATGATCGACGAGCGTCACGTCGCGGCCATCCTGCTTGAGGTCTTTGAGCAGCGGCTCGATGAACTGGAACAGGTGATAGACCTGCTTCAGCTTGCGGCGGCTGTCCTGGTTCATCTTCCCGTCACGGGTGAGGATATGGAGCTCCTTGAGAAGCTCGATCGACTGGTTCGGACGGATTTCGTAAGTCTTGCTGGACATCGGGGCGGCTTGAAAAGAGAGGCGTCTTTTACCGGCGTACGTGCGGTAGGCGACGGAACGACGCAAATATATCTGTCATTTTACGGAAAAAGCACGAACAGGCCGCCAGCCCGAGCGGCTCATTCATCTAATTGTAGGAGCGTCCGGCACGCTGACCCACGTCCGGATGGCAGGGAGGGGTTGATTAAAAAAGACACGGCGGCGTTTTTACGTCATGCCGATGTCCAGAAAGGACCGTTTTTGGGGCGCGACACTCCGGCAAAGTACTGGAAATGCGCGCATGGGAGGTCGCTGACGGATGTGCCGGCAGCGATAAATCAGGTACGACGCAGATCCCGTTGCGCTAGACGCACGGTGCTGCGCGACCTTGCATGGGGCATGCAATGAACACGATACCCGACGGTAACGCTGAGCAAAAATTCCAGGAAATGCTGGCCCGGCTCGTAGAGGTACCCGAGTGGACGGAAAAGCAACAACTGGAGCTGGAGATGGCACGCGACATCTCGGTCGAGATGCTGCGGCTGGCCGAGGATATGCGCGATGGCGCTTCGGATCTGGAGAACTGCCTGATCCTGCTGAAATACGCCAAAGTGCTCGATTTCGTGATGTCTGCGCTGGCCGCGCGCCGCGACATCAAACCACAAACGCTGCGGGTAATCTTCAAGCTCGCAGGGCTACGCGTCGACGAGGCCTATCCAGGCTAACCCGGTTGACGCAGTTTTATGCCCGTAGTGCTGCAGTCCTGAGCGCGCAGCCGATTCCGAGGTCGGACTGCGCGCTTAACCAGCCTGTACATCAGACCAAAGCCGCCGTTTGAACCCCGGCGGCCCCTCACCTCTTTTACCTTCGGTCCCCGAATTATTCGCTACGCACCTTGAGTCGCCACAGCGACGTGACTTCGGCCGCGCGTGCGCGATGCAGCGGATCGGTTGGATCGCTTGCCTTCGGATGGCGCGGGCGGATGTCCTCACGTCCGGCGACTTCGAGTCCTGCCTGCGCAATCATCTCCAGCAACGCCTCGCGCGTGCGCAAGCCCAGATGCTCGGCGAAATCGGACAGGATCAGCCAGCCTTCACCGCCCGGTTCCAGATGGTCCTTGAGTCCGGCAAGAAAGCCGCGCAGCATGCGGCTGCCCGGATCGAACACGGCGTATTCGATCGGCGACGCGGGCCGCGCCGGCACCCACGGCGGGTTGCAGACGACGAGCGGCGCACGCCCCGGCGGGAACAGATCGGCTTCAACGATCTCGACCTGCTTGCCAAAGCCGAGCTGATCCACGTTCTCGCGCGCACAAGCCAGCGCACGCGCGTCCTGATCGGTGCCGACCACATGCTTCACGCCGCGCCCAGCCAGCACAGCAGCGATCACGCCCGTGCCCGTGCCGATATCGAACGCCTTCTCCACCGACGGCAACGGCACGCGCGCAACCAGATCGAGATACTCCCCACGCACCGGCGAAAACACGCCGTAGTACGGGTGCACATGCGCGCCACCGAGCGCGGGAATCGCCACGCCCTTCTTGCGCCACTCGTGCGCGCCGATCAGACCGAGCACCTCGCGCAGCGACACCGCCGACGGCTCGCCGTCCGGTGCGCCCCACGCTTCCTCGCAGGCGGCCTTGACGTCGGGCGCGCGGCGCAGCGCAACTGAATAGTCGCCTTCGAGCGGCAGCAGCACCATGCCGAGCGTGCGCGCACGCTGGGACTGCGCCTGGCGATGCAAGTGGAACGCCTCGAGCGGCGTGGCCGGCGCCTTGGGCACGCCCTTGCGCGGCTTGTGCTCGGCGCGGCGCGCCATCGCTTGCAGCAACTGGCGCGCATTCTGATAGTCGCCGCGCCACAGGAGCGCAGTGCCCTCGCAGGCGAGACGGTAGGCGACGTCGGCCGTGGTGCGGTCGTCGGCGACGACGACACGCTTCGGCGCGGGCACGCCCGCCTCCGAACGCCAGCGGACGGTGCGAGGGCCGTCCGTATCGGGCCAGCTCAAGGTGGGAAAGTCGGTCATAAGTCCTGGATGCTTAACGGCTCGCCGTGACGGCGCGCCTCTGATGCGGCGCCATCTTATAGCAGAGCAAGGTCCGGCGTTTGGCTGCGAAGTTGACTGGGCCGCTTGTGGCGACTGCGTTCAGGCATCATCGCCCGGCGGCGGGCAGCCGTCGATTCGGCCGGACGGCTTAAGCCGGATGGCACAGGCCATCCCAGTAGAATGACCGCCAATGCGCGCAACGGCGCCACCTAACAGAATATGTCAGAGACACATCCGACGACGCGCCAGCTACCCGCGCGCAAGCCAGGCGTACGCCACATCAGCGCGACCCGTGCGGGATTCGACGCGGATTTTTATGCGGGCCTGCTGCGTATCGTCGGTCTGCGTGAGCAGCTCGAACGCGGCAAGACCGTCGTTGCGCGCCCCGCCCCGGATCAGCGGTTGTCCGGCACGCTGTTCGAGCAGGCGATCGCGCATGTCGATGCGCATGGCGAGTGTGCGCCCGAAGCCGCTTTTCACGCGGCGCTGCGGCTTTGCATCGCGTGGATCGGGCGCATGGTGCTGCTCAAGCTGCTGGAAGCGCGGTTACTCACGCTACATGACCGCGATCCCGCATATGCCTTCCTGAATAGCGCTCGCATCGCGTCTTATGGCGAATTCGCCGCCCTTTGCCGCGAGGTTTTCAGCGCCGGGCATGACGAAAAGCCGCGTGACTGGCCTCACCTGCCCCGCCTGCCAGCCGCGCTGTTTCAGGCCGCCGATCTCACTTCGTTCGACGAAGCACTAGAGCAACTTCCCATCGGCGATCTGCTCGATTTTTTCGACGCTTTCGAATACGCAGGCGAAACCGCCGCGCTCGGCTGGATCTTCGAGCGACTCAACGGCTATCGCGAGGGCGCGTGGTACACGCCCGACAGCGTCGCCAGGTTGCTCGCCGATGAGGCCATCACGCGCGCCGTGCTCGGACGCTTCAACCATCTGAAAAACTGGCATTGCACGACGCTCGATCAGCTCTGCGAACGAATCGAGGATCGTGCCGAAGCGCGTGCGATTCTCGGCGGATTGCGCGTGTGCGATCCGGCCGTCGGCACCGGTCATCTGCTGGTTTGCGCGCTGGACGCGCTGATGGAAATCAAGGCCAGACTGGGCCTGTGCGTTGATCGCTCAAGCGAAAGTGACGCCGCGCGCTTCCGCGAAAAACGCGCCATCGTCGAGCAGAACCTCTTCGGCGTCGATATCGATGAAGGCGCGCTTGGCCTCGCGCGCCTGCGTCTCGCGTTCGAGTTGCTCGCTCATGCCGGATACGGCGGCGAAGGACGCTTCGACGTACTGCCGGATTTCAGCGCGAATCTCAAACAGGGCAATGCGGTGATGGCGAACATCGGCGGCGAAGCGCTGCCGGGCGATGCCTTCGCGTGGCACCTTGCATTCCCATCGGTCTGCGGCGCAAACGGGCGCTTCACGGGCTTCGACGCCATCGTCGCCAATCCGCCGTACATCGACTCCGAGCGCATGATCAACGAAGGCCAGAAGCCGCTGCGCGAAGCGCTCGCGCAACGCTGGCCGAGCGCGCGCGGCAACTGGGATCTCTACATCCCGTTCATGGAACTAGGCCTCGCGCTGCTCGCGCCGCACGGCGCGATGGCGTGCCTCACACCGGACAAGTGGCTCGCGCGGCCGTTCGGCGCGGCGTTTCGCGCACACCATCTCGACAAGATCGAGCGCATCGTCACGCTGGGCCGCGACGTGTTCGAGCGCGCGCTGATCGATTCGATCGTGACGGTTTACCGGCAAGCGGGCACGCCGACGATCGAAACGGCGCGCCTGGAAGGCGCATCGCTCAAGCCGATCGCAACGGTGAACAAATGCGAACTCGAGGCGCCCTGGACGCTCGACGCCCTGCTCTCGCCGCACTATGCCTTCGTGCAGCGGCTCACGCGCGCGCATCCGACGCTCGGCACACTGCTGCGGTGCGAAAACGCCTGCGCGACGGCGGACGCGTATCGCCTCGCGCCCTTGATCGACGAGGCGCGCGATGGCTTCGATGCGTCGCGGCACTACCGCGTGGTGAACACCGGAACGCTGGGCCGCTACGTCTCGCGCTGGGCCAGCAAGCCGATGACTTATCTCGGGCGAAGCTATGCGCAACCGGTGGTCGAACGGGAACGCTTCGAGGCCGCGTTCACGAACGGCTATCGCGCAAAAACCGCCGCGAAAAAGTTGATCGTGAAAGGCCTCACGCATCTGCACGCAACGCTCGACCTCGACGGCCACACGCTGCCCGGCAAGACGACGCTGATCCTGCGCAGCGACGACGCCGACCTGCTGAAATTCGCGGCAGCCGTGCTGAATTGCCCGCTTGCGGGTTTCGTCACGCGTGCGCGCTTCGGGGCGTCGAGCTATAACGGCGGCGTGGCGTTCACCAAAGCGATGATCGACGCGCTGCCCGTACCCGACGATGCTCACTTACGCGCACGCATCGCCAGCAAGGTCGATGAGGTGTTGCGCTTGATGCAGGCCGGCGACCAGGCACGAGGCGAAGCGCTCGCACGGGAAATCGACGGCATGCTTCACGCGGCGTATGGCCTGAGTGAAAGCGACATCGCGCTAGTCGAGCAACCGGCCAGCCGCCGCGCCCGGGATGAAGCCAGAAACGAAAAAAGGGTTACAGCTGGTGGGCTGTAACCCTTTCTCGAAGTATTTTGGTGCCGGCTGCAGGACTCGAACCCGCCACCTGATGATTACAAATCAACTGCTCTACCAGATGAGCTAAGCCGGCGTAGCCCGTGATTCTACTTCATTTCACGATTTTGAGGTGACCCTTACTGCCCTTTCCAGCGCCATCGTCGCTTTTTTCCGGGGCGGACGCTGAAGTTTCGTCAGCGCTTTCCTCTGGCGTGGCTTCGGCGGGACCACCCGGCACGTCTTCGTGCTCGTCCTGCGCGGACGGCAACACGTCATTCGCGTCGCCAGCGGGCGCTTCGACCGGGAACGCCATGCCCTGGCCGTTCTCGCGCGCGTAGATCGCCAGCACGTTCGGCACCGGCACTTCGATCTTGTGCGACTTGCCGGAAAAACGGGCGTTGAACTCGATCATCTCGTTGCCCATCTGCAGCTGGCTGGTGGCCTCGAAGCTGATGTTCAGCACGATCTCGCCGTCGCGCACGAACTGGCGCGGCACGCGCGTGCGGTTGTCGACCCGCACCGCGATATGCGGCGTGAAACCGTTGTCGGTGCACCACTCGTACAGCGCACGCAGCAGATACGGCTTGGTGGAAATCTCTTGCATCAACAATCCTTTGAAGAGGCGGCGCGCCAGCGTTGTCCGCCAGCCCGCACGCCTCCTGTTGCAACTACGCCAACTGCGATGGCTTAGCGGCGCATCACCTTTTCCGACGGCGTCAGCGCTTCGATGTAAGCCGGACGGCTGAAGATGCGCTCGGCGTACTTCATCAGCGGCGCGGCGTTCTTCGACAGTTCGATGCCGTAGTGGTCGAGGCGCCACAGCAGCGGCGCGATCGCGACGTCGAGCATCGAGAACTCTTCGCCCAGCATGTACTTGTTCTTCAGGAAGATCGGCGCGAGCTGCGTGAGGCGGTCGCGGATCGCCAGACGTGCCTTCTCGTGGTTCTTCTCGGCCGCCTTGCCCTTCTCGTTTTCGAGCGTGCTCACGTGCACGAACAGTTCCTTCTCGAAGTTGAGCAGGAACAGGCGGGCGCGCGCGCGCTGGACCGGATCGGCCGGCATCAGTTGCGGATGCGGGAAGCGCTCGTCGATGTACTCGTTGATGATGTTCGATTCGTACAGAATCAGGTCGCGCTCGACCAGAATCGGCACCTGACCATACGGATTCATCACAGCGATGTCTTCCGGTTTATTGAACAGGTCGACGTCGCGGATTTCGAAGTCCATGCCCTTTTCGAACAACACCAGCCGGCAGCGCTGGGAGAACGGGCAGGTAGTGCCGGAGTACAGAACCATCATGATTTACATTTCCTCAATAAACCCAAAAGGCCAGCGGGCGAAAACACCGCCTGACGGTCCTCGGACTGTCAGGCGGTGTGTCGTCATACCGGCCCCACGTCGGTCAGGACGTGCCTATTTGATATCTTTCCAGTACGCAGCGTTCAGTCGCCACGCGAAAAAGCTCAGGACGCCCAGAAACAGGAGCACCCAGACCCCAAGCTGCTTGCGGGTGCGCTGCTCCGGCTCTGACATCCAGCCGAGGTACGCAACCAGGTCGGCCACGGCAGAATCATAATCTACCGGCGAAAGCTTCCCTGGCGTGACCTGTTGGTACCCCACAAACCGGCGGACCTTCTCCCCCGTTTCTTCATCCACCGTATCTTCAAACTTCGCCGTGCGCACGCCCTGCAACTGCCAGAGCACGTGCGGCATGCTCACGTTCTCGAACACCATGTTGTTCCAGCCGGTCGGGCGCGTGTCGTCGCGATAGAAGCTGCGCAGATACGTGTACAGCCAGTCGCGCCCTTTTGCGCGAGCTTCCACGGAGAGGTCCGGCGGCGGCACGCCAAACCACGATTTGGCGTCGTCCGGGCGCATCGCGATGGACATCGTGTTGCCGACCTTGTCCGTCGTAAACAACAGATTATCTTCGATTTGCTTCTGCGGAATGCCGAGATCCTGCAACCGGCTGTAGCGCATCAGATTCGCACTGTGGCAATTCAGGCAATAGTTTACAAACAATTGCGCGCCGTGTTGCAGCGAAGCAAGATTTTCGCCGTTATCGGGTGCGCGGTCGAGGGGAATGTTTTCCTGCGCCGCTACCGATCCGACCCCGAACGACAACACACACGCCATCGCCACGCCGGTCCGGACGCTCGCCCGTGCGAGCATCGAAAAGAACAATTTCATCATCATGTCTTCCTCGCTCGCTGATTAATGGGGCTTGAAGCGCACGCGCTCGGGCGGCTGCTTGAAGGTGCCAAGCGGCGTCCAGAACGGCATGCCGAGGAAGAAAGCGAAATAAATCAGCGCGCAGACCTGGGCGATCAGCGTGGACGCAGGCGATGGAGGACGCGTGCCGAGGAATCCGAGCGTCAGAAACGCAGCCACGAACACGGCGAGGAAAACCTTGTGGAACAGCGGCCGGTAGCGGATCGACTTCACCGGCGCGCGATCGAGCCACGGCAGGAAGAAGAGCGAAATCACCGCCGTGCCCATCACCACCACGCCCCAGAACTTCGATTCCGTGAAGGCCATCGCCAGGATCACGAGAATCGCCAGCACCGGCAGACCCGCGCGCCACTTGCCGCGCGCGCGCAGCAGCGCGAACACGCCGAGCAACCCAATCACGATCATCAGCACGATCTTGAAGGGGTCGGTAGTCGCGCGCAGCATTGCGTAGAACGCCGTGAAATACCAGACCGGCGCGATCTCAGGCGGCGTCTGCAGCGGATTGGCCGGGATGAAGTTGTTCGCTTCGAGGAAGTAGCCGCCCATTTCCGGCGCGAAGAAGATGATCGCCGCGAAGATCATCAGGAAGATGCACACGCCCATGAAGTCGTGCACTGAGTAATAGGGATGGAACGGAATGCCGTCGAGCGGAATGCCATTCGCGTCCTTTTTCTCCTTGATCTCGATGCCGTCCGGGTTGTTCGAGCCCACTTCGTGCAGTGCGACGATATGCGCCACCACCAGCCCGACCAGCACGAGCGGAATCGCGATCACATGGAACGCGAAGAAGCGGTTGAGCGTCACATCGGAGACCACGTAGTCGCCGCGAATCCACATCGACAGGTCCGGGCCGATGAAGGGAATCGCCGAAAACAGATTCACGATCACCTGCGCGCCCCAGAACGACATCTGGCCCCACGGCAGCAGGTAGCCGAAGAACGCCTCGGCCATCAGGCACAGAAAGATCGCGCAGCCGAAGATCCAGACCAGTTCGCGCGGCTTGCGGTACGAGCCGTACAGGAGGCCGCGGAACATGTGCAGATACACGACCACGAAGAACATCGACGCGCCCGTGGAGTGCATGTAGCGGATCAGCCAGCCCCACGGCACCTCGCGCATGATGTACTCGACCGACGCGAACGCGAGCGTCGAATCGGGCTTGTAGTTCATGGTGAGGAAAATGCCGGTGACGATCTGGTTCACCAGCACCAGCAACGCCAGCGAGCCGAAGAAGTACCAGAAGTTGAAGTTCTTCGGCGCGTAGTACTCGGAGGCGTGGGCCTTCCACGTCGCCGTCAGCGGAAAGCGTTTGTCGATCCAGCCTTGCAGACCGGATGCTTCGGACGCCTGCACCACTTCCTTTTCGGTTCCCGTAGCCATCACGCTTCTCCTTTTTCGTCACGGCCAATCACGATCGTCGTCGCTGACGCGAACATGTAGCGCGGGATGTCGAGGTTCTGCGGCGCGGGCTTGTTCTTGAACACGCGGCCGGAAAGGTCGTAGGTGGAGCCGTGGCACGGGCACAGGAAGCCGCCTGGCCAGTCGTCGGGCAGGTTGGGCTGCGGGCCTTCCTGGAAGCGCGCCGTCGGCGTGCAGCCCAGGTGAGTGCAGACGGCGACGGCTACGAGGATGTTCTTGTGCTCGGGACGCGAGCGGTATTCGTTCTGGCAGTACTCGGGCATCGGCATGGAAAACGGATGCTCGGAGTTCGGGTCCGCGAGCCCCGGATCGGCCTTCTTGACGTCGGCCATCATGCGGTCGGTGCGGTTGAGGATCCACACGGGCTTGCCACGCCAGGCGACGGTCATCATCGAACCGGGTTCGAGCCCGGTGATGTCGACTTCGACGGGCGCGCCAGCGGCGCGAGCTTTTTCGGATGGTGCAAACGAGCCTACAAAGGGTACGACAGTGGCAACGCCTCCTATGCCACCTGCTACGGACGTCGCAATCAGCCAGGTACGGCGGCTGCCATCGACGCGGTCATTATCTTTGTCTCGCATCACATCGCCCCACTTCTGAGTTGGATTTTTCCGTCACGCCGTTGCTTACCCGCGGTGCTGCCGAACGCTAGTGTGCGCGAATGGAGTTGCCATTTACAAGGGGCGGTTACCAGAAAGCGCGCGAAGTCCTTGATATCTCGGGGTTTTCCCCGAAGAAACGGGGCCATTTTCTGATGGCTTTGTAAATGCCCGGCGAATACGGCGATGCGCTGCAACGCATCAATCGCTTCAGCTCACGGATTAACCGGACGAAACGATCGATGCGCGGTGAATATTTACCAGGCGTTCAGACCGGATTATCGATATCGATGAACAGATGCTCGATGTCGAACGCTTCGGACAGATGCGTGCCCACCGCCTGCACGCCGAAGCGCTCGGTGGCATGGTGGCCGGCCGCGAGGAACGCAACGCCGCTTTCCGCGGCCGTGTGGGTGGTCTGCTCGGAGATCTCACCGGTGAGGAAAACGTCGGCGCCCGCGTCGATGGCGGCGTCGAAAAAGCCCTGCGCCGCGCCCGTGCACCAGGCCACGCGGCGGATCTGCCAGTCGGGGTCGCCCAGCACGAGCGGCGTGCGGCCGAGCGTCTGTTCGACTTCGGCGGTAAAGTGCGCGAGCGTGATCGGCATGGGCAGCGTCGCCATCCAGCCGAGATCCTGCTCGCCGAAGCGTTGTTCGCCGATCCAGCCGAATTTCGCGCCCAACTGCGCGTTATTGCCGAGTTCCGGATGGCTGTCGAGCGGCAGATGGTAGGCGAACAGATTGAGGTCGTTGGCCAGCAGTGTCTTCAGTCGCCGATACTTGCGGCCGGTGATTTGCGGCGCTTCGTTCTTCCAGAAATAACCGTGGTGGACCAGTACGGCGTCGGCGCCCCACTCCAGCGCGGCTTCGAGAAACGCCAGCGAGGCGGTCACGCCGGTGGCGATCTTCTCGACGCGCTTGCGGCCTTCCACCTGCAGGCCATTGGGGCAGTAGTCCTTGAACCGCGCGGTTTCCAGAAGATTGTTCAGATACAATTCCAGTTCGATCCGATCCATATAATCCTCTAATCTTCAGATGCTTAGACGCTTTTGGCTGTTCTTCGCCCAGGCGGTGACGGTCCTGCTGGCGTTGATGTTCATCATCGCGACGCTCAAGCCGCAATGGCTTCAGCACCAGGGGCAATTCGGCAAGCAACTCGCCGAGCCGATCGTCGCGCTACGCGAGGTGGCGCCGGGCATCGGCGGTGGATCCGCCCAGGGCTCCTACGCGGACGCCGCCCAGAAAGCCATGCCTGCGGTCGTCAACGTGTTTTCAAGCAAGGATGGGTCGCTGCCGCCCGATCCGCGCCAGAACGACCCGCTATTTCGCTACTTCTTCGGCGATAAGAACAACAACCGCAAGCAGCAGGAACAGCCTGCGGCGAACCTGGGCTCGGGCGTTATTGTCAGTCCGGACGGTTACATTCTAACGAACCAGCACGTGATCGACGGCGCGGATCAGATCGAAATCGCGCTGTCCGACGGCCGCACTACCAACGCCAAGGTGATCGGCATCGATCCGGAAACCGATCTGGCGGTGCTCAAGATCAATCTGCCAAACCTGCCCACCATCACGCTCGGGCGTATGGATCAGACGCGCGTGGGCGATGTGGTGCTCGCCATCGGCAATCCGTTCGGCGTGGGCCAGACGGTGACGATGGGCATCATCAGCGCGCTCGGGCGCAATCACCTGGGCATCAATACGTTCGAGAACTTCATCCAGACCGACGCGCCGATCAACCCCGGCAACTCGGGTGGCGCGCTGGTGGACGTGAACGGCAATCTGCTCGGCATCAACACGGCGATTTATTCGCGCTCGGGCGGCTCGCTCGGGATCGGCTTCGCGATTCCGGTGTCCACCGCGCGCAGCGTGCTGGAGAGCATCATCACGACAGGCTCGGTCACGCGCGGCTGGATCGGCGTCGAGCCGCAGGATCTCACGCCTGAGATCGCGGAATCGTTCGGCATCAACCAGAAGTCGGGCGCGATCGTCGCGGGCGTGCTGCAAGGCGGCCCGGCGGACAAGGCCGGCATCAAGCCAGGCGACATCCTGCTATCCGTGAACGGCGAGGAAATCACCGACACCACGCGCCTGTTGAACGTGATCGCGCAGATCAAGCCGGGCTCCGACGCCAAGGTCCACCTGGTGCGCAAGAACAAGGACATGGATCTGGACGTGACGATCGGCAAGCGCCCGCCGCCGCCCAAGCAACCGGCCAACGAAGACGGCGAAGGCGACGACGACGGCGGCTGACGCCAGAGCGCGAAGCCGCGCCGCGAGAAATGCGAAAGGCCGCGAACATCACTGTTCGCGGCCTTTTTTTCGTCTGCGCGTATCGTCTATGCGGCGATAGCGATCAGCTCGTCGCTTCGCTTTCGCTTTGCGCCTTCTCGCCGGTACCGACGAAGATACGCGCCGCGATGATCCCGGCCTCGTAAAGCACGATCAGCGGCAACGCCAGAATCAGCTGCGAGAACACATCCGGCGGCGTCACGACCGCAGCGATGATAAACGCGCCGACAATCACATAAGGCCGCACTTCCTTGAGCTTCTTGACCGTGACGAGACCCATGCGCACCAGGATCACGACGACGATCGGCACCTCGAAGGTCACGCCGAAAGCGATGAACATCGTCAGCACGAAACTCAGGTAATTGTCGATATCGGTCGTCATTTCCGCGCCGAGTGGCGCGTTGTAGTGCGCCATCACGCGGAAGATGGTCGGAAACACCACGAAATACGCGAAGGCCATGCCGCACAGGAACAGCGTGTAGCTGCTCGCCACCAATGGCGCGACCAGCTTTTTCTCGTGCTGATAGAGCCCTGGCGCAACGAAGGCCCAGATCTGGTAGAGAACGACCGGCAGCGCAATTACGAAGGCCACCAGCATCGTCACCTTCATCGGCACGAAGAACGAGCCGGTCACGTCGGTCACGATCATCTTGCCGTCTTTCGGCAGGTTGTTCATGAGCGGACGGGCCAGCAGCTTGAAGATATCAGGCGCCCAGTAGACGAGACCGACAAACACCACGATCACGGCGATACCCGCGCGCATGATGCGGTCGCGCAGTTCGACGAGATGCGAGATGAAGGTCTCTTCAGTGCCCTCGTCCTGTTTTTGTTGGGGGTCGCTCACACCGGCCCTCGGGGGTTGGAGATGGACAAGTTCGAACTCGAATGCGGCATCGGCGCGTCAGAAAAAACGCACCGGACGGCGCAGACTGGCCGGCGTATGTTGCGCGACGCGCGCCGCGCCCGACTGCACGCGCGTGCGACGCAGCGTGGCGCGCTTGTACCAGACGGGAGCCGCGGCCTGCTTGACGCGCCAGTTCTTGCGTTTCGCAGTGACGGCGCCGGCGTTGCCGGAACGCCAGGCGGTGGCGCTGGAGCCATCGGCGATGCCGGGCGTGGCGGAAGCGTCAAACGCCGCGCCTTCGAGCGACGCCACCGAAGAATCGGCGGCCCCACCGGCAATACTCGGCGAGACGCTCGTGCCCTGGTTCCAGGCATCGTTCAGCTCGGTCTCGTGCTTGCGCAGATTCTCGTGAACGTTTTTCTCGACGTTCTGCGCGGCCTGCTCGAACTCGCCCTTCATGCGGCGCAGTTCGTCCAGTTCGATCTCGCGCGTGACTTCCGCCTTGACGTCGTTGATATAGCGCTGCGCGCGGCCGAACAGGGCGCCCGCCGTGCGCGCGACGCGCGGCAGCCGCTCCGGTCCGAGAACGACCAGCGCGACGACGCCGATCAGCGCCATCTTGGTTAGACCCAGATCGAGCATGAATGGAGCTTTCCGTCAGCCTTGGGGCGATTCAAACAGAACACGCGGGATTGGACAGATACCAGCGACTCACCAGCAATAAATAACGGCTACCGCGCTTAGCGGTAGTCGTTCGAACGCGGGGTCTTGTCCTTGGCGTCGACGTCGACCGTGCCGCCGTTCTTGGGCAGTTCGCGCTTTTGCGCATCCGCGCCCGGCTCTTCGCCGTCGCGCATGCCTTCCTTGAAGCCCTTCACCGCACCGCCCAGATCGCTGCCGATATTGCGCAGTTTCTTCGTCCCGAAGACGAGCGCCACGATCAACAACACGATCAGCCAGTGCCAGATGCTCAACGAACCCATGATCAAAACTCTCCTTAACCCCGACGCCGCGCTGCATGCGCGGCGAGAAAACGTTAGCGCAGGCGCGCTTCACGCTGGAAATGTTGCCTGTAAGGTATTTCGGCTGCGTGGCATTCTGCCCTGTTTCAGCCGCCTTTTCAGAAAGGCCCGTGGCTTTCGTGCAACGGCCTGAGAATCAGCCCATGCGCTGCCACGGACGCGGCCCGGCCAGCAGATGCGCGTGCAGGTGATAGACCTCCTGACCGCCGCCCGGACCCGTATTCACTACGGTGCGAAACCCGGTCTCGCCGCCGGTGTACGAAACGCCGAGATCCTTTGCGAGCCGCGCCACCAGCACAAACATTCTACCAAGCAGCGGAGCCTCGTTTTCACCGCAATCGGCGAGGGTCGGTATATGGTCGCGCGGAATCACCAGCACATGGGTTTGCGCGGCGGGCCGGATATCGCGGAAGGCGACGAACTCGTCGTCTTCATAAACGCGCGTGCTCGGAATCTGGCCATCGGCGATCTTGCAAAAGAGGCAGGTGCTGCGGTCGTGACTCATGAGGCTCCCGGGCAGCCGCGCCGTTGTTGCGGGTGGGTACTCAGAACCACGCGCGCGGATCGGCCAGCGGCTTGTTGTCGTGCAGATACAGCCAGCCTTTGATGATACGGTACAACGTCCAGATTGCGACAGCCCACAAAATCGGAATGCCGATCACCACGACGAACAGCGCAATACCGATCAGGTGCCCGGCGAGCCCGTACCAGAAGGTGCGGATCTGCCAGGTGAAATGCTGCTCGTAGGGCGTGCCAGCCGCCTCGTCGCGCTTGAGGTAGTTGATGATGATCGCCACCAGCACGGTCACGCCGCCCGTGAGCCAGTAGAACGCGTAAAGCCCGTAGAGAACGTGCGTGAGGGTGCGCAGGCTGCGCAGGCGATCCGCGTCAAGCGAATCGCGCAAGACGGGAGGCGGGTAACCGCCGGATGTGGACATGCGTGGCGTCTCCTGTCGACCGAGGCTCATCCTGGCCGGACCATCCGGGCTGGACGGGCCTCGTTGCTTTCGACAAGCCTACTTCAAACCGGTTGCCAGAGGTGGCTCAATCGCCGTTTTCCTCGCGCTCGCGGCTCTTGCGCAGCGCCTTCTCCTCCAGGCCCGACAGGCCTTCGCGACGCTCCAGCTCCGCCAGCACGTCGGCGGGGCTCAGGTCGAAGTGCGAGAGCGTGACGAGGCAATGGAACCACAGATCGGCCATCTCGCCGACCAGCGCCTTCGGCGCGCCGCCCTGGCGCACGTCCTTCGCGGCCAGCACGACTTCGGTGGCCTCTTCGCCTACCTTTTTAAGCACCGCGTCGTCGCCCTTGTGGAACAGGCGCGCAACGTAGGAGGAGTCCGGGTCGCCGCCCTTGCGGCTGTCGATCACGGCCGCGAGGCGCAGCAGCGTGTCGTTGCTATTCAGTTGCGTCATTTGTAGATGTGTTCGGGGTCTTTCAGCACGGGATCGACGGCGACCCAGCGGCCTTCGTCGACGGTGCCTTCGAATTGCTGGAAAAAGCACGAGTGGCGGCCCGTGTGGCACGCGATGCCGGAAACCTGCTCGATCTTGAGCAGCACGACGTCTTCGTCGCAGTCCAGACGAATCTCGCTCACGTGCTGCACGTGGCCCGATTCCTCGCCCTTGAACCACAGGCGCTGGCGCGAGCGCGAGAAGTACACCGCGCGGCGCGTTTCGACGGTCTTGGCGAGCGCCTCGCGGTTCATCCACGCGAACATCAGCACGTCGCCGGTCGTGGCTTCCTGGGCGATCACCGGCACGAGGCCGTTGGCGTCCCAGTTGACCTTGTCGAGCCAGCCTGCGTTTTCACTGGAAGGTGCGTTCATGGCGTTACATCCTCACCGAAATGCCCTGATCGGCCATGAAGCGCTTGGCCTCGCCCACGGTGTGCTCGCCGTAGTGGAAGATGCTGGCCGCCAGCACCGCATCGGCGTGGCCCTTGACGACGCCGTCCGCGAGATCCTGCAGGCCGCCTACGCCGCCCGAAGCAATCACCGGCACCGGCACCGCATCCGACACAGCGCGCGTCAGGTCGAGGTCGAAGCCGCTCTTGGTGCCGTCGCGGTCCATGCTGGTCAGCAGGATTTCGCCCGCGCCAAACTCGGCCATCTTGCGCGCCCATTCGACGGCGTCGATGCCCGTGGCCTTGCGCCCGCCGTGCGTGAACACTTCCCAGCGCAACGGTTCGCCCGGCGCGGACGTGCGCTTGGCGTCGATCGCCACGACGATGCACTGCGAGCCGTACTTGTCCGCCGAATCGCGCACGAGCTGCGGGTTCGCCACCGCCGACGAGTTCATGCCGACCTTGTCCGCGCCCGCGTTAAGCAGGCGGCGCACGTCGGTGACGGCGCGCACGCCGCCGCCGACCGTCAGCGGAATGAAGACCTGCGAGGCCACCGCTTCGATGATCGGCAGGATCAGGTCGCGCCCGTCGGAAGTGGCGGTGATGTCGAGGAAGGTGAGTTCGTCGGCGCCCTGTTCGTCATAGCGGCGCGCGATTTCGACGGGGTCGCCCGCGTCGCGCAGCTCGACGAAGTTGACGCCCTTGACGACCCGTCCGGCGGTCACGTCGAGACAGGGGATGATGCGTTTGGGTAGAGCCATGATCTTGCCGAAGTTGCCAGTCGGTTGATATCTGTCGCGGGCGACGGGAGGACGACACGCGGGCCACACAAGGGCGGCGCGGCAGCCGCCTCGCGCGCTCAGGCGTATAGCGCTTCCATTGTCGCGCTTTGCCGTTTATCGCGAAATTAGCGGGCATCAGACCCGCGCCACGCGCGCGCCGGCCGCATAAAAGCAAAAGGCCTCCGGTGAGGGAGGCCGTATGCGCGACGCTTACGCGTCGTCGGATTCGCGCAGGCTGTCCGCGCGCGTTTGCGCCGCCGCGAAATCGAGGTCGCCCGAGTAGATCGCACGGCCGCAGATCACGCCTTCGACGCCTTCGTCTTCGACTTCGCACAGCGCGTCGATATCGGCGAGGTTCGACAGGCCGCCGCTTGCGATGACCGGAATCTTCACCGCGCGCGCCAGGCGCACCGTCGCTTCGATGTTGATGCCTTGCAGCATGCCGTCGCGGCCGATGTCGGTGTAGATGATCGATTCGACGCCGTAGTCCTCGAACTTGCGTGCGAGATCCACGACTTCGTGGCCGGTGAGCTTGCTCCAGCCGTCGGTGGCGACCTTGCCGTCTTTCGCGTCGAGGCCGACGATGATGTGGCCCCCGAACGCCGTGCATGCTTCCTGGAGGAAGCCCGGGTTCTTCACGGCCGCGGTGCCGATAATCACGTACGACAGACCGTCGTCGAGGTAACGCTCGATCGTGTCGAGGTCACGGATGCCGCCGCCCAGCTGGACGGGGATCTTGTCGCCGACTTCGCGGATGATCTCGCGGATCGCGTCTTCGTTCTTCGGCTTGCCCGCGAACGCGCCGTTCAGGTCGACGAGGTGCAGACGGCGCGCGCCGCGCTCGACCCAATGTCGGGCCATGGCCGCCGGTTCCTCGGAGAAAATAGTCGCCTGGTCCATATCGCCTTGTTTCAGGCGAACGCAGTGACCGTCTTTGAGATCGATGGCCGGAATCAGCAGCATAGCTATCGGGTGATACCTGGAAGTGTGGTTGAAATCAGCCGGCATCGGCGGAAAAAAAGGCCCGATCCGACGCCGTTTCGCTAGTTTAGTACAACTCTTTCGGCGGCCTTGCTGATGAAAGTCGGCGAGGGCGCACAGGGTATGTGTGCCCAGCCGTCAGCGCCGCCAGTGAATTACGGGTTCCAGTGCACGAAGTTGCGGTACACGCGCAGGCCCGCGGCGGCGCTCTTTTCCGGGTGGAATTGGGTGGCGAAGATGTTATCCCGCGCCACGGCCGAGGTAAAGGCAGCGCCATACGGCGTTTCGCCTACGGTGTGCGCCGCGTCGGCGGGCACCACGTAGTAGCTGTGCACGAAGTAGAAGAAGCTGTCGTCGGGCACGCCGTCCCAGAGCGCGTGCGCGCGCGACTGGCGCACACGGTTCCAGCCCATCTGCGGCACCTTGAAGCGCGAGCCGTCGTCCTGCACCTGCCCTGCCAGATCGAAACGCACCACCTTGCCCGGCAGCAGGCCAAGGCCCGGCGTGTCGCCTTCGGCGCTCCAGTCGAACAGCATCTGCTCGCCCACGCACACGCCCATCAGCGGCTTGCTGCGCGAGGCTTCGATCACGGCGTCCTGCAGGCCGGACTCAGCGAGGCTGCGCATGCAGTCGGGCATCGCGCCCTGCCCCGGCAACACCACGCGGTCGGCCGCGCGGATCGCTTCCGGATGCTCGACGATCTGCACATCGGCTTCGGGAGCCGCCTGTTTCAGCGCCTGGGCGACCGAACGCAGGTTGCCCATCCCATAATCCACAATCGCAATTGAAGTTTTCATCTCGATTCAGGACCGTCCGTCCTGGCGTTATCGCTATCCAGCTGGTCTGGCAGGCTGCCCGAAGTATCCGGCATGCGGATTCAGGCGATGCTTACAGGCTGCCCTTGGTCGACGGAATCTTGCCCGCCTGACGCTCGTCGAATTCGGCGGCCTGGCGCAGCGCGCGGCCGAAGGCCTTGAACACGGTTTCCAGCTGATGGTGCGCGTTCAGGCCACGCAGATTGTCGATATGCAGCGTCACGCCAGCATGATTGACGAAGCCGCGGAAGAATTCGATCGACAGATCGACGTCGAAGCTGCCAATGCGCGCACGCGTGAACGGCACATGGAATTCGAGGCCAGGACGGCCCGAGAAGTCGATCACCACGCGCGAGAGCGCTTCGTCGAGCGGCACGTAAGCGTGACCGTAACGGCGAATGCCCTTCTTGTCGCCGATCGCCTTGGCCACTGCCTGACCGAGCGTGATGCCGACGTCTTCCACCGTATGGTGGTCGTCGATCTGCGTGTCGCCATGCGCCTCGACTTCGAGATCGATCAGACCGTGTCGTGCGATCTGGTCGAGCATGTGATCGAGAAACGGCACGCCGGTCGCGAGCTTTTGCTCGCCGGTGCCGTCCAGATTGATTTTCACGCTGATTTGCGTTTCGCTGGTGTTGCGAACGACTTGCGCGACGCGCATGGCAAATTCCTTCAAACAGCCCGTAACAGGAGGGATTACAGAGGGGACTCGCTCAGGAACAGTGGGGACGGTTCACCTGAGTACAAGCTTCAGGGCGGCGAGCAGTTGCGCGTTTTCGTCGGGGGTCCCGACGGTCAGGCGCACGCAATTCGCCAGCAATGGGTGCATTTTACTCACGTTTTTGACCAGCACCCGCGCCGTCAGTAGCGTATCGAACACGGCGGGCGCATCCGGCACGCGCACGAGCAGGAAATTTCCGGCACTTTCGAACACTTCCGCGCCCGGCAATTTCGCGACTTCGGCGGCCAGTTGCGTACGGCCTTCGCGCAACTGCGCGGCCTGCGCGTCGAGCACATCGAGGTGATCGAGCAGGAAACCGGCGGCGGCCTGGGTGAGCACATTGATGTTGTACGGCGGGCGCACCTTGTCGAATTCGTTCAGCCACGCCGGACGACCGGCGAGATAGCCCAGACGGATACCCGCGAGGCCGAGTTTCGACATCGTACGCATCACGACCACGTTGTCGAACTCGCCCGCGCGCGCCATCCAGCTCTTCTGCGCGAACGGCTGGTACGCCTCGTCGATTACCACGAGGCCGTTCACAGCGGCGGCGGCGGCGCTTACGCGTTCAATCTCTGCGTCGGCGTACAGCGTGCCGGTCGGGTTGTTCGGATACGCGAGCCAGACGACGGCCGGCTTGTGTTCGCCGATCGCGGCGATCGTGGCGTCGGCGTCGAGCGTAAAGTCCGCATTCAGCGGCACGCCAACAAATTCCACCTGGGCGAACTTCGCCGACATCGCGTACATCACGAAGCCCGGCACCGGCGCGAGCACCTTGGCGCCCGGTCGTGCGCACGCCATCGTGACCATGCTGATGATCTCGTCCGAGCCGTTGCCGAGCAGCACGTCGCAGTCGGCGGGCACCTGCATGGCGGCCTTGAGCTTCGCCATCAGCGCCTCGGGGCGCGGTGCGGGATAGCGGTTGAGCGCGACGCCCGCGAGATGCTCGCCCAGCCGCGCAGCCAGATCGGCGGGCAGCGGATACGGGTTCTCCATCGCGTCGAGCTTCAGGAAGCCGGTGGCGTCAGGCACCGGATAGCTCGTCATGGCGAGAACGTCGGGGCGGATGATGTCTTGAGGTGTCGTCATGTCTGCATGGCTCGCGCTGATGCGCGCGGGCCGGATCGGGCGGCTCAGGAACTGCGTGGGCCGTCCTGGTTATTGTTGGTCTGGTCTCTTGCGTGCGGTCTTGCGTACGCTTACTTCGAGCTTGATTCGGCGCTTGTATCGATATTCCAGGCATCGATGCCTGCCGGCAGTCCGATACCCGGGCGCGCCCAGGCCACGCCAGCGCGCCGTCCGTAGGTACCGGACGGCTGCACTTCGCGATCACTCGGGCATCAATGCTTCATGCGGTATTCGGCGCTGCGCGCGTGGGCTTGCAGGCCTTCGCCGTAGGCCAGTTCCGCGGCGATCTCGCCGAGCGTCTGCGCGCCTTCGGCGCTGACTTCGATCAGGCTCGAACGCTTGATGAAATCATAGACGCCCAGCGGCGACGAGAAACGTGCGGTACGAGACGTAGGCAGCACGTGATTCGGCCCCGCGCAGTAGTCGCCCAGGCTCTCGCTGGTGTAACGGCCAAGGAAGATCGCGCCCGCGTGGCGGATTTCTGCGCCCCACTTCTGCGGCTCCAGCGCCGAGATTTCCAGATGCTCCGGCGCGATGTCGTTGGCGATCGCGCAGGCTTCGGCCATGTCGCGCACCTTCACGAGCGCGCCGCGATCCGTCAGCGACTTCGCGATCACTTCGGAGCGCGGCATGGTCGGCAGCAGCTCGCCGATGGCGGCTTCCACGCGCTTGATGAAGCCTTCGTCGGGGCACAGCAGGATCGACTGCGCGAGTTCGTCGTGCTCGGCCTGCGAGAACAGGTCCATCGCCACCCAGCGCGGATCGGTCGTGCCGTCGCAGATCACGAGGATTTCCGAAGGCCCGGCGATCATGTCGATGCCAACCGTGCCGAACACGCGGCGCTTGGCCGACGCCACATAGGCGTTGCCCGGACCGCAGATCTTGTCGACGGCGGGAATCGTGTCGGTGCCGTACGCGAGCGCGGCCACCGCCTGCGCACCGCCAATCGTAAACACGCGATCGACACCGGCGATCAGCGCCGCCGCCAGCACGAGCGGATTCTTCACGCCGTCCGGCGTCGGCACGACCATGATGATCTCGCGCACGCCCGCGACGCGCGCCGGAATCGCGTTCATCAGCACCGACGAGGGATACGCCGCCTTGCCGCCCGGCACGTAGAGGCCGACGCGATCGAGCGGCGTGACCTTCTGGCCAAGCACCGTGCCGTCCGATTCGGTGTACTGCCAGCTATGCGAGCCGCACTCGATGCGCTGCTTCTCGTGGTAGCCGCGCACACGCGCCGCCGCCGCTTCCAGCGCCGCGCGCTGCTTGGGCGGCAGGCTTTCGAGCGCCGCTTCAAGCTCGCTCACCGGCAGCTCGAGCGCCGCGACGCTCTTCGCGTCCAGACGGTCGAAGCGCTGCGTGTACTCGAGCACGGCGGCGTCGCCGCGCGCCTTCACGTCGGCCAGAATCTGCGCCACCGAGCGCTCGATCGCCTCATCTTCGCTCGCCTCGAACGCGAGCACCGCGTGCAGCGCCTTCTTGAAGCCCGCTGCGCTGGAATCGAGTTTGCGAATCGTGATAGCCATGCTGATATCCATCCGTGTCAGTAATGCGCGGGTCACGCGCAGCGCCTTTTGAGATACGCGAGGCGCGAATTGGCGTGCCTGACCCGGGCGATGCACGCCCGCGCCAAGGCACGCCTTAAACAACCAGTCAGGCGGCCTGTTCGCCGCGCGACGCGCGTTCGAACGCGTCGAGGAAAGGCCGCAGCGCAGCGCGCTTGAGTTTGAGCGCCGCCTGATTCACGACGAGGCGCGAGGAAATTTCCATGATCTCCTCGACTTCGACCAGGTCGTTGGCGCGCAGCGTGCCGCCGGTGCTCACCAGGTCGACGATCGCATCGGCCAGACCCACCAGCGGCGCAAGCTCCATCGAGCCGTACAGCTTGATCAGATCGACGTGCACGCCCTTGGCCGCGAAATGCTGACGCGCGGCTTCGGTGTACTTGGTCGCCACGCGCAGGCGCGCACCCTGGCGCACTGCGTTCGCGTAATCGAAGCCGTTCTTCACGGCCACCGACAGGCGGCAGCGCGCGATGTCCAGATCGATCGGCTGATACAGACCGCCGCCGCCGTGCTCGTTGAGCACGTCCTTGCCCGCCACGCCGAAGTCGGCCGCGCCGTACTCCACGTAAGTCGGCACGTCGGTCGCACGCACGATGATGACGCGCAGGTTCGGGTCGGTGGTCGGCAGGATCAGCTTGCGCGAGGTTTCCGGATCTTCGGTCACGTGCACGCCCGCCGCGGCGAGCAGCGGCATGGTTTCTTCGAAGATGCGGCCTTTCGAGAGCGCGAGCGTCAGCGGCGCGCCCGCAGCGGCTGCCGGAGTCGGTTGCGAGACGACCGTGCTCATGCCTCGTTCCCCTTGATGCGCTTGACGTTGGCGCCGAGCTTCGTGAGCTTGGCTTCCATGCGGTCATAGCCACGGTCGAGGTGATAGATGCGGTCGATCAGCGTTTCGCCGTCGGCGCACAGGCCGGCGATCACAAGGCTCGCCGAGGCGCGCAGATCGGTCGCCATCACCTTCGCGCCCGAAAGCTTTTCGACGCCCGCGATCAGCGCGGTCTTGCCGTCGATGGTGATATGCGCGCCC
>NZ_DASZJJ010000093.1:0-5987 GCF_035948235.1 Paraburkholderia sp. | reverse complement strand
GTCGATCCGAAGACCGTGGCGTTCCTGATTTCGGCGATCTTCATCGTGCCGTTCGTGCTGCTTTCGGCGACCTCGGGGCAGATCGCCGACAAGTACGACAAGGCCGTGCTCACGCGTTGGGTCAAGACCTTCGAGATCGCGGTGATGCTGGTCGGCGCGGCGGGTTTCTGGATGCACAGTGCGCCACTGCTTTATCTGTGCACGTTCCTGATGGGCGTGCATTCCACGGTGTTCGGGCCGATCAAGTACGCGTATCTGCCGCAAAAGCTCTCCGACGATGAACTCGTCGGCGGCAACGGGCTCGTCGAAATGGGTACGTTCGTCGCGATCCTGATCGGCACGATCATGGGCGGGATCGCAGCGGGAATCGGCGCGAGCGATGCGGTGGCAAATGCTGCGGCAAACGCGGCGACAGGCACGCCGGTGGGTGCGTGGTGGCTCGGCGGCCTGTGCATCGTTATCGCGCTGATCGGCCGCGTGGCTAGTAGTTTTGTGCCGCCGTGCGCTTCGCTGCAGCCCGCGTTGCGCATCAACTGGAATCCGTTTTCCGAGACCTGGCGCAACCTGCGCCTCGCGCACGGCAACCGCACGGTGTTCCTCAGCCTGCTGGGCATTTCGTGGCTATGGTTCGTCGGCGCGACCTTTCTCGCCTCGTTTTTCAATTTCGCCAAGGACGTGCTGTCGGCCGACCCCGATGTCGTAACGCTGCTGCTTGCGATGTTTTCGCTCGGCATCGGCTTTGGCTCGCTGATGTGCGAAAAGCTCTCGCGCCGCCGGATCGAGATCGGCCTCGTGCCACTGGGCTCGATCGGCATGAGCGTGTTCGGCATCGACCTTTTTTTTGCGAGCCATGCGCTGCCGCCCGTGCCGCATCTGCTGTCGGTGGGCGAATTCGTCGGCACGCTCGCTCATTGGCGCGTGCTGGCCGACCTGTTCCTGCTCGCGATGTTCGGCGGCTTTTATAGCGTGCCGCTTTACGCGCTGATCCAGAGCCGCAGCGCGCCGAGTCATCGCGCGCGCATTATCGCCGCGAACAACATCCTCAACTCGCTGTTCATGATTGCTTCGGCGCTCATGGCGATGGGGCTGTCGGCGGCGGGTGTCGGCGTGCCGGGCATTTTTCTGACTACGGCGCTGCTCAATATTGTCGTGGCGGCCTATATCTACACGCTCGTGCCTGAGTTCCTGTTGCGTTTCGTGGCCTGGGTGCTCGTGCATACGGTCTATCGCGTGCGCCTTGTGAATGCCGAGCGGATTCCCGCCGACGGTCCGGCGGTACTGGTCTGCAACCACGTGAGTTTTGTCGATGCCGTGGTCATCATGGCCGAGAGCCCACGGCCGATCCGTTTCGTGATGGATCATCAGATCTTCCGCTCGCCGCTGCTCGGCTGGGTGTTCAGGCATGCGAAGGCGATCCCTATCGCGCCTGCGCACGAGAACGCGACGCTGCTCGCGGCCGCCTATGACGCCTGCGCCGCGGCGCTAGCCGAGGGCGAACTCATCTGCATCTTCCCCGAGGGCAAGATCACGCGTGACGGCGAGATGAATCCGTTCCGCCACGGCGTGACCGAAATCCTCAAGCGCCAGCCCGCACCCGTCGTGCCGATGGCGCTGCGCGGCTTGTGGGGCAGCATGTTCTCGCGGCATGCGGCGTCGGGGCAGGAGCGGCCCACCCGGCGTGGCCTGACGAGCCGGCTTACGCTGGCGGTAGGGGAGCCGGTGGCGCCGGCCGACGTCACGGTCGACGGGCTGCAGCGCACGGTCTCGCATCTGCGCGGCGCGCGCCGTTGACGCGCGTTTGCACGACAATGTGTTGAAGGAGCGCCCGGGCGCGCCGCCGCACGGACTGGCATAATGCTGGATTCCCCGAATCACTTTGGACGACTGCCATGTCCGGCAACACGCTCGGTACGCTTTTCACCGTCACCACCTTCGGCGAATCCCACGGTCCGGCCATCGGCTGTGTCATCGACGGCTGCCCGCCCGGCATGGCGCTCACCGAAGCCGATATCCAGATCGATCTGGATCGCCGCCGTCCCGGCACGTCGCGCCACGTCACGCAGCGCCAGGAAGCCGACCAGGTCGAAATTCTCTCGGGCGTGTTCGAAGGCGTCACGACCGGCACGCCGATCGCACTCCTGATCCGCAACACCGATCAGCGCAGCAAGGACTACGGCAATATCGTCGAGACCTTCCGCCCGGGCCACGCCGATTACACCTACTGGCAGAAGTACGGTATCCGCGACTATCGTGGCGGCGGCCGCTCGTCGGCGCGTCTGACGGCGCCCACGGTGGCGGCGGGCGCGGTCGCGAAAAAGTGGCTGCGCGAGCGCTTCGGCGTGGAAGTGCGCGGCTATATGAGCGCGCTCGGCGAGATCGAGGTGCCGTTCGTCGCATGGCAGCATGTGCATGAGAACCCGTTCTTCGCGCCCAACGCCGACGTCGTGCCGCAGCTTGAAGACTACATGGACGCCTTGCGCAAGGACGGCGACTCGATCGGCGCACGCATCAACGTGGTCGCGAGCGGCGTGCCGGTGGGTTGGGGCGAACCGCTGTTCGACCGTCTGGACGCCGACATTGCGCACGCCATGATGGGCATCAATGCGGTGAAGGGCGTGGAGATCGGCGCGGGCTTCGCGAGCGTCGCGCAACGTGGCTCGACGCATGGCGACGAACTGACGCCCAACGGTTTCCATGGCAATCACGCGGGTGGCATCCTCGGCGGCATTTCGACCGGTCAGGACATCACCGTGTCGATCGCGATCAAGCCGACCTCGAGCATCCGCACGCCGCGCCGCTCGATCGACAAGGCCGGCGAGCCGGCGGTGGTTGAAACGTTCGGTCGCCACGATCCGTGCGTGGGCATCCGCGCAACGCCAATCGCCGAAGCCATGCTGGCGCTCGTGCTGATCGATCACGCCATGCGCCACCGCGCGCAGAACGCCGACGTTGTCGTGACTACGCCGAAGATCGCGGCCAGCGACATCTGAAGCGCTGCGGGATTGAGGAAAGGCGCGGCGGGGTGTCGCATCGCACGACCGCGCCGCCATTTTTAAGACTTCGCCAATGTACTGGCGTATGGGAGCCTCGTAAATTGCCTGGATTGGCGCATTTCGCGCTTTGTCCGGGTAGTTTCGATGAACGCTCCTCATTCTTCCTCCAGTCCCTCCGATCTCCTGCAGACCGCGCGCTCGCTGCACGCAGCGGGCGCATACGACGCCGCGCTAGACCTGCTCGATCGCAGGTTGGATAGCGATCCGGCTGACTCCGAAGCACTCGACCTCGCAGCGCATCTGCTGGCCGGCCGCGGCCAGCCCGTCCCTCCAGCGCCTGCTACGCACCGCGCGCTCGCCGACGCCCACTTCGCGCTTGGCGCGTGGTTGTTCCGTCGTGCTCGCTTGCCGGCTGCCGAACAAGCCTACCGGACCGTGTTGTCGTTACGCCGGGACGACGTCTCCGCACTCGCCAATCTCGGCGCTGTTTTGATGCATCAGGGCCGCATGGACGAAGCCGAGGCCACGCTCTCCCGTGCGCTCGAGATCGATGCCGATCACACCGGGGCGCTACTTCATCAAGGAATGCTGATGTGGCGTCTCGGGCGGCTTGCGCAGTCCGAGACCGCGTACCTTGCGGTCCTCGCGCGCGACGCGCAAAACGTATTCGCCTGGAACAATCTTGGCTTGCTGTACAAGGACATGAACCGGGTGGCGGAATCCGAGACCGCATGCCGCCGCGCGCTGGCGCTCAATGGCACTTTCGCCGAGGTGCATAACAACCTCGGCAATGCGCTGTGGCAACTCGGCCGCGTCGACGAGTCGATCGATGCGTACCGGCGCTCGCTCGCGCTACGCCCGGACTACGCGGCCGCGCGCGCCAATCTGGCCTTGCCTTTGCTCTGTCGTGGGGACTACAAGGAGGCGTGGCCGCTTTACGAGTCGCGGCACGATCCCTTGATTGGGCAAGAGGCGATAGGCCGCCCGCCGGTGCCGTATCCGCAGTGGCAGGGCGAATCGCTCGTTGGCAAATCGATACTTGTCTGGCCCGAGCAGGGGCTTGGCGACAGCCTGCAGTTCTGTCGCTATGTGCCGATGCTCAAGGCGTTGGGCGCGGCGCAGGTTAGCGTGGCGTGTGCGCCCACGCAGCAGCGCCTGTTCGAAACGCTCGCGGGTGCAGATCTCGTGATTCCGCTGAACGGGCAAGGGCGGATCGAGCGGCACGACTATTGGTGCCTGATGATGAGTCTGCCGCTGCGCTTTTCCACCACGGTTAAGACCATTCCGGCCCGCGTGCCGTACCTGCATGCGCAGAAGGCTGAAGTTGCACAATGGCAAGCTCGCTTGCCCGCAGGCGCGCTGAAAGTCGGACTCGTGTGGGCGGGCAATCCACGGGCCGACCAGGCGAGTTCGAACGCGCTCGACCAGCGCCGCTCGCTCAATGCGCAGTCGTTCGTTCCTCTGCTGGGCACGCCCGGCGTCACGTTCGTCAGCCTGCAAATGGGCGACTCGACGCGACCGCAGATCGTGGATCTGCCACCGGCGCTACGGCCAGTCGATCCGATGGACGATGTCCGCGATTTCGCCGACACGGCGGCCATCGTCGCGAATCTCGATCTGGTAGTCACCGTCGATACGTCGATGGCGCACCTCGTCGGCGCGCTCGGCAAGCCGGCGTGGGTCCTGTCACGCTACGACGCATGCTGGCGCTGGTTCAGGGACCGCGAGGATTCGCCGTGGTATCCGGGCGCGCGGATATTCCGGCAGACGCAGCCGAATGCGTGGGACGACGTGCTCAGGCGCGTGGAGCAGGCGCTTGCGGAGTTGGCCAGAACGAGCGCCGAATCGGCAATGCAAGGCTAGGGAAGCGAAAAGGGCCGCCCATGCTGGATGGAGCGGCCCTTCGAGTGGCAGATTTCCCGCCTTACATATTCGGATAGTTCGGGCCGCCGCCGCCTTCCGGCGTGACCCAGACGATGTTCTGCGTTGGGTCCTTGATATCGCAGGTCTTGCAGTGCACGCAGTTCTGCGCGTTGATCTGCAGGCGATCGCCGCCGTCGTCGCTCTTCACGAATTCGTACACGGCCGCCGGGCAGAAGCGTGCTTCCGGACCGGCATAAGTACGCAGATTCACGTCGACGGGCACCTTGGCGTCCTTGAGCGTCAAATGCGCGGGCTGATTCTCTTCGTGATTCGTGTTCGAGATGAACACCGAAGAAAGCCGGTCGAATGTGAGCTTGCCATCAGGTTTCGGATACTCGATTGGCTTGCATTGCGAGGCCGGTTTGAGCATTTCGTTGTCGCGATGCTGGTGGTGCAGCGTCCAGGGCACGTTGCCGCCCAGCACCTTCTGCTCCAGTCCAACCATCAGCGTGCCCAGATACAGGCCCTTGCTCATCCACTGCTTGAAGTTGCGCGACTTGTACAGTTCCTGATGCAGCCAGGATTGCTTGAACGCTTCCGGATACGCGGTAAGTTCGTCGCTCTGGCGACCTGCCTGCACGGCTTCAAACGCTGCCTCAGCCGCGAGCATGCCGGTCTTGATCGCCGCGTGGCTACCCTTGATGCGCGAGACGTTCAGGAAGCCCGCATCGTCGCCGACCAGCGCGCCGCCCGGGAACACCAGCTTGGGTAGCGACATCAGGCCGCCCGCCGTGATCGCACGCGCGCCATACGACACACGCTTGCCGCCTTCCAGATACTTGTGGATGGCCGGATGCGTCTTGTAGCGCTGGAATTCCTCGAACGGCGAGAGATACGGGTTCGTGTACGCCAGACCCACGACGAAACCCACCATCACCTGGTTGTTGTCGATGTGGTACAGGAACGAGCCGCCGTACGTGTCGCTTTCGAGCGGCCAGCCGGCCGTGTGGATCACCAGACCCGGCTGATGCTTCGCGGGATCGATTTCCCAGAGTTCCTTGATGCCGATGCCGTAGACCTGCGGATCGGCGTCCTTGTCGAGCTTGAGCTTTTCGTTGAGCTGGCGGCCCA
>NZ_DASZJJ010000092.1:0-13140 GCF_035948235.1 Paraburkholderia sp. | reverse complement strand
GCGTCGTCGAGTAAGAACATAATTCTAGCAGGCTCTCTTTGTATTGGGAAGAGGGAAATGAAGAAATTGCATCGGCGGCTGCCTGGGCTTCTGCCTTAGCGCACTGAAGCGTGTGATCGAGCGCGCCCGAGCGCGTGATCGCCGCGAAGATTTCGTCGAAGCGCGTGGTGCCGCCTTGCTCGATTGCCTCACGTGCGAGCGCCGCTTCGGCGGCCGTGCCGTGTTCGATCAGCCAGATCAGCGGCAGCGTAGGCTTGCCTTCGCGCAGATCGTCGCCGGCGTTCTTGCCCATCGATTCAGCCGTGCCGGTGTAGTCGAGCCAGTCGTCCATGATCTGGAACGCCGTGCCCATGCGGCGGCCGTATTCCGCTGCGGCTTCTTCGGTGCGGGCGTCCGCCCCCGAAAGTACCGCGCCCAGTTGCGCTGCCGCCTCGAACAGTTTCGCCGTCTTATATCGGATAACCTGCATGTAGCGTTCGGTATCGACGTCCGCATCATGCATGTTCAGGAGTTGCAGTACTTCCCCTTCGGAAATGATCGTGGTGGCTTGCGACAGAATTTCCATCACGCGCATCTTGCCCACGCCCACCATCATTTCGAACGAGCGCGAGTACAGATAGTCGCCCACCAGCACGCTGGCCGCGTTGCCGAACAGCGCGTTGGCCGTCTGGCGGCCGCGTCGCAGGTCGGATTCGTCGACGACGTCGTCGTGCAGCAGCGTGGCGGTGTGGATGAACTCGACGACGGCCGCGAGCGTGTGCCGATGTGTGCTGCGGTCGCCCAGTGCGCCTGCCACGAGCAGCAGCAGGGCCGGGCGCAGCCGCTTGCCGCCCGCGCTGATGATGTACTCGGAGATCTGGTTGATCAGCATCACCTCGGACGCCAGACTCTGCCGGATGACACGATTCACCTGCTCCATGTCGCTGGCGATGGGCGCAAGCAGGGTCGCTGCGCTGGGGGTAGGGGTGGCGGTGGACGACATGATGGCAAATAGAGGTAGTGCCGCGGATTATAAGGCGAATCGGCCGCGGGCCGGACGCAGCTCTGCCTTCCGGCTGATGGTTCCCTCTATTTCGGGCTTGTGGGACAAGGCGTTTGCGCCGGTTGCGGACGCCCGCTGCACCGCGCGCAGGAACACGGGATCGGTACTTGTCAATCCTTTTGACCGCGAAGCTAACTCTATGTATAATCTAAGGTTTCGGGCGCGCAGTGTGCCTGAAAAGATATTTTAGAGTGAGGTTCTCAATGTACGCGGTCATAAAAACCGGCGGCAAGCAGTACAAAGTTGCCGTTGGCGAAAAACTTAAAGTAGAACAGATACCGGCTGACATTGACGCAGAAATCACGCTCGACCAGGTTCTCGCAGTGGGCGAAGGCGAATCGATTAAGTTCGGTACGCCGCTGGTCAGTGGGGCTTCCGTCAAGGCCACCGTTGTGTCGCAAGGCCGACACGCCAAAGTGACCATCTTCAAGATGCGTCGCCGGAAGCACTACCAGAAGCATGGCGGCCACCGCCAGAACTACACCGAACTGCGCATCGACGCTATCAACGCGTAAGCGCACGCAGGTAAAGGAGCAAACAAATGGCACACAAAAAGGCAGGCGGGTCGTCACGTAACGGCCGCGACTCAGAGTCGAAACGACTTGGCGTGAAGGTGTTCGGCGGCCAGGCTATCCTCGCAGGCGGCATCATCGTTCGCCAGCGCGGTACGCGTATGCACCCGGGCCTGAACGTCGGCATCGGCAAGGACCACACGCTCTACGCGCTGGTCGACGGCCACGTCGCGTTCTCGACCAAGGGCGCAGCTAACAAGCACATGGTCAACGTCGTCCCGGTAGCAGCCTAAGTTTCCGCTGCTAGCAATCGACGCAAGGAAGGCCCCGCGAAGTTTGCGGGGCTTTTTCTTTATCTGCACCCCGGGCCACGCCTGGGTGCAGCGCCGCTGGTCCCCGCTTTGGACCGGCGCCTGGCCATTCGGCCAGGTGGGCAAGCATTGGCCCCGGCGAGCACAATACGTGGGCACAATAACGATTTACCGACGATTCACCGATTACGGGACGGAGTAACGCATGAAGTTCATTGACGAAGCGAAGATCGAAGTCATCGCCGGCGATGGGGGCGATGGCAGCGCGTCGATGCGGCGCGAGAAGTTCGTCCCGTTCGGCGGGCCGGACGGCGGCGACGGCGGGCGGGGCGGCAGCGTCTACGTGATCGCCGATCGCAACATCAACACGCTGATCGACTACCGCTATACCAAGAAGCACCTGGCGCGCAACGGCGAAAACGGCCGCGGCGCGGACTGCTACGGCAAGGGCGGCGACGACATTACGCTGCGCATGCCGGTGGGCACGACCATCACCGACATGGAAACCGGCGAGTTCATCGCCGACCTGACCGAACACGACCAGCGCGTGATCGTGGCGCAAGGCGGCGCGGGCGGCCTCGGCAACCTGCACTTCAAGTCGTCCACCAACCGCGCGCCGCGTCAGAAGACCGACGGCAAGCCCGGCGAGCGCCGCATGCTGCGCCTGGAACTGAAGGTGCTGGCCGACGTCGGCCTGCTCGGCATGCCCAACGCGGGCAAGTCCACCTTCATTTCGTCGGTGTCGAACGCGAAGCCGAAGATCGCCGACTACCCGTTCACGACGCTTGCGCCGAATCTGGGCGTGGTGCGTGTGGGCCCGAGCAAGAGCTTCGTGATCGCCGACATTCCTGGTCTGATCGAAGGCGCGGCAGAAGGTGCGGGCCTTGGCCACCAGTTCCTGCGTCACCTGCAGCGCACCAACGTGCTGTTGCATCTGGTCGACCTCGCACCGTTCGACGACTCGGTCGATCCGGTTGCGGATGCAAAGGCCATCGTCGGCGAGCTGCGCAAGTACGACGAGACGCTCTATGAGAAGCCGCGCTGGCTCGTGCTGAACAAGCTCGACATGGTGCCGGAAGAGGAGCGTGCCGAGCGCATCGCCGACTTCGTGAAGCGCTTCGAGTGGGACGGCCCGGTGTTCGAGATTTCGGCGCTCACGGGGCAGGGCTGCGAGAATCTCTGCTACGCGATCTACGACTACGTGTCCGCGCATTCGGACGCGCGTCGTGCGGAGGAAGCCGAAGACCTCGCCTCCGACGTGCGCTTCCGTGACGGCGTGCCGGGTCAGGGTAACGCGAGCGGCAACGGCGTCGCGCAGGAACCGCAGGAATAAATCACCGTTCGTGCCGGCGCGCGGTCCGCGCCGGCAGCTTCACGCGTCATCAGTCATTTGGGGAGACCGCGCAGCATGCGTTCCGTCATCGCCGATTCCCGGCGTCTGGTAGTGAAAGTCGGTTCGAGCCTCGTCACCAACGATGGCCGCGGGCTCGATCATGAGGCCATTGGCCGATGGGCCGCGCAGATTGCGGCGCTGCGTGCGCAGGGCAAGGAAGTCGTGCTCGTGAGTTCGGGCGCGATTGCCGAAGGCATGCAACGTCTGGGCTGGACCAAACGCCCACGCGAGATCGACGAACTGCAGGCGGCGGCCGCCGTCGGCCAGATGGGACTCGCGCAGGTCTATGAAAGCCGTTTCGCGGAACACAATATTCGCACCGCGCAGATCCTGCTCACGCACGCGGATCTCGCGGATCGCGAACGCTATCTGAACGCGCGCTCGACGCTGCTTACGCTGCTGCGTCTGGGCGTGGTGCCGATCATCAACGAGAACGATACGGTCGTCACCGACGAAATCAAGTTCGGCGACAACGATACGCTGGGCGCGCTGGTCGCCAACCTGATCGAAGGCGACGCGCTCATCATCCTCACCGACCAGAGCGGCCTTTATACCGCCGATCCGCGCAAGGATCCGGCGGCCACGCTCGTGCAGGAAGCCGACGCTGGCAAGCCGGAACTCGAAGCCATGGCGGGCGGCGCGGGTTCGAGCATCGGTCGCGGCGGCATGCTCACCAAGATTCTTGCGGCCAAGCGCGCGGCGCATAGCGGCGCGAATACTGTGATCGCCAGCGGCCGCGAGGAAGCGGTGCTGGTGCGGCTCGCGCAAGGCGAGGCGATCGGCACACAACTGATTGCACGTACGGCGCGCATGGCGGCGCGCAAGCAGTGGATGGCCGATCATCTGCAGGTGCGCGGCCATGTCGTGATCGACGACGGCGCGGTGCAAAAGCTCACGGCGGACGGCAAGAGCCTCCTGCCGATCGGCGTAGTGGGTGTGCAGGGCGCGTTCGCGCGCGGCGAAGTGATCGCCTGCCTGAATCCTGCGGGCCAGGAAGTCGCGCGCGGCCTCACCAATTACAGCAGCTCGGAAACGAAGCTGATCCAGCGTCATCCGAGCGGCGAGATCGAAGGCGTGCTCGGCTATATGCTCGAGCCGGAACTGATCCATCGCGACAATCTCGTGCTGGTCTGAAGCGCTTCAGGGCACAAAGAAAAAAGCCGCAACAGTCGATGACTGCTGCGGCTTTTTCGTATGCGGATGGCGCCGGGTTCAGCGCATTGAATCAACGCACGAGCGTCGATTGCGTGCGGCCGAAGCGCAGATTCTCGCTGATCACTGCAGCCTTGCCGATCGGCATCTTGTTCGCGCAGAAGTAGTCCTGATAGAGCCGCGACTGGTAGGCGTTGAGCTCGCCGTTCTCGATGCGCGACCAGTTGTTCGCGACGGTCTGGTCCCAGCCGTTATGGTCGGCGTTCAGGCTCGCGTAGAGGCGCCACTCGTAGGTGTCGCAACGGATGCCTTCGTAGTTGATGTTGCGCGCGCCGTTCGGGCTCGTGATGACGATCACGTAGCGCACCACGCCGTCGGTGCCGACGGTCAGCGAGGCGGGATCGACGGCGAACTTCAGCGGCGTGTTGTTCGAGACGTCGAAGCCGTACAGCGTGGCGTTCGCTCCGGGCAGCGCCGGCAGGCTTTCGAGCTTGTTTTCCGTCCACTCGCCCTTGCGGTCGAGCAGGTAGGCGAACGTGCTGTCGTCCTTGTTGGTGGGGCCGGAACTGCCGCACGCGGACAGCAGGACGCTACTTGCGGCCGCGGCGCACACCGCAGCAAGAGCCAATCGTTTCAAGTGATATTCCTTCGATGCACGGGGCAGCGCGCACGAATGCGCGGCGCCGCGAATGCGGACCGCCGTGCGCCGCACAGCAGAGTGCGCAGCGCACGCCTTGGCCGGTCCGGGCGTTGGTGCGACGTGGCGGCGGCAAATCCCGGCAAACATCCCCAGGGAATTTGCAGGAATTAGCCGTGCTCGTCCGGCGCAGGCTCGATCATACTCCCCGCGGGGTCGCAGTCGCGATCCAGCGTGGCGTGATCGGCTACATCCACGAATGTGGGTTCGAATTCCACCGCCTGGGCGTGCGCCGTCGCGATGAGGCGCGGGTAGCGCACCTCATGTCCGTGCGGGCCGTGCGCATTGACGCGCTCGACTCGCGGCATGGCCGGACGCCGCAAAAATCGCGACAGTTCGGTCAGCGCCAGTTGATAGACGTCGCGCTTGAACTCGATGACCGCTTCGAGCGGCACCCAGTATTCATTCCAGCGCCACGCGTCGAACTCAGGATGCTCCGTTGCCCTCAGGCAGATATCGCAATCGCGCCCGACCATGCGCAGCAGAAACCAGATCTGTTTCTGACCGCGATAATGGCCGCGCACTTCGCGCTTGATGAACTTGTCCGGCACCTCATAACGCAGCCAGTCGCGTGTGCGACCGACGATCTTGACGTGCTCCGGATGCAGACCGGTTTCTTCGTGCAACTCCCGATACATTGCCTGCATGGGGGTCTCACCATATTTGATGCCCCCTTGCGGAAACTGCCAGGAATGTTCGCGAACCCGTTTGCCCCAAAACACCTCGTTTCGCGCGTTCAAGAGGATGATGCCGACGTTCGGGCGAAACCCCTCACGATCCAGCATACAACCACCTTCGAATCCTTTAAAATTGCTTTGATTATAAACAGATAACGGTCCTCACGCACCCGGCGGCCAGAAGTTTGGAGCGTTTTGTCACGATGGCGCAAAATCCATTCGCCGCGCCGCCCGCCGGCCTCACCTGCGTGGCGCCCGGGGCGTTGTCATAATGTCGGGTCTGTGAACTCCACCGTTGGACTCTTTCGGCTGGCCTCCCGTTGCCGCCGCTTTTGGAAAAAACTCTGAATGAAAGCCTCCCGTTTCTTTATCGGCACCCTCAAGGAAGCGCCGGCTGACGCCGAAATCGTCAGCCACAAGTTGATGATCCGCGCGGGCATGATCCGTCGCGTCGCGGGCGGCATCTACAACTATCTGCCGGTTGGCCTGCGTTCGATCCGCAAGGTCGAGCAGATCGTGCGCGAGGAAATGAACCGCGCGGGCGCCATCGAACTGCTGATGCCGGCGGTGCAGCCGGCCGAACTCTGGCAGGAATCGGGTCGCTGGGAGCAATACGGGCCGGAACTGCTGCGCTTCAAGGACCGCAAGCAAACGGACTTTGTCATGGGCCCGACGCACGAGGAAGTCGTCACCGACATCGCGCGCAACCAGATCAAGAGCTACCGTCAGATGCCGGTGAACTTCTATCAGGTGCAGACGAAGTTCCGCGACGAAATCCGTCCCCGTTTTGGCGTGATGCGTGGCCGCGAATTCATCATGAAGGACGCGTACTCGTTCGATAAGGATGTGGACGGTCTGAAGCTGTCGTACCAGAAGATGTACGACGCCTACGTGCGCATCTTCACGCGCCTGGGCCTGAAGTTCCGCGCGGTCGTGGCCGATAACGGCTCGATCGGCGGCAGCGGCTCGCACGAATTCCACGTGATCGCGGAAACGGGCGAAGACGATATCGCCTACTGCCCGACTTCGGATTTCGCCGCCAACGTCGAAGCGACCGAAGCACTGCCGCTCATCGCCGAGCGCGCAGCACCCGCCGAAGCGCTCACGAAGACGTCGACGCCTGGCGCCGCGAAGTGCGAAGCCGTGGCGAAACTGCTCGATCTGCCGCTCGAACGCACGATCAAATCGATCATCCTCGCGACGGATAAGGAAGGCGCAGAGCCGACCATCTGGCTGCTGATGCTGCGCGGCGACCACGACCTGAACGAGATCAAGGCGGCCAAGATCGAAGGCCTGGCCGGTTTCCGCATGGCGACCGAAGCCGAAATCGTCGAGTGGTTCGGCACGCCGCCGGGCTACCTCGGCCCGCTCAACACGAAGAAGCCGGTCAAGGTGATCGCGGACCGCACGGTCGCGAACATGAGCGACTTCGTGGTCGGCTCGAACGAAGTCGACTTCCACACCACGGGCGTGAACTGGGGCCGCGATCTGCCGGAGCCGGTCGTCGCTGATATCCGCAACGTGAAGAAGGGCGATCCGTCGCCGGACGGCCAGGGCGTGATCGACATCTGCCGCGGTATCGAAGTGGGCCACGTGTTCCAGCTCGGTACCAAGTACTCCGACGCGATGGGCGCGACCTTCCTCGCGGAAAACGGCAAGCCCGCACCGATGCAGATGGGTTGCTACGGCATCGGCGTCACGCGTATCCTGGGCGCGGCGATCGAGCAGAACTTCGACGACAAGGGCATCATCTGGCCGGAATCGATCGCACCGTTCCAGGTGGTCGTGTGCCCGATGGGCCTGGACCGTAGCGAACTCGTGCGCGAGCACGCCGAACGTGTGTACAACGAACTGGTCGAAGCGGGCATCGACGTGATCCTCGACGATCGCGGCGAGCGTCCGGGCGTCATGTTCGCCGACTGGGAACTGATCGGCGTGCCGCATCGTCTGGTGATCGGCGAGCGTGGCCTCAAGGAAGGCAAGATCGAGTACCAGGGCCGCCGCGATACCGAAGCAACGCTGCTGCCGGCCGAAGAGGCCGCGCAGACGGTGGCGCAGAAGGTGCGCGCCGCGCTGCAGGCTTGATGCGCTTTTTCACGACTGACTTCAGCTAAAGGAGCGTTGCGAACGTGGAGTACAGTTTCCTGTCCGCGACGATCCTGCTGCTGCTCATCACCGATCCGCTCGGCAATATTCCGCTCTTCATCGGCTGCCTGCATCATGTGGCGCGGGAGCGCCGGGCGATCGTGATTCTGCGTGAGGTGGCGATCGCGTTCGTGATCCTGCTCATCTTCATGGTGGCCGGCAACGGCTTCCTGCGCATGATGGGGCTCACGGACACGTCGCTGCGCATCGGCGGCGGGATTGTGCTGTTTCTGATCGCGCTGCGCATGATCTTTCCGCATCCGGGCGGCCCGTTCGGCGGCGGCGACAAGGGCGGCGAGCCGCTTATCGTGCCGCTGGCCATTCCCGCGCTGGCGGGGCCTTCGGCGCTGGCTACGGTCATGCTGCTGACGTCGCAGGCGCCGGGCAAATTGTTCGAATGGATTGGCGCGCTGATCGTGACGATGGCGATCTGCGCGATCGTGCTGGTGCTGGCGGAGCGCATCCAGCAGTGGCTTGGCGAGCGCGTGGTGACGGCTTTCGAGCGCTTGATGGGTCTCGTGCTGGTGGCGATTTCTGTGGAGATGATTCTCGCGGGCATCGCCGCGTTCGTGCATCACCTTTGATGCGTGCGTCCTGAACGCAGCCTCAAAAGCAAAACGGCCCGAACGGGCCGTTTTTCATTGCGTGCGCAGCGAGCTGCCTGCCGGGCTGCCTGCTGAGCTGCCTGCCGGGTTGCCTACGCTACGCACCTTCGGTCAGCGCGCGAATGGTCGGCAGATTGCGCCAGTAGCCCTTCGCATCCATGCCGCAGCCGAACACATAGCGGTCCGGCACCGAAAAGCCGCAGTAATCCGGATGCAGCGGCTTGGCCTTCGGAATGATCTTCTCGCACAGCACGGCCGAGAGGAAACGCTTCGCGCCCATGTCCATGATGCGGTCGCGGATCGCGGCCATGGTTTCGCCTTCATCGAGGATGTCGTCGAGCACCAGCACGACGCGATCCTTCACCGACTCGCGCGGCGCCACGCGCCATTGCATCTCCGCGCTGCCCTTGATGGCGTTGCGGTAGCGCGTGAGGTGGATGTAGTCGAATTCGAGCGGGAAATCGAGGTGCGGCAGCAGCATGCCGGTGAACACGGCCGCGCCACCCATCACCGACAGCACGAGCGGGAAGTCCTCGCTGATATCGGCGCGAATGGCTTCGGCCATCCGGCCGATCGACGCATTGACGTCGCCCACCGAAACGATTTCTTCGGAGTGGCGGAAAATATGGAGGGCTTCTTCGCGATTCATGACTCTGGCGGGGCGGTGGCTGTAGCTATTCAGTGTGGAAAATAACGACGGCGCGCGCTACAGCAAAAACCCGCGCTTCATGATCCAGCTCGCGCGCCGCGTCGGTTCGGGCCGCCCGCGCGCCTCTGCGCCGCGCGGCCCGGGAATCGGATAGATCGTCGATCAGCGCATGCCGGGCATCATGCCCTTCATGCCGCGCATCATCTTCTGCAGGTTGCCGCCCTTGAGCTTCTTCATCATGGTGCGCATCTGGTCGTACTGATTGAGCAGACGGTTCACTTCCTGCACCTGCACGCCCGCGCCCGCCGCGATACGGCGCTTGCGCGTGGCCTTGATGAGATCGGGCTTGGCGCGCTCCTGGGCGGTCATCGAACAGATGATGCCTTCCATACGGCGCATCTGCTTTTCGGCCTGGCCCATGTCGGCGCCCGAGGCGGCCTGCTGGAACTGCGCGGGCAGCTTGTCCATGAGCGACGACAGGCCGCCCATCTTCTTCATTTGCGAAAGCTGCGCGCGGAAATCGTTGAGGTCGAAGTCGCCGCCTTTCTTGACCTTGTCGGCGAGCTTCTGGGCGGCCTGCACATCCACGCCGCGCTGCGCTTCTTCGACGAGGGCGAGAATGTCGCCCATGCCGAGAATACGGTTGGCCATGCGGTCCGGGTGGAACACTTCCAGACCGTCGAGCTTTTCCGCCACGCCGACGAACTTGATCGGCTTGCCGGTGATGTGGCGCACGGAGAGCGCCGCGCCGCCGCGCGAGTCGCCGTCGAGCTTGGTGAGCACGACGCCGGTGAGCGGCAGGGCGTCGTTGAACGCCTTGGCGGTGTTGACCGCGTCCTGACCGAGCATCGCGTCGACCACGAACAGCGTTTCAGCGGGCTTGAGCGAGGCGTGCAGCGCAGTGATCTCGTTCATCATCGCCTCGTCGATACCGAGGCGGCCGGCCGTGTCGACGAGCAGCACGTCGTGATAGTGGCGCTTGGCCCAGTCGACTGCGGCTGCGGCGATATCGACCGGCTTCTGGTCCGGCTGCGACGGGAAGAAGTCGGCGCCGACCTGTTCCGTCACCGTCTTCAACTGCGCGATAGCAGCGGGGCGGTAGACGTCGCAGGAAACGGTGAGGACCTTCTTCTTGTACTTCTCGCGCAGCAGCTTGGCGAGCTTGCCGACCGTGGTGGTCTTACCCGCGCCCTGCAGACCGGCCATCAGGATGACGGCGGGCGGCGTGACGGCGAGGTTGAGTTCGGCGGCTTTGCCTTCGTAGTCGCCGCCGATCACGGCGGTCAGCTCGCGCTGCACCACGCCGACGAGCGCCTGGCCAGGCGAGAGGCTGGCGATCACTTCCTCGCCGAGCGCCTTTTCCTTCACCTTGGCGATGAACTCGCGCACGACGGGCAGCGCCACGTCCGCTTCGAGCAGCGCGAGACGGACCTCGCGCAGCATTTCCTGCGTATTGGCTTCGGTCAGCCGGGCTTCGCCGCGCAGCGTCTTGACGACGCGCGCCATCCGTTGAGTGAGATTGTCGAGCATGGGGAGGCGGTGAGCAGTGCGGCCCGGTGCGTGGAGCGGGAGAGCGTCGCGATTCGTTGCGATCCCGCGCGGCCAGGGGGCCTATAGTAAACTTCGAACATGGATATTGTACTGTATGCCCTCACCGTGCTCCTGTACGGCGGTCTGTGCGCCGCCGACTGGCGTGCATTGCGCCGCGCCGGCGTTGAGCCGCTCTTTGGCAGCGTGCCGCCGGTTCCGGTGACGGTCGGCCTCGCAGGCCCTGCTGGCGCGGGCTCCGAGGCTGCGCGCGCGCGCAGCTTCGGCATGTTCTCGCGCGCCTTGCTGTTCGTCGCGCTGGCGGCGCACGGCCTGTTGCTGCACATGACGATCTTCCCCGCCAACGAAATGATCTTCGGCTTCGCGTTTGCGTTGTCGGCGATGTTCTGGCTTGGCGCGGTGATCTACTGGATCGAGAGCTTTTTCTTTTCGCTCGACGGGCTGCGCCTGCTGTTGTTGCCGCTGGCCGCGCTCGCATCGATTTTGCCGTTCATTTTTGGCGGCGTGCGCGTGCTGCCGTATGCGGCCGCGCCGCTCTTCAAGCTGCACTTCGTGATCGCCAACGTGGCCTACGGTCTTTTTGCGATCGCCGCGCTGCACGCCGTGCTGATGCTCGCGGTCGAGCGCCGTCTGCATGCGCTCAAGGGGGCGGGCTTCCAGCGCAACGCCGGCAACAAGGGCGGCGGGTGGCTGTCGAACTGGATCGAAACGCTGCCGCCGCTGCTCACGATGGAGAAGCTGCTGTTCCGTCTGATCGGCGCGGGTTTCGTGCTGCTGACCGCCACGCTGGTGTCGGGCATCGTCTTCAGCGAGCAGTTGATCGACCGGCCGCTGTCGCTCGATCACAAGACCGTGTTCGCGATTCTTTCGTGGCTGATGTTCGGCACGCTGCTCACCGCGCGCAAGATTTCGGGCTGGCGTGGCCGCTCGGCGCTGCGCTGGGTGATCGCGTCGTTCGTCGCGCTGTTGCTGGCTTATGTCGGCAGCCGCTTTGTGTTCGAAGTGCTGTTGCATCGTCCGGTGGTTTGATTCGCCGCGATGCGCCGCTTCACATGCCGCTTCACATGCTGATTCGTGTTTGATTCCATGAGACAGATTCTTCTCCTGATCCTGCTGTTCTTCGTCGGCCAGTGGTTCTTCAAAACGCTGCGCCGCGCGCAGCCGCAAGCGCGTCCTGGCGCCGATCCGCGTCAGCAGGGACAGCAGGGCGCATGGCGCGAGAATGGCGGCACGCAGGGCAATGCGCCTGCTGGTGCGAACGGCGGCGCGCTCGCCGAGCCGATGGTGCGTTGCGCCGAGTGCGGCGTGCACGCGCCGCGCAGCGAATCGGTGAGCGTGGGCTCGCAGAGCTTCTGCAGCTCGGCGCACGCGCGTGCCTATGACGCGCGCAAGACCAGCCAGGATCGCCCCGCTCGATGAGTCACGATGTAACGCCGCCTGCGTATGCGGTCGATGCGCAGGGCTGGGTTTCTGCCGCGCGCCGTCTGCCTTCGCCGAACTTCGAGGCGCGCCCTGGCGGCGCCGTGCCGACGCTGATCGTCGTGCACAACATCAGTCTGCCGCCCGACACCTTCGGCGGCCCCGAGATCGCCGATTTGTTTCTCAATCGCCTCGACTGCGATGCGCATCCGTACTTCGATACGCATCTGCGCGGCGTGCGAGTTTCTGCGCATTTCGTGATCCATCGCGACGGCACGCTCGAACAGTTCGTCTCTTGTGACGAGCGCGCATGGCACGCGGGCCTGTCGAACTTCTTCGGCCGCGAGCGCTGCAACGATTTTTCGATCGGCATCGAACTTGAAGGCAGCGACACGAAGCCCTTCGAAGCCGCGCAATATGCGACACTCGCGCCCCTCGTGCGGGCGTTGTGCGCGCACTATCCAATCGATTCGGTGGCGGGGCACTCGGACATTGCGCCCGGGCGCAAGACCGATCCGGGACCGCATTTCGAGTGGACGCGTCTGCAGCGCGAGACGCAACTCGGCGATGTGTTCTTTCCCTATCTCCATGCGCGCGACGCGTTGTGATGCAGTGAAGCGCAACTAAACGGAAGAGCCTTTCCCGCCGATACCCGTAGCGGGGCGTGCGGACTTTCTGACGCACGCAAAGCGCCGTTTGCCCCGAATGCCCACGGGGTCTGGGCTTCGCGCCAGCGTCTTGCTTGTCAAGACTTTTGCCAGGAAATTTAGCCGTTGACCGACTGGCAACTTCCACTATACTTCGTACCCGAAGCACGGCTTTACACCATATGTTGTGTTGTTCTGCGGCGCCCCGCTCCGATGAGCATGGCGCCGCACGCATTAGCGGCATAGTAAAAATTGTGCGGTGCAGCCGGTCGATAAACCGGCGCACCGGCTGATATCGAGAGAAAAGGGTACAGCCAATGATCGCGGCATCCTCGATGAAGAC
>NZ_DASZJJ010000091.1:0-7718 GCF_035948235.1 Paraburkholderia sp. | reverse complement strand
CACGGGCACGGGTTTCGGAAACAACCGCGCATGGGGTATTGCCGCGAGCTATGTGAACGGCCCGCTCTCGATCGGCGGCGGCTATGTGCTGCTCGATCATCCGAACACGACCACCAACACGGGCGGCGCAATCGGCGGTACGTCGACCACGAGCGGCGACGACTACAGCGGCGCGTTCTTCTACAACCTCGACGGTGGCGTCGCGCGCCAGCAGATCGCGGCGGCCGGCGCAAACTACAAGATCGGCAAGGCCATTGCAGGCTTCGCGTTCAGCCACACGCAACTGGACTACACGGACGGCTCGTCGCGCAAGTTCAACAACTATGACGCCAACCTGCGTTACCTGCTCACGCCGGCCACCACGCTGATCGGCATCTACACGTTCACGGACGGCCGCGCGAACAATCTGCCGGGCACGGGCGGCGCATCGCTCGACCCGAAGTGGCAGCAGTTCACGCTGGGCGTGGATTACGCGCTCTCGAAGCGCACCGACGTCTATGTGTCTGCTACCTACCAGCTCGCGGCGGGCGATGCTTCGACGCGCGTGGGTTCGACGTATCGCCGTATCGCGTCGATCGCGTATGCGGGCGGCGCGTCGTCGACGAACCGTCAGGTGGATGTGTTCACGGGCATTCGCACGAAGTTCTAATCGCGCATTAGCGTAGAAAACGTCGTAAAAAAAGGCCTCGCAGCGATTGCGGGGCCTTTTGTTTATACAGCGTGAAGCGCCGCTTCAAGCGACGATGAAAACCTCAAGCCGAGCCGCGCTCGATCAGCGTAAAACCGACGTCGATCTTCGCGCGCTTGCACGTGCCGGTTTCAATCTTTTCGATCAGCATGGACGCCGCGAGCTTGCCGATTTTCGTGCCGTCGATACGGATGGTCGTGAGCGCCGGATCGGTGTCGCCCGCGAAATTCTGGTCGCCGTAGCCGATCACCTTTAGGCGTCCCGGCACGTCGAGCTTGCGAGCGTGCGCTTCCATCAGCACGCCCAGCGCCATGATGTCGGCGCCGCAGAAGATGGCGTCGATCTGCGGATGCTCATCGAGCAACTGCGCCAGCGCGCGGCGACCGTCGCCGAGATGCGCGGGCGAGGGCATGGCCGCCACCGGTACGTCACCGCCGAAGGTTTCGATGAAGGCGTCGGCGCGCAGCTTCGCGCGACGATCGCCCGGTGTGACGATGGCCGGATGACGCGCGCCGCGTTCGCGCAAGTAGTTGGCCGCCGTTTCGCCCACGCGCGTGTGCGAGAAGCCGATCAGCATGTCGAGCGGCGAGCGCGTGATGTCCCACGTTTCCACGACCGGAATGCCCGCCGCGCGCAGCTTCTGCCGCGAGGCTTCCGAGTGGATCACGCCGGTGAGCACGATGCCCGCAGGACGCCGCCCGATGATGGCGTCGAGCAGCGCCTCTTCGCGTGATTCGTCATAGCCGCTCTGACCGAGCAACAGCTGGAAACCGGCCGCGGCCAGTTCCGCGGTCAGCGCGGCCACGGTTTCCTGGAAGATGCTGCCAGCCATCGCCGGAATCAGGGCCACGACCAGATGGCTGCGGTTGGACGCGAGCGATCCCGCGATGAGGTCGGGCGTGTAACCCGTCTGTCGCACCGCCTCGCGCACGCGTTCGAGCGTTTCGACCGACACCAGCTCGGGATTGTTGAGCGCACGCGACACGGTGACCTTGGTGACGCCAATCAGCTTGGCCAGATCGCTGAGCGTGACGCGGCCGGTGTTCTTGCGGGCGCGCCGCGCGGCGGGGTTGGCGGCGGGCAGGGCGGTTTCTGTCGGGTTCTTTGTCACGGGCGCGGGTTTTCCTGCTGCAAAAAGGTGTTGTCAATTATCCCAAAACTGTACTACGATGACATCAATGTTACCGGTTACATTAACCGGTAACGTGATTCCAGAACGAAAAGGCCGAGCGTTCCCCAGCGCGGCGTCATGATTATGAGTGTGATCGGAGCGGCACCGTCCCTCCGATGCACGGAGACAGGCGAATGCTCCAGTCCAGCAAGACCTATAACGGGCCGCTCATCCGGCTCAACCAGAACGATACCGTCCTGATCGCGCGCGAGCCGCTGACGATCGGCCACCAGATCACCATCGAAGGCGAAGCGATCCGTCTGCGCGCGCAGGTCGCCGCGGGCCACAAGGTCGCCGCGCGCCGTATTGCGGCGGGCGAGCCCATCCGCAAGTACGACACCGTGATCGGCGTGGCCTCGCGCGACATCGAACCCGGCGACCACGTGCACATGCACAACATCACGCTCGTCGATTTCGAACGCGATCCGGGCTTCGGCCTGGACGTCAGGCCCGTGGACTATGTCCCGGTCGACCAGCGCGCGACCTTCCAGGGCATCGTGCGTCCCGACGGCCGTGTGGCTACGCGCAACTTCATCGGCATCATGGCTTCGGTGAACTGCTCGGCCACGGTGATTCGTCATATCGCCGATTATTTCACGCCCGAGCGCCTGCGCGACTATCCCAACGTTGACGGCGTGGTCGCATTCGCGCAGACGAGCGGCTGCGGCATGTCCTCGCCGAGCGAGCACTTCGACGTGCTTCGCCGCACCATCGCCGGTTATGCGCGCCATCCCAATCTCGGTGGTGTACTGATCGTCGGACTCGGTTGCGAGCGCAATCAGGTCGGCGATCTGCTCGACTCGCAAGGCCTCAAGACGGGCAAGGCCGTGCACGCGCTCGTCATGCAAAACACGGGTGGCACGCGCGCCACCATCGAAGCAGGCATCAAAGCCGTACAGGAGATGCTGGCCGCCGCAAACGACATCGTGCGCACGCCCGTGCCGGTCAGTCATCTCAAGATCGGTCTCGAATGCGGCGGTTCGGACGGTTTCTCGGGCATCACAGCGAACCCCGCGCTGGGCGCTGCGATGGACCTGCTCGTGCGCCACGGCGGCACCGCGATTCTTTCGGAAACGCCCGAGATTCACGGCGTCGAATACATGCTCACGCGTCGCGCCGTATCGCCGGAAGTCGGCCAGAAACTGCTCGACCGGCTCGCGTGGTGGGAGTGTTACACGCACGGTCACAATGGTCAGTTCAACGGCGTGGTCGGCCCGGGCAACCAGCAGGGCGGCCTCGCCAACATCTTCGAAAAGTCGCTCGGTTCTGCGATGAAGGGCGGCACAACGCCGCTGCAAGCCGTGTATGAATACGCGGAGCCGATCGACCGCGCGGGTTTCGTGTTCATGGATTCGCCCGGCTACGATCCGGTCGCGGTCACGGGCCAGATCGCGAGCGGCGCGAACCTGATCTGCTTCACGACGGGACGCGGTTCGATGTTCGGCTCAAAGCCCGCGCCAACGCTCAAGCTCGCGAGCAACACGCCAATGTTCACGCGTCTGGAAGAGGACATGGACATCAACTGCGGTCTGGTGATCGACGGCGAGCGCAGCATCGAGGAGATGGGGCAGGACATCTTCGATCTGATCGTGCGCGCGGCATCGGGCGAGCGTACCAAGAGCGAACTGCTCGGACTCGGCGACAACGAGTTCGTGCCCTGGCACATGGGCATCGTGAGCTGAGTGCGCGAGCCTCGCGCGTTGCTTTGAGATCAATAAAACACGTAGGAGACAGCAGATGCCGCAATCTGCTCAGCGGCCGGGCCGCTCGAACATGCGCTGGTGGGTCGCGGGCCTCATGTGGGCCGCGATCGCGATCAACTACATCGATCGCACGGTGCTCTCGGCGGCGGCGCCGAAAATTCAGTTGGAGTTCCATCTCGACGCGATCCAGATGGGCATCGTCATGTCGGCGTTCTTCTGGTCATATGCGCTGCTGCAGTTGCCTGCGGGCCTGCTCGCCGATCGCTACGGTCAGAAGAAGGTACTGGGTTTCGCGGTGCTCTGGTGGTCGCTCGCGACCGCGATGACGGGCCTCGCCAGCGGCTTCCGCTCGCTCGTGGCCTTGCGTGTGGCGCTGGGCGTGGGCGAGGCGGGCGCGTACCCGAGCAACGCGGGCATCGCGACGCGCTGGTTTCCGCGCAAGGAACGCGCGACCGTGGCGGGTATTTTCGACAGCGGCTCGAAACTCGGTGGTGCGATCGCGTTACCGCTGATCGCCTGGATGCTGGCCGTGTTCGACTGGAAGATGACCTTCGCGCTCACCGGCCTGCTCGGCATCGTCTGGTTCGTGGTGTGGCTCGTGAGCTTCACCGATTCACCCGCGAAGCATCCGCGTGTAAGCCCAGCGGAACTCGCGCACATCGAAAGCGACCGCAACCTGCACGGCGCGCAAGTTTCTGCACGCCCGCAATGGCGCAAGCTGCTCGCGCATCGCAACGTGTGGGCGATGTGCATCGGCTTCTTCATGATCAACTACAACTCGTACTTCTTCATCACGTGGCTGCCCTCGTATCTGATGAAGGAGCGCGGCATGAGTGTGCTTCAATGGGCTGGATGGCGTCGCTGCCGCTGCTGGCCTCGATCTTCGTGGAAATTCTGGCGGGCTGGGCCTCGGACCGCGTCTTCGCGAGTGGCAGGCTTTCGCTTACCGCCACGCGCAAGCTGTTTCTCGTGATCGGTCTGCTGATGGCGTCGAGCATCGGGTTTGCGGCGTTTGCGCAATCCGCCTGGCTGGCCGTTTTGCTGCTGTGCATCGCGAAGTCGGGGACCACCGTGGCGGCCTCGCAGGTGTGGGCGCTGCCCGGCGACGTTGCGCCGCCCAATGCCGTTTCCATGGTCGCGGGCCTGCAAAACACCGTGTCGAATCTGGGCGGCGTGATCGGCCCGGTCATCACGGGCGCCATCGTTGGCGCAACCGGTTCTTTCGTGCCCGCGCTGCTGTTCTCGTCGGCGCTGATCGCCATCGCGATCGTCAACTATCTGTTCCTCCTCGGGAAGGTGGAACCCATTCAATTCGGCGACCCTTCACAGGAAACACGCATTCATGAACCAGCAAACCTCGGCGCTTAATCCTTTCAAGGCGGCGCTGGCCGCGAAGCGCAAACAAGTGGGCTTCTGGCTGTCGATGGCCGACCCGTATCTCGCCGAAGTCAGCGCGACCGCGGGATTCGACTGGCTTCTGATCGATAGCGAACACGCGCCCAATGACGTGCGCACGATTCTCTCGCAATTGCAGGCCGTCGCGCCGTATCCGGGCGAGCCCGTGGTGCGTCCCGCTAGCGGCGATCCCGTGCTGCTCAAGCGCCTGCTCGATATCGGCGCGCGCAATCTGCTAGTGCCGATGGTCGATACCGCGGACGAAGCGCGCGCGCTGGTTTGCGCTGTGCGTTATCCGCCGCACGGTGTGCGCGGCGTGGGCAGCGCCGTGGGCCGCGCGTCGCGCTGGAGCCTGCGTACCGACTACCTCGATATTTCCGACGACGAGGTGTGCCTGCTCGTGCAAGCTGAGACGACCACGGCGCTTGGCAATCTCGAAGCGATTTGCGCGGTGGACGGCGTGGACGGTGTGTTCATCGGGCCGGCCGATCTCGCCGCTTCGATGGGCTATCGCGGCAAGGCCACACATCCCGAAGTTCAGCAGGCCATCGACAACGCCATCCGCACGATCGTCGCGTCGGGAAAGGCCGCGGGCACGCTCACGTCCGACCCCGCGCTCGCGCGCCATTACCTCGAACTCGGCTGCACGTTCGTGGCTACGGGCGTCGACATCCTGATGTTCGCGAATGCGGCGCGCAAGCTCGCACGCGACTTCTCGGACGTGCGCACGGGAGACTGATCCACGAAGCCGCGCGCACCGGCCGCAGATCAATAAAGGAGGAGACTCGACATGAACGATTTCGCAGTCAAGCGCCCCGCGCAAACCGGCACGCACGTCGCAGCCCTGCGCGAGAACTGGCGCGTCATCTTCGCCGCCACGGCAGGGTGGGCGCTTGACGCTTTCGACTTCACCATTCTGCTGTTCCTGATTCCGCATCTGGGCAAGGTGTTCGACGTGGGTCTGCCCGCGATGGCCTTCGTGGTGACTGCGACTGGTTTCGCGAAAGTCGCGGGCACCATCGGCTGGGGTTTCGCCGCCGACCGCTTTGGCCGCAAGGTCGTGTTCATGGCGGCTGTGCTGTGGTTCTCGTGCGCGGCCGGTTTGAGCGGCCTCGCATGGAGCTATGCGTCGTTCATGGCGATGCGCGTGCTGTTCGGCATCGGCTTCGGTGGCGAATGGACAGCGTCCGTCGCGCTGCTGATGGAAACGGTGCCCGCGAAGATTCGTCCGCTTGCCTCGGGCATCATGGTGGCTGGTTACGAGTTCGGCTATCTGCTCGCGGCGCTTGCGTTCCGCTTCCTCTTCCCGGTGATGGGCTGGCGCGGGATGTTCTTTCTCGGCGTGCTGCCCGCGCTGCTCACACTGTTCCTGCGTCGCAACGTGGGCGAGTCTCCGGACTGGGAACGCGAACAGCAAAACCAGAAGCGCCGCGGTGCGCGCGCATCCTTCATCTTCAATCCTGCCGTGTTGCAGGCGTGGATCTTCTCGGCGGCAATCAACTTTATGCTGTGGGCCGTGCAGGTGCTGTATCCGACTTTCCTGCTGACCACGCAGCATCTGGATTCGAGCCAGATTTTCCCATTTGTGATCGCGTATTCGGTGGGCTCGGTGATTGGCAAACCGCTCTCGGGTTATTCGGCCGCGCGTTTCGGTGAGCGCCGCACGATTTGCATGTTCCTCTGCGTGGTGATCCCGTCGACGGTGCTCTACACGCTTGTGCAAAGCCACTTCCTGCTTGGCGTGGGCGCATTCTGCATGGGCATGTTCGCGAACGGCCTGTTCGGCATCATGCCGCTTTACCAGGCACGGCGCTTCCCGTGGAGGGTCGCGCGACCGGCATCGGCATAAGTTATGCGATGACATCTATCAGCGTGATCGCGCCGTATGCGATCGCGCTTGTCACGCCCACGCTCGGCCTCAAGTTCGGCATGGCTACGTTCATCGCGGGCGGCGCGCTGCTGCTGATCGCCATCAGCCTGTTCGATACGTCGCGCTGGATGCCACGCGGCGAGGAAGCCGAGGGCAACACCGAAGCCGACGCGGCGCGTAACGAAACCGCGGCGCCGATGCTGGCAGCGGGCAATGCCGCGCGCTGAACAAGAAAACAGGAATATGTCGATGAACACCACCGCTCGGCGCTGGACCCGCCGTCCAGCCGACTCTACGTGGGGCGACTGGGGCGCTGATGACCAGCTCGGCCGTCTGAACCTCATTACGCCCGAAAAGGTGCTGGAAGGTCTGCGCGAGGCGCGCGAAGGGCGGACGTTCTGTTTGAGTCTGCCACTCGACTGTCCCGGCGACCGCGTGCTGAATCCGCGCCGCGCGCCGCCTCGCGTCGAACCCACGATGCGCGGCGAGATGCCGAACATGACGTACCCCCTGTCGCGCGACAACGCGAGCCTGACCGATGTGATCTGCGACGACACGGTCACGCTCGCGCTGCAGTACTCGACGCAGTGGGACAGCCTTGCGCACATGGGCCAATGGTTCGATGCCGACGGCGACGGCAAGCCGGAGATGTGCTTCTACAACGGCTTTCGCGCGGGCGACGACGTCGTCGGTCCGCTCGATTACCGCGACGAAAAGGCGGGTGAACCGCTGCCGCAATCCGGGCGCCCGTCGGGCGCCTACCGGCTCGGTATCGAGCATATGGCGGCGACCTGCGTGCAAGGCCGCGCGGTGATGGTCGATCTCAAGCGCCAGTTCGGCGCGCTGCCGCTGCGCATCGGCTACAACGAATTGATGGCGGCCATGGACGCG
>NZ_DASZJJ010000090.1:0-5471 GCF_035948235.1 Paraburkholderia sp. | reverse complement strand
CGTCTTCTCCTGTATCAAGAGCAGTTCAACACCGCATGCCCCGTCTGTTTTGCGGGCGGGGTTCCAGCGGCAGTCGCACCTGCGCGCGATTGCGATTGCGCCCGGAGGCGCAACTCATGCGCGGCGCGTAGTTTAACGGTTGCACCGCCAAAAGGCGCCAGAAATCTTCTGCCACTACAAAAAAAACAGCAACTTAGCAAGCTTTGTAAGACTTTGTTTCGACCCCGACCCAAAAATATATGGAGATTCCCTGGGTCCTAGTTGACCTTCAACTCAATAAGCCGTATAAAGTTCGGGCAGGATTTCAAGCGGCGAGTGTGAATAGGTCTTTCGTAGTTCGCCCATCAACGGTACTCCGGTTGGTCCCATACCCCTTCCTTGATTTTCGTGCACCTCTTTGTTGTGGCTTCGGCCTTCATTCATTTTTAGGAAAGTAATATGGAAACCGGTACCGTCAAGTGGTTCAATGACGCTAAGGGCTTTGGCTTCATCACGCCGGACGGCGGTGGCGAAGATCTGTTCGCTCACTTCTCGGAAATCAAGATCGACGGCTTCAAGACGCTGCAAGAGAACCAAAAGGTTCAATTCGAAGTGCGTACGGGCCCGAAGGGCAAGCAAGCTGCCAACATCAAGCCGGTCTAAGTCACCGTCTTTGACCGTCAGGATTTACCTCTGGTCCTGACTGGCAAGCTTACAGAAAAACCCCACTCTTCAACTTGAAAGTGGGGTTTTTTGTCGCCCACGGTTTTTACTGTCTCCCCAACTCCCCTGCCCGATACTGATACCGCGCGCGCCGTTCAGCCGAATAGCCGCTGCGCGTGAATACCCAGCCCCGTCGCCACGCTGGCGAGCCGGTCGCCGAACACCGCTTGCGCCTGCGGAAATGCTTCGGCGAGCGCCTGGGTCAGGAACAGCAAACCCGTCGAGCCGCCCGTGAAGTACAGCGCGTTCACCGCGCTCGGGGCCACGCCCGCTGCCTGCACCGTGTCGCGTGCGGCCTGGACGATGCGGCGCGTTTCCTCGCGGCCCGCCTCAACCAGTTGCGCGTCGTCAAACGCCAGGCGCAGATCGGTTTCCACCTGCTCCAGATCGATCATGGTCTGGCCGCCCGCCGACACGCCGATCTTCGCTTCTTCCGCGCGCGCCGCCAGCGCATGCCCAAGACGCCACTCGACCACCCGCATCAGGCGGTCGTGTTGCGCGGTGTTGGTATACAGATGGCGCATCAGCTTGAGTTCGGTCGCGCGTTTCGGCGTATAGATCGTGTTGATCAGGTGCCAGGTCGCGAGGTCGAAATACACGCGGTTCGGCAACTCGCGGCCTTCCGGATCGAGCGCCTGATAACCGAGTTCGCGCAGGATCGTCGCCAGTTCCACGCGGCGGTCGAAGTCCGTGCCGGCCACGTGCACGCCGTGGTGCGCGAGCACGTCATCCTTGCGCTCCAGACGTGACATGCGCTGCGGCCCGACGCGCACGAGCGAAAAGTCCGAGGTACCGCCGCCAATGTCGGCGACCAGCACGAGGCCCTCTTCCGTCAGACGCGATTCGTAGTCGAATGCCGCCGCGATCGGCTCGTACTGGAAGTGAATATCCTTGAAACCCACCGTGCGCGCCGCCGCTTCGAGCTGATCCTGGGCGAGCTGGTCGGCACGCGGATCTTCGTCGACGAAGAACACCGGGCGGCCCAGCACCGCGCGCGAGATCGGCGCACCCGAGCAACGCTCGGCGCTGCGCTTGAGGTGGTCGAGGAAGATCGCAATGATTTCCGTGTAGCGCATCGCGCTGCCATCGCCGAGATCGGTCGTGCTCTCCGCTAGCGGCGAACCGAGGATGCTCTTCATCGAGCGCATCAGACGGCCATCGAAGCCGTCGATATAGGCGGCAAGCGCCGCGCGGCCGAATTCCCGCGTGTGCTCATCGGTGTTGAAGAACACCGAAGTCGGCAGCGTGGTGTGGGCGCCTTCCACGGGCGCCAGCCGCATGGCGTCGCCGGGTGCGGCGCCAGGCAGCGCCACGGCCGAATTGGAAGTACCGAAGTCGATCGCGCAAAACGGGGTCATGGCAATGACGCACGGCACAAGGCACGCGCGATGAGGAAAGGCTGGGAGGACCGGCTTTGTATCACGAAAGCGCGGCGCGGGGCAACCGCAGGGCCTTGATGCGGCCCCGTAAGACGAAACGCGCGGACGATGCCGCGCGTTTGCGTTCTGCCACGATCAAGCCACGATCACACCACATTCAGGCTGGGCTGAATAGGTCGCTTAGCCCTTGAACGGCTGCTTCCAGGCATTCGCGTAAGCAATCTCGCCCACCGCCGAGCGCGTGCGCTCCGCCTTTTCGCGATCGCGCAGCACGGGCTCTAGCTTTTCCGCATCGCCATAATGGCCGATCGAAATAATCGCGAGCGGTTCCACGTCGTTCGGCAGACCGAATTCCTTGCGGAAGGCGTTCACGTCGAAGCCGCTCATCTGGTGTGCGGCCAGACCCAGCGCGTGCGCCTGCAGCACCAGCGACATGGCCGCCGCGCCGGCGTCGTACTGTGCCGTGCGGTTGACTTCGCCCTTGGCGTTGAGCGTCTGCGCGGTCACGGCGACCAGGATCGGCGCGGGTGCATTCCACTGCTGGTTGAACGGCACGAGCGTACCAAAGGCGCGCTTGAACGCGGCTTCGTCTGCCGTGCGGTCGAAAACGATGAAGCGCCACGGCTGCAGGTTATATCCCGACGGCGCCCAGCGTGCCGCCTCGATGACCGCATGCAGCGCTTCGCGCGACACCGGCTCGTTCGAGTAGGCGCGCGGGCTCCAGCGGCCGGCGATCAATTCGTGGATGGGCACGGCTGTCGGTGCGGGTTTGTGCTTCGTCATGCCTTGTCTGTCCTTGAGGATAGCGGGCGCTCGCCCGGGGCCATCAGCATACCCGCGCTGCACAAAACGCGCTCAAGCGCCGAATATCATGCGAGCGCCGCAGTGCCCGCGATCCCCAGATTCAGGCGGCCTGAACGCCCATCGCGCGGGCGCCGCGATTGATGCGAAGCACCAGAAACGACGCGATCAGACACAGGCCGCCCGAGATCATCGACGCCACCGTATAGGTGCCGAGACTGGAACGCAGCAACCCCGCGCCGAAGGCCGCGAACGCCGCCCCAAGCTGATGCCCCGCCACCACCCAACCGAAGATGATGGGCGCGCGCTCCTTGCCGAACACGTCGGTGGCCAGACGCACCGTCGGCGGCACGGTCGCGATCCAGTCGAGTCCGTAGAACACCGCAAAGATCGGCAGGCCGAAAAAGTCGATGCCGAACGCGTGCGGCAGATAGATCAGCGACAGCCCGCGCAGCCCGTAATACCAGAACAGCAGCACGCGACTGTTGAAACGGTCGGAAAGCCAGCCCGACAGCGTCGTGCCGAACAAATCGAAGATGCCCATGGTCGCGAGCAGCGACGCGCCCTGCACTTCCGTCATGCCGTAGTCGCCGCACATGGCGATCAGGTGCGTGCCCACGTAACCGTTGGTGCTCGCGCCGCAAATGAAGAAACTGAAGAACAGCAGCCAGAAATCGCGCGTACGGCTGGCCGACGCAAGCGCGCCAAAGGCCAGAGTAAGCGGATTCTGCTGCGGCGCCGGCGGGACGATGGGCGCGTCGTGCGCCTCGCCGAACGGACGCAGTTCCACATTGGCCGGGCGCTCCGGCAGCAGGAACGCGACGAGCGGCAGCACCACGGCGGCGGCAATCGCCACCACCAGCACGACCATTTGCCAGCCGTGTTTTTCGGCGATGGCCGCGAGGAACGGCAGGAACACGAGCTGGCCGGTCGCCGAGCTTGCGGTCAGGATGCCCATCGCGAGGCCGCGATGGGTGGTGAACCAGCGCGTGACGATGGTGGCCGAAAGCGACAGCGCCGCGACACCCGTGGCGCCCCCCACCATCACGCCCCAGATCAGGATCATCTGCCACGGATGCGTCATCAGCGACGAGAGCGCAACGCCTGCCGCCATCGTAGCGAGCGCCGCGAGCAGCGTGGGCCGCACGCCAAAGCGCTGCATCGCCGCCGCCGCGAACGGCCCCATCAGGCCATAGAGTGCGATGTTGACCGAAATCGCCAGCGAGATCGTGGCGCGGCTCCAGCCGAACTGATGTTCGAGCGGCACCATCATCACGCTCGGCGTCGCGCGCGTGCCGGCCGCCGCCAGCAACACCAGAAACACCACCGCCACCACGAGCCACCCATAGTGGAATCGCCCGCCGACCCTTCTCGCTGCCCAGTTCATCCGTGCTCCTTGTTCATGCCGCGCCGGGCTTTTATCTGCTGCTGCCCGCTGTCGAAACCGTTGTCCAAACCGCTGTTCAACCGATCCCGGTGCATATCCGCCAACGCCAGATTGTTACCGGTCGGTCACAAGTGTGTTGCGATAGTAGTTACCGCTCGGTAACATGTCAAGCGTAACCCTGATGACGAGATGCCCACCATGACCAAGCGCTCCGACGCCGTCCAACCCGTCCCACCCAGCCCTCGCGCCGCCGCCACGCGTACCCAGACGGCCGGCCCGCGCGCGCAGGAGCAACTGCTGCGCGCCGCCGACGAACTGTTTTATCAGGAGGGTGTGCGGGCGGTGGGCGTGGAAGCCGTGGTCGAGCGCGCGGGCGTGAACAAGATGAGCCTGTACCGGCAATTCTCGTCCAAGGACGATCTGGTGGTCGCTTATTTGAAGCGCTGCGACGCCCGCTTCTTCGAGCGTTTTGAGGCCAGCGTCGCCAAACATCCCGGCGACGCCGCGCGGCAAATGCTGCAATGTTTCGAGGATCTGGCGAAGCGCGCGTCTGCGCCCGAGTATCGCGGCTGCCCGTTCGTGAACGTCGCGGCCGAGTTTCCCGACGTCGAACATCCGGCGCGCCGCAGCGTCATCGACAACAAAACCCGGCTGATGGCGCGCATCACCGAACTCGCGCGCGCGGCCAACGCCCGCGACCCCGCTGCGCTTGCCGATGAACTGGGTTTGCTGGTCGAAGGCGTCTACGCCGCGAGCCAGACCTACGGCCCCGGCTGCGGGCCGATTCTCGCCGCGCCGCACATGGCGAAAATTCTGATCGAGGCGGCGTGCGGCAAGACGATCGATCTTCAGGCGCCACGCCACGAGTAGAATCGCGGCCATGAACGACACTGCTTCCTCCGCTGCGGGCAACACGCCCGACCACGCCGACATAGTCGACGCCACGCGCCACTGGCTCACGCGCGCCGTGATCGGCCTGAACCTGTGCCCGTTTGCGAAGAGCGTCCATGTGAAGGGCCAGATTCGCTACGCGATCAGCGAAGCGACCGATCTGGAAGGCGTGCTAGCCGATCTGGAAACGGAACTGCGCACGCTCGCGGATACTGACCCGCTTGAAATCGACACGACGCTGCTGATCCTGCCTTACGCGCTGGCCGATTTTCTCGAATACAACGACGCGCTGCATTTCGCCGATCTGCTGC
>NZ_DASZJJ010000089.1:0-68508 GCF_035948235.1 Paraburkholderia sp. | reverse complement strand
CCCCTCCAAACAGGCGCTTTTCGACGCGCTGGTGAGCGAGGAAGCCTCCAATAGCGCCGACCTGCTCGCCAGTGACGAGAACGCGCCCAACGGCGATCTTGCGAAGCGCCTGCGCAGTTACCTGAGCACCGCTCACGCGCTTCATCCTGAAACCGGTTGTGCGCTGCCGACGCTGGGTGCCGAGATCGCTCGCGCCACGCCCGAGGCGCGCGCCGAAGTCGAAAAATCACTCAAGCGCATCCAGAAAAGCTGGGGCTCGCAGATCGACGAACCGGAAACCGCCTGGGCCATCATCGCCCAGTGTGTCGGCGCCCTTGTGCTGGCCCGCGCGGTGGAAAGCGATCGCACGCGCCGGGATATCCTCGCTTCGAGCCGGCGCTTTCTGGCTGAGGCGCTCGAGCTCGACAAGCTCAAATAACGCCCCGGTGCATTACCAGCGCTCCATATAGGGGCGCAGATCCAGTTCGAAGGTCCAGGCGTCGCGCGGCTGCTGGTGCAGATACCAGTAGTTTTCGGCGATGTGTTCGGGATTGAGGATGCCATCCTGTTCCTTCAGCGCGTAGCGCTCCGGAAAGGTCGTGCGGATGAATTCCGTATCGATCGCGCCATCGACGATCACATGGGCGACGTGAATATTGCGGGGTCCTAACTCTCTAGCCATGCTCTGTGCGAGCGCGCGAAGCGCATGTTTCGCACCGGAAAATGCTGCGAAATTCGCCGCTCCCCGCAGGCTCGCCGTGGCGCCCGTGAACAGGATCGTCCCGCGGCCGCGTTCCACCATGCGTTTGGCCACTTCGCGACCGTTGAGAAATGCGCTCAGGCAAGCCATTTCCCAGATCTTGAAGTACTTGCGCGCCGTCTCTTCCAGGATGCTGCACGGCACATTGGCGCCGATGTTGAACACCATGACCTCGATTGGGCCATGCTCGGCTTCCACGCGTTCGATCAGCGCGACGACATCCTCTTCCTTGCGCGCGTCGCTGCCGTAGCCATACGCCTCGCCGCCCTGCTCGCGGATGCGGTTGACAAGCGGTTCCAGTTTCTCGGCCGAGCGCCGGACCACACAGGCGATATAGCCTTCGCGCGCGAACCGGGCGGCAATCGCGCCCCCTGTGGCATCGCCTGCGCCAATCACGAGCGCGACCTTCGGCCGCGAGTTGTCTGTCGCCATGCTGTCTCCTTTATAGAACGATCGTTCAGTAAACGAACGTTAATTATAAGGGCGACACTTGTCAATCCTGTTTTACCGCGCGCGGCATGACCCGGTTTTTAAGCGACGCTTTCCATGCGCGCGTCGAACGCCGCGCGCGCGGCTTCCACGGCATCCATGTTGCGCAGCGTCCAGCCGTACAGCGCCTTGAATGGCGCCTGCAAGGAGCGGCCAAGCGGCGTGATTTCATACTCGACCGCCACCGGTGAAACCGGAATGACACGCCGCGAAACCAGACCGTTGCGCTCCAGCCGCCGCAGACATTGCGTGAGCGCTTTTTGCGTGACGCCTTCCAGATGGCGTTTGATCGCGTTAAAGCGCAGCGGGCCGCCATCGAGCACGGTCAGGATCATCATCGACCATTTGTCGGCGATCTGGTCGAACAGCAGGCGACTCGGACAATTCACAGAAAAATGCTCTCGGCAGTCGGGCATGGTTTCCTCAAAGATACCTGGGCGAAACAAAGTGCGTTATTGACGTCTGGTATCCAGAATATACCATTCGGGGTGCCGCTGAATTCCATGGGATTTCCAGCGATCTCAACCGATAAAACCTGCTTCATTCGACACGGAGTCTCTGTTCCATGCCGTCGTTTTCGTCCGATATCCTGTTTCAGCCCTTCACCGTCGGCTCGCTGACCCTGCCGAACCGCATCGTCATGGCGCCGATGACGCGCTCGTTCGCGCCCGAGGGCATCCCCGGCGCGCACAACGCCGCCTACTACCGCCGTCGCGCGGAAGGCGGCGTGGGCCTGATCCTCTCCGAAGGCACGGTGGTGAACCGCCCCGCCTCGCGCAACGATCCCGGCATTCCGTTCTTCCACGGCGACCAGGCGCTGTCGGGCTGGCAACACGTGATCGACGAGGTCCATGCGGCGGGCGGCAAGATGGGCCCGCAGCTCTGGCACACGGGCGCGGTCAAGAGTTTCATGAGCGACTGGACGCCGGATGCGCCGGTTGAAAGCCCGTCGGGTCTCGACGCCCCGGGCGTGGAGCGCGGCGTCGCGATGGCCGATGCCGATATCGCTGATACGATCGCGGCCTTCGCCCAGGCCGCCGCCGACGCCAAGCGGCTCGGCTTCGACACGATCGAGCTGCACGGCGCGCACGGTTATCTGATCGACCAGTTCTTCTGGTCCGGCAGCAACCAGCGCGACGATCGCTACGGCGGCCCGAGCATCGGCGAGCGCGCGCGTTTTGCGGCGGAAATCGTCGCCGCCGTGCGCGCGGCGGTCGGCCCGGATTTCCCGATCGTGATCCGCGTGAGCCAGTGGAAGCAACAGGACTACAAGGCGCGTCTCGCGCATACGCCGCAGGAAATGGCGCAATGGCTGGAGCCGCTCGTCGAGGCTGGCGCCAACGTGCTGCACTGTTCGCAGCGCCGCTTCTGGGAACCGGAATTCCCGGAAATCGACGGCGAGTCGGGTCTGAACTTCGCCGGCTGGGCGAAGAAGCTCACCGGCGCGGCGACCATCAGCGTGGGCTCGGTCGGTCTGTCGGGCGACTTCATGGCGGCGTTCGGCGGCGAGAGTTCGACCAGCGTCGGCCTCGACCGCCTGCTCGAACGCATGGAGCGTAACGAGTTCGATCTGATCGCCGTGGGCCGCGCGCTGATCTCCGATCCGCACTGGGCCGCGAAGGTGCGCCAGGGCGATGCGAACAGCCTGCGCGGTTTCGAACCCGCCGCGCTGCGCGAACTGGTCTGAGTTCTGCGCGCCCGGGCCTCAGGCAGGCTCGGCACGACGGGGTTCGGCGGCGCATGCGGCGTCGGCCACGTCGGTTTGAGGCGCGAGGGTGACGCAGTTGCGCCCCGACGCCTTCGCGACATAAAGCGCGGCGTCGGCGCGCACGATGGCGCTCTCCAGCGTATCGTGCGCGCCGATTGCATCGACGCCAGCGCTCAGCGTGCAGCTCACGCCGTGAGCCGACGAGCGCTCCACCGCCGCACGCAATTCGTTCGTCATCCTTAGCGCATCGTGCTTGTCCGCCTGTGCGAACAGCACGGCAAACTCCTCGCCACCCAGCCGCCCGAACAGATCACCCGCCCGCAACTGCGCGCTCACCGCCGACGACACCTGGGCCAGCAGCCGGTCGCCGACCGCGTGGCCAAAGCTGTCGTTGACGGCCTTGAATTTGTCGATATCGAGAATCGCGATCGAAAAAGAGCCGCCCCGCGCACGCACCGCATCGAGCAATGCGTTGGCGCGTTCCATGAATGCGCGCCGTGTCAGCGCGCCGGTCAGTTCATCGACGGTGGCGAGCTTTTCCATGCGCTGCAGGATGCGCTCGTGCGCCAGCATGACCATGCCCGTCGACATGCAGGGCAAGGTGACAATCGCCAGTCCCATGAGCACGACATTCCACGGCGACGGCTGAATGAACGAAAGCGTCGGCATCTTGCCGGAGGCGATTGCGGCGATCCGCGCGAAGTACACCAGTGCACCGAGCCACGCCGACACGGCGATCAGCCGGCAGGCGTAGCGCGTGCGCTCGCCCGATGCGTGACGCAGCGCCAGCGCGCCCACCACGATCCTGCCGTAAATCAGTCCCAGCGAGATAAGCACGCCGCGCGCGCCGATATTGGGCGAGACACAGGTGAAGTACGCCAGCGCGGCGCAGACCACGAGCAGCGCGACGCATTCGTCGCGCCGCACGGGTTGCATGCCGAAGAAGCCGCGCGTGCCCTGCACGAGCAGCAACACGGCGCTTAGCGTCGCGAACGAGACGCCCACGATGGTGATGGCGCGGCCCTGCGCGCCAGCAATCAGTATCCAGCACGAGGCGGCAGCCAGCAGCGCATAGCCCAGGCACCAACGGATCACGCCCGGCAAGCCGGTGCGGGCGAGCGAGCCCAGCACGGCCACACTGATCAGACAGGAAACGATCAGGGTTCCCAATAGAGCGACGGCACTAGGCATGAACAGGCCCGGTCTTGGCAGCGAGAAGGAAACAGGTCAGTGATGGGATGGACAGCGCGTGTCGATTGAAAGCGTTTTGAAAATACTTACCGCCGCGCTTCGCACCCCGTTTCGGGATGCATATCGTATCGCACTGCCTTAACTGGACAATTACAGTTTACGAGCGCGCCGCGCGCCGCCTGGGTTTCGCGGGCTTGACGGCCTTGACGTCCTCAATCTGTCTGGCATTGGCTTCAATTCGCGCGGCGTCGCGTTCGAGTACGGGCGGCAATTCCGCCTTCAACAACTCAACCCACGCGCGTGTCTTGGCTTCGAGAAATTTTCTCGACGGCATCAGCACATAGACGTCCACATCCGGCGAGCGCCAGCGCGGCAGCACATGCACCAGTTCGCCGCGCTCAAGCGCGTCCAGCGCGGCAAAACCCGGCAGCATCGCAATCCCCAGACCGCTGCGCGCCGCCTGCAAAACGGCCTCGGGATGGTCGCCGATCAGCGGCCCCGCTGGCTCGAACGCATGTGTCGTGCGCCCATCGGTCAATTCCCAATGCGCCGTGGTCGATGGATTGATGAGACGCAGGCACGCGTGATCGGCCAATGCCGCCACGCTCTTCGGCGCGCCATGCCGCGCGAGATACGCGGGGGCGGCGCACAGCACCCCATATACCGCGCCCAGACGTTGCGCGACGAGGCTCGAATCGGGCAGACGCCGCGTCAGATACACGCTAACGTCCACGCCTTCGGCAAGCAGGTCCGGGACGTATTGCGACGCGCCGTATTCGACCATCACCGTCGGATACAGCGCGCAGTACCGGGTGACGAGCGGCACCACGTAGCGATCCCCGAAACTCGACATGCACAGCACGCGCAAGCGCCCGGAGGGCTGGATGCGCGCGCCGCTCGCCTCGCTTTCCGCTTCCGAGACCAGTTCGAGAATCGTGCGGCACTGGTTGGCATAGCGCTCGCCCGCGCTCGTGAGCGCGAGGCGGCGCGTCGTGCGCTGCAACAGCTTGGTTTGCAGGCGGTTTTCCAGTTCGGACACAAGCCGCGAGACCTGTGCCGTCGTCAGCGCCATGTGCTCTGCGGCGCCGGTAAAGCTGCCCGCGTCCACCACGCGCACAAATGCGTTCATGGCGTGCAGCAAGCCGTATTCGAGATTCTTGCGCATGACGTAACAATTTTTCAGATCAGGCTGTATTTTTGCATAGTACCGACATAGTTAGGATCGCCTCATACGTCGATTGTCGACGTCCTGACAAGGAGTGATCCGAAATGAACGGCGCTGAAAGTCTGTTGCGTTCGCTGGTGGCAAGTGGTGTGGAAGTCTGCTTCGGCAATCCTGGCACGTCCGAGATGCATTTCGTGGCGGCGCTGGACGAGGTGCCGGGCATGCGGCCGGTGCTAGGCCTGTTCGAGGGCGTCGTGACGGGCGCAGCCGACGGCTATGGCCGGATGGCGGGCAAGCCCGCCTGCACCTTGCTGCATCTGGGCCCCGGTCTCGCCAATGGTCTGGCGAATCTGCACAATGCGCGCCGCGCATCGAGCCCGGTCGTCAACATCGTCGGCGATCATGCGTCGGGTCACTCGCTGTATGACGCGCCGCTCACCTCCGATATTCCCGGCTTCGCCCGTCCCGTGTCGCACTGGATTCATGCCTCGAAAAGTGCGCTGACAGTGGGCGCCGACGCCGCACGCGCGGTGCAGGCCGCCCGCAGTGGCGCGGGCCAGATCGCCACGCTGATCCTGCCGGCCGACACGGCCTGGTCGAGCGCGGACGGCGCCGCCGCGCCGCTGCCCGTGCCGACGCAAGCGCAGGTGGACGCGGCCGCCATCGAGCGCATCGCCAGGCTCACGCAAAGCGGCGTACGCACGGCTTTCCTGCTGCGCGGCAACGCGTTACAGGGCGAGGGCCTGCAAGCCGCCGGCCGCATCGCCGCGAAAACCGGCGCGCGACTGCTGTGCGATACCTTCGCGCCGCGCATCGAGCGTGGCGCGGGCCGGGTGCGCGTCGAGCGCCTGCCGTATTTCGCCGAACAGGTGGTCGAGTTCCTCGCGGGCACGGAACTGCTCGTGCTGGTCGGCGCGCAGCCGCCGGTCAGCTTCTTCGGCTACCCGGACAAGCCCAGTTGGCTCACGCCGCAAGGCTGCCGCATCGCCGTGCTGGCGCATCCGCATGAGGACGGAGCGACGGCGCTCGCTTCGCTCGTGGACGCGCTGGGCGCCGGCCAGGTCGTTGCGGCGACCAACGCGCGCACATCATTCGGCGCAGCGCCGGACGGCGCCCTCAACGGCGAATCGATCATGCGCAGCGTCGCGCGCCATCTGCCCGAACACGCCATCATCACCGAAGAAGCCTCGCTGGCGATGGGCTATTCGGCCATGACCGAAACCGCCGCGCCGCACGACATGCTGACGCTCACGGGCGGCGCAATCGGCTGTCTGATGCCGGTATCGATCGGCGCGGGCATCGCCTGCCCCGATCGCAAGGTCGTCAATCTTCAGGGCGATGGCAGCGCCATGTACACGGTCCAGTCGCTCTGGACCCAGGCGCGCGAAAACATCGACGTCGTGACGGTGATCTACGCGAACCGCGGCTACCGCATTCTCGCCAACGAACTCAAGCGCGTGCACGCCCGCACCGACGGCGCGCGCGCCGGCTCCATGTTCGATCTGGGTAATCCGACGCTCGACTGGGTCGCGCTTGCACAAGGCATGGGCGTCGAGGCGGTGCGCGTTGAATCGGCGGCGGCCTTCGACGCCGCGTTTGCCAGCGCAATGCAGCGGCGCGGCCCAATGCTGATCGAAGCCGTCATCTGACCTGTCACCTCGCGGCGCCATCGCGCCGTTCCTTTGATATAAATATGGAATCCTTATGAATACGCCCTATACCGTTCCGCTTTCTCCCCGTGGCCTGTCGAGCATCGCACCGCCGCCGCCGTGGCACTACTCGGGCGACTTCGTCCTCGTCGAATTCTGGGCCGATCCTGCCGCCGTGGAAGCCGTGCTCCCCAAGGGCCTGACACTCGATCCCGCCTCGCCCGGCCATGCAAGCGCTCTTTTTATCGACTGGCAATTCACGTCGAACAACGATGAAATGCTCGATCCGGCGCGCTATCAATACCGCGAGTTTTTTATTCTCGTGGACGCGCTGCACGACGGCAAGCCGGTCTCCTTCTGCCCGTATATCTTCGTGGACAACGATTCGGCCATGATGCGCGGGCTGATTCAGGGCTTCCCTAAGCGCTATGGCCAGGTCCATCAGACGCGCACGTTCGCGGCGCAAAGCCCGGCGGCCGCGCCCATCGCGGCGGGCACGCGCTTCGCCGCAACGGCATCGTCGGCGGGACAGCGTCTCGCGCGCGCCGAAGTCAAGCTGGAGAAGGCCGTTGAAGATGTATCGAAGCTTGGCATCGCGGGCCGTCCAGTTGTCAATCTGCGTTATTTCCCGCGCCTCGCGGCGGGCGAGCACGATAAGCCCGCAGTCAACGAACTGGTGCTCTCAGTAATGGATAACCCGCAAATTGCCGACGTGTGGAGTGGCGCGGGCCAACTGACATTTCCGCCTGCGCATGGCGAAGAGATCGCCGATCTTCAGCCGCTACGCGTGGGTGCGGGTTATCGCGGGTCGATGGCCTATAGCGTGACGGACCTGAAGACGCTAATCGATTACAAAAAATAACATCGAACAATCGCATAACAACGAGGGCCGCTGCGCTTCCCGAAGTCATCCGGGAAGCGCTTTTTTCACTTTATTCCTTGCTTGTAGTCATGAACTATGTTGGATAGTCGGGACATCCATGCATTAATTTCGTCGCCCTGTCAGGCTTGGTAGTTTTCCTGACTAAATGTTTTCGGTCACTGAGGGGATGCGTCAGGTAGGATGACTGCCTTCCACACAGGAGCCGCTCTTGGGACAACTTGGTCATCTGCTCGTCGTTGCGTTACTTCGCACGCTCGCGCTCCTTCCGTATTCAATCGTCGCGAGGTTTGGCAGCGCGCTCGGTGCGGCCCTTTACGCGATTCCCGGTCGCCGCAAACATATCGTTCTTGTCAATCTGCATCTTTGTTTTCCCGAAAAAACGGAACGTGAATGCGATTCACTCGCGAAGGAGCACTTCCGGCATGTCGTGCGCAGCTACCTTGAACGCGGCGTTCAGTGGTTTGGCAGCGCGCAGAAGATCCGCGATCTGGTCCAGATCGAAAGCGCGATCGATCTTGAGGACAAAAACGCTCCACCTACGATTTTTATGGGCTTTCACTTCGTGGGTGTCGAAGTCGGATGCATGCTTTACTCACTGAAGATGCCGGCCGCTTCCTTGTACACGCACATGTCGAACAAGCGGCTTTGCGAGCTGGCCAAACGCCAGCGCGGCCGTTTCGGCGCAGAGATGATTGAACGTTCGACCAGCGCCAGAAAAATCGTGCGGCTTCTCCACGAGGGCAAGTCCGTCATGCTGGCTGCAGACATGGATCACGGCATCGACAACTCAGTTTTTGTCCCGTTCTTCGGCGTGCCTGCATGCACGCTGACCTCGGTTTCGCGACTCGCGAAAGTAGGCGGCGCGCGCGTCGTGCCGTTCGTCACGGAAGTTCTTCCGGATTTTCAGGGATACAAGTTGAACGTGTTTGCGCCGCTCAGCAATTTTCCAACGGACAGCGACATGGATGACGCGCGTTGCATGAATGCCTTTCTTGAGACCCAGATACTGAAAATTCCCGCCCAGTATTATTGGGTGCATCGCCGCTTTAAACATCGTCCGGAGGGTATGGCAGCGGTGTATTAATTGCGCCTGCCCGATGGCCATCGCTTGATGAAAAAATGCCGCCTTCAAAGGCGGCATTTTTTGTTACTTCGCGATCAGGAATCGCTCACGATTCTTGCCCTTGATCCAGACCGGCTCGCGGCCGCGGCCACTCCAGGTCGCGCCGGTCTTGGGGTCCTGGTATTTCGGCTCAACCGGATGCGCCGACTTCTTGTTAGGACCGCGCGTGCGCTTTCGAACGAGATCGTCAGGCGTGAGGCCGTATTCTTCCATGATCGCGTGAATCTGTTCGATTGCCTTCGCGCGCCCTTCGCTTTCGGCAGCTTCAATCTGCTGTTGAAGTGCGGCAAGCTGTTCGCGCATCTGTGCGAGGTTGTTAGCAGATTTAGTGACCATCCTTTATCCTCAATTGAATGTGGTGCTACGGTGTGTCGCACTACTCGTTATCGCTCAGGCTGTGATTACCTTCCCCGCGGCATCCTGATCTCACGGTTCGGGGGAATATATGATGTTGCGGCAGAAAATGCCAGTAAAACAACCGTGCTCCCCCTGTTCCACCATGAATCGCAGCCCTTTCCTTTTCTGTCTTGCCTGCCTTCCCGCAATCCGTCAGAAAACATTTAAAGACTGGCTTCAGAGAACTCGTGCCTGAAGGCATCGATCGGGACGCAGGCTGGCAGCCGTTATGAAAGGCCGCGCTTCATGAACACCGCTATTCCGCTGATGATTGACAAGCAATTCATTTTTGAAAAATAGAAAATGAATTGTTTCGCATTAACGATGTATTTTTAAAAACATATCGATATGCGCACAAGAATACCCGCCATTAGAGATATTTCAGTTATTTCTTGTTTCCCCGGTTTAGCTCCCTAAACTAAAACCCAGGCATCAACCGGGCGCCGCTTCATTCACTTGCCCACTTTCGGTGCGGCGATTAATCGCGACTCGACGACAATCAGACACCCTTAGCCGACACCCCGCCGCGCGCGCGGAAAACCCTCAGGAGTTTCTCATGACGAAACTACGTGATGTGCCAGGCGTTCATCCTTATACCGGTCCCGCAGGCGGATGGGGCGCGCTCAAAGCCATCGCCCAGGCGATTCACGATCAGATGGAAAGCATCGAGGCGCCCATCACCCTGATGCGGACCAATCAGCCCGACGGCTTCGACTGTCCCGGCTGCGCGTGGCCGGACAAGGAGCATCGCTCCACCTTCCAGTTCTGTGAAAACGGCGCGAAAGCCGTCACGTGGGAAGCCACCACGAAACGCGTCACGCCGGAGTTCTTCGCGGCCAACACCGTCACCTCATTGCTGCAAAAGACCGACTACGAACTCGAAGACATGGGCCGGCTCACGCACCCGATGGTCTACGACCGCGCCACCGACACCCTGCGCCCCGTCGCCTGGGAAGACGCGTTCGCGCGCATCGGCGAGATCCTGCGCACGCTCACGCCCGATCAGGTCGAGTTCTACACCTCCGGGCGCGCGTCGAATGAAGCTGCGTTCCTCTATCAACTGTTCGCGCGAGAGTTTGGCACCAACAATTTTCCCGATTGCTCGAACATGTGCCACGAGCCAACCAGCGTCGGCCTGCCGCAATCGATCGGCATCGGCAAAGGCACGGTATCGCTCGAAGACTTCGACACGACGGAACTCATCATTTCCATCGGCCACAACCCGGGCACCAATCACCCGCGCATGATGGGCACGCTGCACGAGGCAGCGCGCCGTAACGTGCCAATCATCGTCTTCAACCCGCTGCGCGAACGCGCGCTCGAACGTTTTGCCGACCCTCAAAGCATGATGGAAATGGCGACCTTCGCATCGACGCGGATTGCCTCGACCTATTTTCAGGTCGATGCCGGCGGCGACGCCGCCGCGCTCAAAGGCGTCATGAAAGCGCTCCTGCAGATGGAAGCGGAACAAGGCGGCGTGCTCGACAAGGCGTTCATCGCCGCGCATACGCGTGGTTTCGACGCGTGCGCCGCCGATCTGGAAGCCACATCGTGGGAAGACATCGAAAAGGCCAGCGGGCTGGAGCGCGCCGACCTCGAACATGTGGCGCTCGCCTACGCCAAATCCAGCGCGACCATCGTCACCTACGGCATGGGCGTCACGCAGCACAACAAGGGCACGGCCAACGTGCGCCTGATCGCCGACCTGCTCTTGATGCGCGGCAATATCGGCAAGCCGGGCGCGGGCATCTGCCCGTTGCGCGGCCACTCCAACGTGCAGGGCAACCGCACCGTCGGCATCACCGAAAAACCTTCGGCGGCCTTCCTCAAGCTGATCGAGGACGCCTGCGGATTCACGCCGCCGTCCGGTCACGGCCACGACGCGGTGCAGGCCATGCAGGCGATGATTGACGGCAGCTCGAAGGCGCTGCTGTGTCTGGGCGGCAATTTCGCGGTGGCGTTGCCCGACCCGCAGCAGGCGTTTGCGGCGATGGCGACGCTCGACCTCGCCGTGCATATCGGCACAAAACTCAATCGCACGCATCTGCTAGTGGCCCGGGAAACGTATCTCTTTCCGTGTCTTGGCCGCACCGAGCTCGATATGCAGAGCAGCGGACGGCAATCGGTCACAGTGGAGGATTCGATGTCGATGGTGCATGCGTCCGCGGGCAAGCTCAAGCCCGCGTCAGAGCAGTTGCGCTCGGAGCCGGCGATTGTCGCTGGCATGGCGCGTGCTGCCATGCCGCACTCCAAAGTGGACTGGATGGATCTGGTGTCCGACTACGACAAGATCCGCGAATTGATCGAGCGCACGGTGCCGGGCTTCGAGGACTTCAACCGGCGTATCCGCGTGCCGGGCGGCTTCCGCCTGCCCCTGCCGCCGACCGAACGCCAGTGGCATACGCCATCGGGCAAAGCCGAATTCTCGGTCTATGACGGCGTGAAGGAAGACGCCGACGTGCTGGGCGCCGAAAACGTGCTGCGCCTCATCACGATCCGCAGCCACGACCAGTACAACACCACGATCTATGCGATGGACGACCGCTACCGCGGCGTGTTCGGGCGGCGCGACGTGCTCTTCATGAACGCCGACGATATGGCCGCACATGGCATCGAACACGGCGATCTTGTCGATATCGAAACGGTCATGGCCGGCCGTGTGCTCAAAATGAAGAACATCACCGCAATTGTGTATAGCATTGCTAGAGGCTCCGTCGCGGCTTATTACCCGGAAGCCAACGTGCTGGTGCCGCTCGACTATATCGACAAGGAAAGCGGCACGCCGTCGTACAAGTCTGTTCCCGTACACGTCGTGCGCGCGTCAAACCAGCAGCCGTAGTGCGCTTTCGCCGGATTGCCGGATTGCCGCTGGCAGTGTGAATGCGGGCGAAAACGCAGAAAGTCGTCACAAGGAGTTCACAAGAATCATGAATATCTTCGACGCATTTCATCTGGCCCGGCTGCAGTTTGCGTTTACCGTCTCCTTTCATATCACGTTTCCCGCCATCAGCATCGGCATGGCGAGTTTTCTCGCCGTGCTGGAATGGCGCTTGCTTCTCACCGGCGACCCGGCCTACAAGGATATGTACCGCTTCTGGTCAAAGATATTCGCGGTCGGGTTTGGCATGGGCGTGGTGTCCGGCGTCGTGATGGCTTACGAATTCGGCACCAACTGGAGCGGCTTTTCCACCGTGGCGGGCAATATTACCGGGCCGCTGCTTACCTACGAGGTGCTGACCGCATTCTTCCTGGAGGCCGGTTTTCTCGGCGTCATGCTGTTCGGCTGGAACCGCGTGAGTCCGAAGTCGCACTTCTTCGCAACGCTGATGGTCGCGATCGGCACGCTGATCTCCACCTTCTGGATTCTTTCGTCCAACAGTTTCATGCAGACGCCGCAAGGCTATGCGATACAGAACGGCCGCATCGTGCCGGTGGACTGGTGGAAGATCATTTTCAATCCGTCGTTCCCGTACCGCCTCGTGCATATGACCATCGCGGCCTTTATCGTCGCGGCGTTTATCGTGGCGGCCTGCGGTGCTTACCATCTGCTCAAGGGACGGCGCGACGTGCCGGTCAAGCGCAGCTTTTCGATGGCGCTGTGGATGCTGCTCGTGCTCGCGCCCATCCAGATTCTGGTGGGCGACGCGCATGGCCTGAATACGCGCGAATATCAGCCCGCGAAGATTGCGGCGATCGAAGGACTCTGGGAAACCGAACACGGCGGCACGGCGCTCAACCTCGTCGGCCTGCCCGACATGAACGCCGAAGTCACGCGCTACGCGATCCAGATCCCGCATCTGGGCAGCCTGATCCTCACGCATAGCTGGGACGGCGAAATTCGCGGCCTCAAGGAATTCGCGCCGCAGGACCGGCCGTTCTCGCCCATCGTGTTCTGGACCTTCCGGCTCATGGCGGGACTCGGCATGCTGATGCTGCTCACGGCCGTGCTGGGCCTGATCCTGCGGCGTGGCGGGCGGCTCTATGAAACTCGCTGGTTCCAGCGGCTCGTGTTCTGCATGGGGCCGTCCGGCATCGTTGCGCTGCTGGCGGGCTGGATCACCACTGAAGTAGGCCGCCAACCGTGGACCGTCTATGGCGTGATGCGCACGATCGATTCGGTGTCGCCCATCGGCGCGCAGCAGGCGGGCGTGTCGTTGCTGATCTTCGTGATCGTCTATTTCCTCGTATTCGGAACCGGCGTCTATTACATGCTCAAAATGATGAAGAAAGGGCCGGCGACTGGCGTGGAAAGCATCGAGTCGCTCAAGCATCCTGGACTGCACAATCGCGCGCTCGACGCCGTGGTGGGGGAATAAGGCCATGCAAATCGACCTTCCGGTTATCTGGGCCGCCATCATCGGTCTGGGCGTGTTTATTTACGTGATGCTCGACGGCTTCGATCTGGGCATTGGTCTGCTGTTTCCCTTCTTCGAGGGCAAAGGCGAGCGCGAAGTCATGCTCAATACAGTCGCGCCGGTGTGGGACGGCAACGAGACATTCCTCGTGCTGGGCGGCGCGGGCCTGTACGGCGCGTTTCCCGTGGTGTATTCCACGCTGCTGCCCGCCAATTACATGCCGCTGATACTCATGGTGATAGGCCTGATCTTTCGCGGCGCCGCGTTCGAATTGCGCGCCAAGGCCACACGCACGCAGCATGCGTGGGATCTCGCTTTTATCGGCGGCTCGGCGCTGGCGGCAATGTGCCAGGGCATTACGCTCGGCTCGCTTCTGCAAGGCATCAAGATCGTCGACGATAAATTCGCGGGCGATCCGTTCGACTGGTTCTCTCCGTTCAGCGTGTTTTGCGGCTTTGGCGTGCTGCTCACTTATGCGACGCTCGGCTGCGGCTGGCTGATCCTCAAAACCGACGGCGAACTGCAGCGCAAGATGCGTTTCGTGATGCGTCCGCTCGTCGCCATTCTGCTGCTGGCGATCGCGATCGTGAGTCTGTGGACCGTGCTGGGTCTGCCCGCCGTGCGGCAGCGCTGGTTTCTCAGCGGCGACCTCGGCTACTTCCTGCCGGTGCCGATTCTCGTGGTGCTGTGCGTGTGGGGTATCTATCGATCGCTCAACCTGAACCATGAAGCGATGCCCTTCCTGCTCTCGCTCGCAATCTGCTTTCTGGGTTATACGGGTCTCGTCATCAGCATCTGGCCGTATATCATTCCGCCGTCGCTCACGATCTGGGAAGCGTCATCAAGTCATTCGAGCCAGCTCTTCGCGCTCGTCGGCACCGTGATCGTCTTGCCGATTATTCTGATCTACAACGCCATGCAATATCGCGTGTTTCGCGGCAAAGTTCGCGAAGGCGATCACGGTTATCACTGAGAGGCCGGGTTTTCTATTCGTCAGATTCTATTTCCAGTGCCGATGCGAGCACGGCCCAGTCAGCGTTGATGGGCGTCGTGCCGCGCACGAAGGGGCGATAGATCTTGTCGCCGCGCTGGATATCCCCGCCGGTGAGGGCGCACTGGCCGCGTTTTCGCGCGATGCACAGTCGCCATAGCTGCTCCGTGTAATGTCCGCTCGTGGGATCGCTCCACGACACCGAAATGAGCTTGTCCTTGCAAACCTCGACGAAAGCCAGATGAGCGCGCCGCGCGGGTGCGGCGTCCATGCTATCGGCGTGAGTCGTTGTGGAAAGGCCGTTCGCGGCGTGGCACATCCTGTCATGCACGCCACCACGAAGAACGGAGCCGCCACCCAGCAGCGTGAGCGTATATTGCCAGGCATGGTCGATACTGACTTGGTGCATCGTCTGTCTTCCCTTCAATGTTGAATTGTCAGGCCAGATTCATACGATCATTCTGTCATGCGCAAGCGGGCCAACCGCGTGTCATCGCATGCTAGCACCGGCTTGAGGAAAATGATTCATTTCGTCGCGATGGAATCAATCGGTATTCACGCGCCGAACGTTGTTGCGACGAATACGATTGACCGCTTGCTAACGTTCGAATTCGGTGCCGCGCACGGCCTCGATCAAAAAATCGACAAAAGAAGCAATGCGTGCGGAAATCGCCGTATTGCGGTAATAGACCGCATTGATCGGTTGCCGGACATCCTGCGTTTGCCCCGCAAAAAGCTGCACGAGCGTGCCGTCGCGGCGATCGCGCGCGGTCATGAAGTCGGACAGGCACACGATCCCGGTCCCGGCCAGCGCAAGCTGCCGCAAGGTCTCGCCGCTCGATGAGCGGATCGCGGGTGTGATCCGGTACGGTTCGTTATCCGTGCCCGCGATGGGCCAGACATTGAGCGAATCGGGCTCGGTAAAAGCCAGCAGCGTATGTTTGCCCAGTTCCTGCACGCGGCGCGGACGGCCATGCGCCTTGAGATAGGCAGGCGTAGCGAGAATACGCACACGGCTGAGGCCCACCGGCTTGCTGTGCAGCGTCGAGTCCTTCAACTGCCCGATGCGGATCGCTACGTCAGTGCGCCGTTCCAGCAGATCGATGATCCCTTCGTTGCTGTTGAGCTCCAGTTCGACCTGCGGGTAGCGTTCGCGATAGCCCTGCACGAGCGGCACGATCACATGCAACATGAACGGCGTGGCCGCGTCCACACGCAGGCGTCCTGAAGGCCGCTCGCGGCGCGCGGCCATCTGCTCTTCCGCGCCTTCCACCGAAGCGATGATCGCCCGCGCGTCGGCCAGAAACGCCCGCCCTTCCTCGCTCAGTTCGAGCCGCCGCGTCGTGCGGCGCAACAGCGTGGTCTTGAGTTTGTCTTCGAGCCGTCCCAGCGTGCGGCTCGTGGCCGAGATGGTCAGATCGAGCTGATGCGCCGCCGCCGTGATGGAACCGCTATCCACCACGGTAACAAAAGCCTGAAGTTCGTCCAGAGTGATTTTCATTTTTGATTTGAAATCAAAACACATTGGTTTATAGACGTCTTTTTGGGCAAAAGTAAAGCGGGCACACTGCGGTTCGTTTTCATGCAAACCCAGGATTGCCCACCATGTCTCCCGTTCAACCCGGCTCACCCACCGCCACGCAGGACGCGCACGGCACCGCGTGGCTCACCCTGTTCGCGCTCGCGATGGGCGCGTTCAGCATCGGCACCACCGAGTTTTCGCCAATGGGGCTCCTGCCCGTCATCGCGTCTGGCGTACACGTCTCCATCCCGACTGCGGGCATGCTCATCACGGCTTACGCGATCGGCGTGATGATCGGCGCGCCGTTGATGACGCTCGCCATGTCGCGCTGGTCGCGACGCTCGGCGCTCATCGCACTGATGGCGATTTTCACCATCGGCAATCTGTTGTCGGCGCTGTCGACGAACTACACCACGCTGCTGATCGCGCGGCTCGTCACGAGCCTCAATCACGGCGCGTTCTTCGGGCTGGGTTCGCTGGTGGCGGCGAGCGTCGTGCCGCGTCACAAACAGGCTAGCGCCGTCGCCACCATGTTCATGGGCCTGACAATCGCCAATATTGGCGGCGTGCCCGCTGCGACGTGGCTCGGCCAGACCATCGGCTGGCGCATGTCGTTCGCGGCCACGGCGGCCCTTGGCGTGCTCACGATGCTGATCCTGCGACTGGCGCTGCCGGCCGGCGAGGCTGGCAAGGCGCCCAACCTGCGCGGCGAGTTGCAGGTGCTCGCGCGCCCCGCTGTCCTGACGGCGCTGGCCACCACTGTGCTGGGCGCAGGCGCGATGTTTACGTTCTACACCTATATCGCGCCGGTCCTCGAACATCTCGCGGGCGCGACGCCAGGCTTCGTGACAATCATGCTGGTACTGGTTGGCGTGGGCTTTTCGATTGGCAATGTGGCTGGCGGACGCCTCGCCGACCGTTCGCTAAACGGCAGCCTGATCGTGTTCCTGATCCTGCTGGTCGCGGTGATGCTCGCGTTCCCGTTGCTCGTGAAAACGCCGGTGGGAACCGCGCTTGCGGTCGTCGTGTGGGGACTCGCCACCTTCGCGGTCGTCCCGCCCCTGCAGATGGGCGTCATGCGCGCCGCCGCGCAGGCGCCGGGGCTGGCTTCGTCGGTGAATGTCGGCGCGTTCAATCTTGGCAATGCGGTTGGCGCGGCCGCCGGCGGCGCGGCGATCTCAGCGGGCCTGGGCTATGTGGCCGTACCGATTGTGGGCGCGCTGATCGCGGTTTCAGGACTGTTGCTCGTGCTGGCGCAGATCGCGCTGAAACGTCAGGCGGCGTCATCGAGCACAGGCAAGCCGCGCAAAATTTCGCCGACTCAATCCTGATTTCGACTCAAACCTTATTTCACGTTTCTCAACCGCTTTTACGGAGTAAAACATGAGCCATATTCCCGCCTTCGGTCTGGGCACGTTCCGCCTGCAAGGCCAGGTCGTCATCGATTCCGTGCGCAACGGCCTTGAACTGGGCTACCGCGCCATCGACACCGCGCAGATCTACGGTAACGAAGCCGAAGTGGGCGAAGCAATCGCCACCTCCGGCGTCGCGCGCGACGAACTCTTTCTCACCACCAAGATCTGGGTCGATCATTATTCGCGCGACAAACTCATTCCGAGCCTGCGAGACAGCCTGCGCAAGCTGCGCACCGACGCCGTCGATCTCACGCTGATCCACTGGCCCGCGCCCAATAGCGGCGTGCCGCTGGAGGAAACCCTGAACGCGCTCGCCGAGGCAAAAGCGCAAGGGCTGACCAAACAGATTGGCGTGTCGAACTTCAACATCGAATTGACCCAAATGGCTATCGATACGATTGGTAAGGATAACGTAGCAACCAATCAGATCGAATTGAGCCCGTATCTGCAGAATCGCAAGCTCGTGAGCTTCCTCCAGCAGCAAGGCATTCATGTCACGTCGTATATGACGCTTGCCTATGGCAAGGTGCTGGGCGATCCGGTGATCCACGCCATCGCGCAACGTCATCACGCTACCCCTGCACAGGTCGCGCTTGCCTGGGCGCTGCGCCTTGGCTACTCGGTCATTCCTTCGTCGACGAAGCGCGAGAACCTTGCGAGCAACCTGCTCGCGCAGACTCTCAAGCTGACCGACGACGATATGGCCCAGATCGCCACGCTCGAACGCAACGGCCGCGAAGTCAGCCCCGAGGGCCTCGCGCCGCAGTGGGACTGATCCGGTACGCGCCGCGCCGGGAAAAAAGCCCGGCTGGCCGCCATCAGGCGCCGGCCGGGCTTAACTTACGTGGATCGCTTCGCGATCAATTCGCAAACGAATGCGCCAGAGCTTTTAGACCGTCACGATAAATGCCTTCGAACAGGTGCGTGGCCTCTTCATCGCTCACGCCGTCCGGCGTGAATTCACCGCTCCAGTCCACCTGCGCCGCTTGACCGTCCTCGATCGCCGTCACGCTCAAGGTCGAGCGATATCCCGTGACAGGAAACGGCGCCTGAAGAATCGAATAGCTATAGCTTCGCTGCCGATGATCGAATGCTTCGAGCCGCTCGACGATCACGTCGCCGCCAGGCGTCGCGAGGCGCCGCACGCGGCCGCCTTCGCTCAATTCGCTCGTCGGAATATAGGGCAGCCAGTCGGGCAAGGAATTGAAGCCGCCGATCAACTGCCACACCGCATCGGGTGTGGCAGCGATCCGGATGGATGCGCTGGCATGGGCCATGGGGTTCTCCTCAAACTCGATCGATGGGCAGCGGCGCGTGAGCCGACACGAGACCTTGCTCGCGCAGTTCGCGCCAGAGGTCGGCGGGCAGCGCTTCTGTGAGCGCAGCGTGATCTTCGGCAATACGTTCGGGGCGGCTCGCGCCCGGAATCGCGGCAGCGACCACCGGATTGGCCAGCACGAACTGCAATGCAATCGCCTTGACGCTGACGTTATGACGCGCGGCGATGGCCTTGATGCGCTCCACCCTGGCGAGAATCTCGGGCGACGCTTTCTGATACTCGAAATGCGTCCCGCCTGCCAGCACGCCCGAGCTATAAGGACCGCCCACGACGATTTCGACGTTCTGCGCGGCCGCGGCCGGCATCAAACGCTGCAAGGCGCGCTCATGATCGAGCAGCGTATAGCGGCCTGCCAGCAGGAAGCCATCGGGCTTCGTTTCCGACAGATCAAGCAGCAACTCACACGGTTCGACGCGATTGACGCCCAGCCCCCACGCCTTGATGACGCCTTCGTCACGCAAACGCGACAGCACGCGGAATGCGCCCGTGCGCGCCTGCTCGAACATCGCGAGCCATACGTCACCGAAAAAGTCCTGTGCGACGTCGTGCACCCAGACGATATCCAGCCGGTCCGTTTTGAGGCGCTTCAGGCTGTCTTCGATCGAGCGCAATGTGGCATCGGCCGAATAGTCGTTGACGATTTTATTAGGACGACCAAATTCAAAAACGCCACCCTTTTCGCCAAGGTCGCGTGCGCTCACGTCCTCGATTTCATCGAGAATCACGCGGCCCACTTTGCTGCTCAGCACGTAATCGTCGCGCTTATAGGCGGCCAGCGCCTCGCCCAGACGGATTTCGGACAAGCCCGCGCCATACAGCGGGGCCGTATCGAAAAAACGCACACCCTGGTCCCACGCGGCCTTCACGGTGGCGATCGCTTCGTCTTCGGGAATGTTGCGGAACATGTTGCCCAGCGGCGCAGCGCCAAAGCCAAGCTGCGTGCCGGCCGGCAATTTATCCTTGATGCTCATCGACTTGCTCCTGTGTTTGAGTCGGTATGAAGCAGTCTAGGTTGTCGAATTAAGTCTGTCTAAGACATAATTCGACAAACTTAAGTCCCATGAGGTCTGAGATGCTGGACATCCGCCAGTTGCACTATTTCGTCGCCGTGGCCGAAGAGGAGCACGTCGGCCGCGCCGCCGAGCGCCTGCATATTTCGCAATCGCCGCTGAGCCGCCAGATCGCCCAGCTCGAAGAGAATCTCGGTCTGACGCTGTTCGAGCGCTCGCAACAACGTATTCGTCTGACAAGAGACGGACGCACATTTCTCGCTGAAACGCAGGCCTTTCTCACCCATGCGACGCGGCTCGAATCGCTTGCGCGGCGGTTGGGGCGCGGCGACGAAGGCGGCCTTTGCATCGGCTATCTGGAGAACGCCATGCACTCTGGCGTGTTGCCCAACGCGTTGCGGCAATTGCGCGCGCAACGGCCCGACACGCACGTAGCGCTCTACAACTATCAATCCGCCGACCAGCTCACCGGATTACGCCAGCGCAGCCTCGATATCGCCCTCGTAGCCGAGCCCCCGCCCGCCGACGATCCTGATCTGCAAGCCGCCCGGGTGCTCGACGATCCCATGCTGCTCGCGATTCCCGAGGATCATTCGCTCGCGGGCACGGCGCATCTGACGCCCGACGATCTCGCGGCGCAAAAGTGGATCGGCGTGATGTTCACGGAAGGCGCGCTGCGGCACGATCACTTCATTGCAGCCTGCGCAAAGGCCGGCTTCACGCCCGATATCGCGCTGGAGGCGACCGGGCCGCTGGCCGCGCTGGGACTGGTTGCGGCGGGGCTTGGGCTGACCATGGTGCAGCAAAGCCTGCAGCATCAGGCGCCTGCGGGCGTCGTGCTGCGCGAGCTGGGATGGTTCAGCTACCGCACGGCGCTCTGGGCCGCATGGCACCGCGTCAATCTGCGCCCGCTCGTCGAGCATTTCCGCAAGACGCTGTTGCTGTCGAGCGCGACGATGATTAATTCGAATGCCTAACTATTTTTTATCATCATGACGCTCCATTTATCGGCTCGAACGTGAGTCAAACCTTACCGCCGCCGTAAGACCGTAACAAAATCGTCGCAATAACACAGTAAAGTGTCGGCCATTTTACGCACCGACATGCTCGCATCGTTACTGGCCGCATTTTACGAGACCGTCCGCCAGGGCAGCATCACCGCTGCCGCGCGGCGTCTCGACGTAAGCCAGCCCACCGTCACCTCGCGCATCCAGCAACTCGAAAAGCAATACGGCGTCGAGCTGTTTTTCCGCCGCGGCAGCCGGCTCGATCTCACGCAGACGGGCGCGACGATCATGCCGCTGATCGACCGGATGATGCAGACCGAGCACGATATCGACTTCGCGCTGCGCAACGAGCGCGAGCTTTTTGCGGGCAGTTTCCGGCTCGGCGCGACGGGGCCGTACTACATTCTGCCCACCGTCGCCGCGTTTCGCCGCCGCTATCCGCATGTGCAGCTAGGCATCGAGATCGACAACTCGCAAGGCGTGCTCGATTCACTGATGGAATTTCGCGTCGATGTGGCGGTGTCGTCGAACGCCGTGGATGACCCGAACCTCGTCTGCCATCGCATCGCCGACGACAAGCTCGTGCTCGTCGTCGCGCCCGAGCATCCGCTTGCGGGCAAGGGGCCGGTGCAACTCGACGTTCTCAAAACGGAAACCCTGCTGCTGCGCGAACCCGGCTCGCGCACGCGCGATGCAACCGAAGCGGCGCTCGCGCGTCATGCGATCGAACCCGCGTCGCTGATCGAGATTGGCGGGCGCGAAGCGATCTGCGAAGCCATCCGTCACGGCCTGGGTTGTGCGCTGATGCCATCGGGTGAAGTGCCGCGCGGCGCGTCGCTGGTCGCGGTGCCAATCGCGCCCGAAGGTCCGGTGGTGCACGAATATCTCTACCATTTGCGCAGCCGCGCGAACACTCGCCCGATCCTCGCTTTCATGGCGACGCTCAATGAAACGCTTGCCCTCACCCAAAAAACGCCGATACGCCTATAGGTAATCTTGGGTAAAACGAAATAAGCACGTCTTACCGGCTTCGTAAGATTCCCTGCACTCGCCGGACTGTCCGGCGATACGAACGGCAGGGACACAAACGATGACAAGGCAGGCAGCGAGGAAGGCCGCCACCGCGGCCGCCGTGCAGGCGCTTTGCGGGCTCGCGCTCGCTGGCGCACTCGCGGGATGCGGCGGCGAGGCGACGCAATCGTCGGGCGCGGCGGTGAATTCCGGTACAGCGAGCAACGCAGCGGGTAACACCAGCACGGGCAATTCGGCAAGCAACACCACGCCGGTCAACAAGATGCTGGTAATCGAACTGGACGGCGTGACCTATAGCGCGCTCACCACGGCGATCGCCGCCGGCAAGCTGCCGAACCTTGCGAAGCTCAAATTTGCGCCTGCCTATAGCGGCGGCGTCAACAGCACGCTCAGCCAGCAGCCGAACCTCGATACACCGGGCTGGGCCACCCTTGTCACCGGCGCATGGGCCGATCGTCACCAGATCAATTCCGATGCATCGGGCCAGGCGCTGCACGCGCCCACGGTGTTCTCGATGCTCAAATCAGCGGGCGCGGGCACGCTGGGCGCAGCCGTCGATTCGCCGGGCTTCGCCGCGATCCTCGCGCCCGATCAGAACGCAGGCTATCTGGATAGCGTCGTCAATTGCGCGTCTGTGGACAGTTGCGTGACGAAGCAAGGCCTGAGCATGATCGACAACGGCTACTCGCTGGTTGTCGCGCAATATCATTCGGCGCAGGACGGCGCGCTCAACTGGGGCCTCAATTCGTCGAATTACGCCAGCACGCTCACACAGCTCGACAGCGCCGTGGGCACGCTGATCGCCGAAACCGCACAGCGCAGCGGCGAAAACTGGCTCGTGATGGTGAGCGCGAGCCACGGTCTGAACGCGGCGGGCGGCACCGACGGTCTGCCGCTTGCGCCGGAGTCGACCAGCTTTATCGGCATGAATGTGCAGAGCAACGGGCGCGCGGGCAGCAGCGCTGCGCCCACCTCGCTCGCGGACCTCTATACGCGCGCAAGCATTGCCGATATCGCGCCCACGCTGCTTGCCTGGCGAGGTGCGCTGCCAGGCGCTACAACGTATGCGCTCGACGGCGGCGAGTTGACCGGCCAGCAGCCGGTTTCGCAACTCAACGGCTTGACGGGCAGCGACAACGCCAGCACGGTGCTCACATGGACCGCGCCAGCGTCGGGCGCGATCACGGTGCTGCGCAACGGCCAGCAGATCGCCACGCTGCCCGCCGGCACGGCCACTTACACGGACAGCAATCTGGGCGTGAGCACCACCGGCGCCTACACGTTCAACTACACGGTGGCTGCGGGAACCGCGCCGGTGTCCTCGCTGATCCGCGTGGCTTATGTCGCCCCCCCGCCGCCCCCGCCTCCGCCGCCCGCACTCGCAACCACGCTCACGAACGGCCTGTCCACCTACTACCCGTTCGGCGCGCTGCCGGCCATCGACAAAATGAGCGCCAGCACGCTCGCGGCCTGGGCCACGGATGCGGACGGCGGCTCGCTCACGGCCGATCCGTTCGGCGGCAAGGGCCTGAAAATCGACACGAGCATTGTCGATAGCAACGGCTTCGACGGCTATCGTCTGCAGCAAACCAACGACGTCACGACGCAGGCGCAGTTCACGCTGGGCTTCTGGTTCATGACCTCGTGCCAGAACCTCACGGGCAACGGCACGCCGATCCTGTCGAACAAAAACTACTACTCCGGCGGCAATGCGGGGATCGCCATTGGTCTCTTCCCGGGATCGAGCACGAGCTGCAACGTGCGCTTCAATATTGGCGATGGTAGTACGCGCAACGATATGAATTCGGCGACGGTCACGGCCAACAAGTGGTCCTATATCGCGCTCACCATCGACACGACGGGCAAGACGATGACGGGCTATGTGTTCGATCCGGTGCTCGGCGAACAGAAGTACAGCACGTCGGTCACGGCGAACGTGGCGAAACTGCCGGGTCTTGGGGTGTTCGGCTTGAACGAGGACGGTACGGGCCAGTACTACATGAACGCCTGCAAGGACACGCCGCCCTATACGGCCGGCAAGTGCGCGGCGACGCCACCTGATGTGCAGTCGTTCGGCGACCTCGCGTTCTGGAAGCGCACCGTCACGGAGGCCGAATTGCAGACCGTCTACGGCTCGGGCAAACCGCTTTCCACGCTTCTTCCCTGATCCATCCTGAAGAGAGTTCGACGATGAATATTGTCTTTCGGAATCCGAAATATCGCTTTGGCGCAGGAGCTTTTGTTGCTGTGGTGCTTGGCGCCTCTCTCGCGGCTTGCGGCGACGGCGCGAACAACAACGGCGCCTCGGGCGGCGCGGCAGCCACGGGCAACACGGCCGCCGCCGGAGCGGGCGGCGCAAGCGCACCTGTGGCCATCGTGGCCGCGCCCGCTTCGGGCGGTTGTGCGGCATCGGGCGCCAGCGCCGCCCAGCCCTTGCTCAACACCCAACTGGACTGCGCGCCCTGATTGAAGCGGGCCGCGCAAATAGCGCGCGGCTCGCTTCTATAAGGCCTACCTGAATACATCGTTACGCGCGCGTGCCGGTTCGCCGGTTGCGCCTGCCTAAACACGCGTGCATACACAAAAACACTGCCCAACATGACTTCAATGAATCGCCGTCACTTCCTGCGCGCCGCCGCGGCCGGCGCGTCGCTCAGTCTGTTTCCGCCTGCGATCCGGCGTGCGCTCGCGATTCCCGCGAACAACACGACCGGCACGATCAACGACGTCCAGCACGTCGTGATCTTCATGCAGGAGAACCGCTCGTTCGACCATTACTTCGGCACGCTGCCAGGCGTGCGCGGCTTCGCCGACCGCTTCACGATCCCGCAGCCAGGCGGCACGAACGTCTGGCAGCAGAGCGACGGCAGCCGCACCGTGCTGCCCTTCCATCTGGACAGCACCAAGGGCAACGCACTGCTCGCGGGCGGCGCGCATTCGTGGACCGACGCGCACAGCGCCTGGGACAACGGCCGCATGACGCAATGGCCGAAGTCGAAGGGCGACGTATCGATGGGCTATCTGCAATCTGCCGACCTGCCGTTTCACTTCGCGATGGCCAACGCCTTCACGATCTGCGACGCGTACCACTGCTCGCTGCACGGCGGCACCAACTCCAACCGCATCTTCATGTGGACCGGCACGAATGGCCCGACCGGCTCGAATTACGCGGTGGTGAACAACAACGGCTGGGACGGCCTGAGCGCATCGGCAACTGGCCTTACGTGGACCACCTACGCCGAGCGTCTGCAAGGCGCGGGCGTGAGCTGGAAGGTCTACGAGAACCAGCCCGACAACTACACCGACAACCCGCTCGCCGGCTTCGCGAGCTTTCGCAAGGTCAACGAGACCGTGCCCGGCTCGCCGAACGCGCCCTATACGGCCGCAATGGAGGCGCTCTCGCCGCTTTACAAGGGCATCGGCAACACCATGCCCGACGGCGGCTTTCTGCAGGCATTGCGCGACGATATCGCCGCCGGCCAACTGCCGCAGGTGAGCTGGATCGTCTCGCCGCAGGCGTATTGCGAACACCCCGGTGTATCGACGCCAGGCCAGGGCGCGTATTACCTGCAATTGCTGCTCGACGCACTGACTGCAAACCCGGACGTCTGGAGCAAGACAGTGCTCATCGTCAACTACGACGAGAACGACTGCTTCTTCGATCACATGCCGCCGCCCGACGTGCCCTCGCCCAACGGCGACGGCACCTATGCGGGCAAATCCACGGTCACCACGCAGTACGAGTATTTCACTGTGCCAAACCCGCCCGGCGATTCCTCGCCGCTCAAACCCGACGGGCTGCCCTATGGCCCGGGCCCGCGTGTGCCGATGTTCGTGGTGTCGCCGTGGAGCACGGGCGGCTTTGTGAACTCGCAGGTATTCGACCATACCTCGGTGCTGCGCTTTCTCGAAGCGCGCTTCGGCGTGTACGAGCCGAACATCAGCCCGTGGCGGCGGACCGTGTTCGGCGACCTGACTTCGTGCTTCAACTTCGCGACGCCGAACGACGCCACGCCTGCCGCAATCGCCGCGCCCACCAAGGCCGCCGCCGATGCGCAAAGCGCCCAGCAAAGCGCGCTGGGCGCGGTGCCCGTGCCGTCGGTCGCCACCCAGACGATGCCGCAACAGGCGCTGGCGCTGCGCCCCTCGCGTGCGCTGCCCTATCACCTGCACACGAGTGCGAACGTCGATACGCAAAACGGCGCCGTGTGGCTCGTGTTCAGCAATACCGGCAGCGCGGGTGCGGTGTTCCACGTCTACGACCAGTTGCATCTGGACCGCGCGCCGCGCCGCTACACCGTGGAAGCGGGCAAGGAACTCTCAGATATCTGGACACCCGCCTCGACGGACAGCGGCGCGTACAGCCTCTGGGTGCTCGGCCCCAACGGTTTCCATCGCGCGTTCACCGGCAATATCGTTGCATCCGCAACTGGTCCGAAACCGGAAGTGCGCGTGTGCTACGACGAGACCAACAACGCCGTCTATCTAACCATCATGAATACCGGCACCTCGACCACGAGCGTCACGGTCACGAGCAATGCCTATCGCGCCGACGGCCCCTGGACCTATAGCGTCCCAGCCGGTATGCAGGTCGAACCGTACTGGTCGCTCACCGCCTCGAACGGCTGGTACGACTTCACGCTAGCCGCAGAAAACGGCGTGACGCGCCGCTTCGCGGGCCGCGTGGAAACGGGCAAGGACAGCGTCAGCGATCCAGCCATGGGCGCGGCGAGCTGAACAGCGCAACACCTCACAAAAAAGACCACTTTCTTCATTCAACCACCGTCACACGACCACACAACAGATGAACACGCTTCGACTTTCCGTGCTTTCCCTCGCCTTGCTGGGCGCGAGTTCCGCCGCCTTCGCCGCGGACAGCGTCACGCTCTACGGCGTGATCGACACGTCGATCCAGTACGTGAGCCACGCCAACTCGCAAGGCGATCATCGCTGGGGCATGGCCGACAGCAACCTGTCGGGCAGCCGCTGGGGCCTCAAGGGCGCCGAAGATCTGGGCGGCGGCCTCAAGGCGATTTTCCAGCTTGAAAACGGCTTCAATCCGAATAGCGGCGGCTTCCATCAAGGCGGCCGCATGTTTGGCCGCCAGGCGTTTGTCGGCCTGTCTGGCGATCAGTGGGGCACCGTGACGCTCGGTCGTCAGTACGACCCGCTCGTCGACATGATCCAGCCGCTCACCGCCGATAACGACTTCAGCAGCATGTTCTCCACGCCAGGCGACGTCGATAACAACGACAACAGCTCGCGCACCAATAACGCCGTGAAGTATGTGTCGCCGGTTATTTCCGGCTTCCAGTTCGAAGGTCTCTACGCACTGGGCGGCGTTGCGGGGCAGACCGGCTCGGGCCAGACGTGGTCGGGCGCGGCCACGTATTCGATCGGCCAGTTCAGCGCGGCGGCGGGCTACTTCTACGCTGCCAATGCCGCGTCGAGCGTCAAGCGCACCGGCTGGAGCGGCACCTCGGACGGCACCTTCGATGGCAATTTCGATCCCAACACGCCGCTGAATAACGGCTATATCACGGCGAAGTCGATCGGCATTGCGTCGGTGGCGGTGCAGTATGTGATGGGACCGGTGAAGATGAACCTGCGTTATAGCAACGCGCAGTATCGTCCGGACGCGCAATCGGCATTCGGCAGCACGGAACGCTATAACGTAGGCGGTGCGTATGTCGGCTATCAGGCGACGCCGGCGCTGCTGCTCGGTCTTGGCTATATCTACACGAAAGCCGATGGCAATACGTCCGCGACCTATCACCAGGTGTCCGCAGGCGCGGATTATTCGCTGTCCAGGCGCACGGATGTGTATCTGATGGGCGCGTGGCAGCACGCGAGCGGCACGCAGGGCAACGGCAAGGGCGGCACCGCGCCTGCCGAAGCCTCGATCGGCTCGTACGGTTATTCGTCGAACGATACGGTACAGGCGATTGCGACCGTGGGCATTCGCCACAAGTTCTGATCGCTAAGCTGCAATCCGGGTTGAAGGGCCGCGCATCGGCGATGCGCGGCTTTTTTTATTTACCGATCGCTGCGGATATTTCCCGCCTCGTCGTACACGACGATCTTCAATCCTTCGCCAGTTGCAGGCGGCACGAAATAGCCGGTGATCTGATCGAACTGAGCTTCGGATGTCTGGAACGGGTGCTCACCCGATGCATTTCTTGCGCGCAGGCGCGACTTGCAGATCTCGTCGCTCACGTCCAGATAGTGAAGCCGGTGCTCGCAGCCGACGCTGCTGGACAATGAATGTCCCCATGCGCGCGTGCCAGTTGTATTGAATGGGAAATCCAGCACCACGGATAGCCCTGCTGCAAGAAGCGACTGAATGTGTTCCGTGAGAACCGACTTCATGCGTGCCGCGCAGCGCACGTAATCCGCCAACGTTTGAATTTCGCCGGGATAAAGACGTGAAATCCATAGGTCTTCGCAGATCAGAACTGAGCGGCGATTATCGGCCAGTCGTGTGGTCAGCATGGACTTGCCCGATGCAATCTTGCCGCAAACCATATGCAAAACGGTACCGTCACCCCACTCTGCTACTTCTTGCGTTTCACTCATCATTTTCAGGCGCTCCGGAGCGTGCCCAGAAAGCAAAAAACCCGCCTTCTGGGCGGGTTGTGATTGCATATTGTCAACTCAATAGCTATCCCGCCGGCCTGTGTGCGGCGTGAATAATCGAGTTGATAAGGGATCGGTGCATGCTCAACAGAATAATGCAGCCGTTTCAACGACACAAGTCCTATTGAACATTTGCCAATCTCACGTCTGCGTACGCTGCACACACTCGACAAAATATTCCAGCGCCGCAGTCAGAACCAGATCGCGCCGATGCATCAGGCCCAGCGTCAATCGCGGTTCGCAGGCATCGGTCTCCAGCTTCTGCAATACGCCAAGCCTGATCTGTTCATCCAGCAGGAATGCCGGCCACACGCTCACGGTGTCCGCTTCCTGCGCAAGCTGCGCATAGAGCCGTTGCGACGTGCAGACATTGACGTGCGCAGGCATCGGCAGCACCCGCTCGCCGCCCAGTTCTCGCCAGTATGCCGGCAGGCTTTCGCGCGTGTGGTTGTATAGCCAGCGCACGCGGCTCAGCTTTTCCAGCCGCGTCTCCTTCGCGAGCGGATCGCCCGCTCGCACGGCCAGCACCTGCGCGGTCTCGCTGAGCGCGAGCACGCGATATTCCGCCGTCACATCGCTGCTGGCCACAAATGCCACGCAGACGTCGAACGAACCGTCGCGCAAACCGTCGATGATCTGCGTCGGCAGGCATTCATAAACGTTGAGCCGCACATCGGGCAAGCGGGCCCGAAACGCCCGCAGCGCCTCGGGCATCGCAAACGACGACGCCAGTAGCGACACGCCGATCGACAAGGTACGTTGCGCGCCCGAGCGCATTTCCTCCAGCTCGCGTTCCGCGCTGGCGATTTCCGCCACGACGGCGCGGGCGCGCCGCAGCAGCGTTTCGCCGTAGCGCGTGAGGCGCACGCCCGCGCCGCTGCGCTCCAGCAGTTGCACGCCCAGCCGCGCCTCCAGTTCCTTGATGCTCTTCGTGACCGCGGGCTGGGACACGTTCAGCGCGTGGGCCGCCGCCATGAGCGTGCCGTGCTCGGCGATGGCCACCAGCATCTGCAACTGCGTCGTCTTGAGCGTGCCGCGTTCCATAAGCATTCGCTATATGCATGAGAAATTGGAAATTGGCGCCAGACGCGCCGCCCCTAGTATGCGTTCTCCGGCACAACCGAAGGCCGGAAGTATACAAGGAGGCGACAGTGGCACCAGAAGCAAGCTTGGCCCCGGACACGCTCGATATCGACATCGACGAACTGGTCGCGTTGCGGCGCGATATTCACGCCAACCCGGAGGTGGCGTTCGACGAGCATCGCACGAGCGAACTCGTCGCCGCGAAGCTGCGCGCGTGGGACATCGAAACTCATACCGGCATCGGCGGCACCGGCGTGGTGGGCGTCGTGCATGGGCAGCGCGGTAACGGCCGCGTGATCGCCCTGCGCGCCGACATGGACGCCCTGCCGATGGAAGAAGAAGGCCGCCCGCTGCACCGTTCGCAGCGCCTGGGCGTGTTTCATGGCTGCGGCCACGACGGCCATACGGCGATGCTGCTGGGCGCGGCGCGTCATTTCAGCCGCCACCGCGATTTCGCGGGCACCGTGGTGCTGGTGTTCCAGCCCGCCGAGGAAACCGGCGGCGGCGCCAACGCCATGCTGGCCGACGGCCTGGAAACGCGCTTTGGGTATGAGGAAATCTTCGCGCTGCACAACGCCCCGCATTTCCCGCCCGGTTCGTTCGGCGTGCTCGACGGCGCTATGCTGGCCTCGTGCGATGAAGTGGTGATCCGCATTGACGGCGTCGGCGGTCACGGTTCCGCACCGGAAAAGACACGCGACCCCGTGATGGCCGCCGCTCAGTTGATCTGCGCCCTGCAGACCGTGGTCAGCCGCTCGATCGAGCCGAGCGCGACCGCCGTGCTAAGCATGGGCAGCGTGCACGCGGGCAGCGCGCCGAACGTGATCCCTTCGCACGCCGAATTGACCGGCACGCTGCGCGCCTTCGACGAGAACGTGCGCGCGCTTGCCAGGTCTCGCATCGTCGAAATCTGCAAGGGTATTGCGACGCTCAGCACCTGCTCGATCAACGTCGAGTTTCGCAACAGCTCGCCCGCGACGATCAACCATCGCGAGCAGGCCGAAGCGGCGGCGCGCGTGGCCACGGATATTTTCGGCGCGGATAACGTGCTACGCGATTTCCCGCCGCTCAACGGCTCCGAAGATTTCTCCGAATTCCTGCTGCGCCGCCCCGGCGCCTACGCGCTGCTTGGGCAAGGCGGCGTCTACTGCCACCACCCCGAGTTCGATTTCAACGATGACGTGCTGCCACTGGGCGTGCGCTTTTTCGTCTCGCTCGCCCACGCACGGCTCGCGCTCTGACCATTCGAACACGCTAAAGGACTTCTTCGATGAAACACTTCAAACCGGTTTCGCGCCGCATCGCCACGGCCCTGCTCTGTGCGGCGACGGCCGCGGTCTGCGCCAACGCAACCGCTGCCACGCTGCGCTTTGGCACCGATCCGAGCTATCCGCCCTACGAATACAAGCTGCCCGACGGCAAACTCGCGGGCCTCGATATCGACATCGGCAATGCGATCTGCGCAGCCGCCAAGGTGACCTGCGTATGGGTTGAAAGCAGTTTCGACGGGCTGATCGCGGGTCTGCAGGCGCGCAAGTTCGACGCAATCAATGCGTCGCTTGCGCCGACCGTCGCACGACGCGCCGTGATGGATTTCACGCAGCCCGTCTATCCCGCCGATATTCGCCTGGTGGCCGCGCGTGGCAGCCATCTCACGCCCGACACGAAGGTGCTGGCAGGCAAGCGCGTGGGTGTATTGCAAGGCTCCACGCAGGCGGCTTTCGCGAAGTCCAACTGGGCGTCGCATGGCGTAACCATTCAGGAGTACCAGGATCAGGACAGCATCTACACAGACCTCGTCAATGGGCGGCTCGATGCGACCGTGGTGCTCGGTTCGGCAGCGCGGCTGGGCTTTCTCTCGAAGCCGCAAGGCGCAAGCTTCGAGCTTGCGGGGCCGCGTATCGACGATCCCTCGATTCTGGGCGCGAGCAGCGTGATCGGCGTGCGCAAGAGCGATGGCCACACGCTTGAAGCGCTCAATGCCGCGCTTACGCGCCTCAAGCAGGACGGCACAATCGACCGGCTGGAAAAGCACTATCTGGGCGACGTGCCAGCCGCGAAGTAATACCGCAGCGCACGGCCCATGCCGTGCGCAACGACGATCGATAACAATATTCGAGACATCCATTGAAAAAGACACAACTGTTCGTGGGCGTGCTCACGGGAATGGCGCTCGCGCCCGCGTGGGCCCAGAGTTCGGTCACCCTGTTCGGGCTGGTCGATGAGGGGATCGACTACACCAGCAACGTGCGCGGCCACGCCGTCACGGAGATGCTGAGCGGCGCCGCTCAGGGCAGCCGCTGGGGACTTAGAGGCACGCAAGCGCTGGGCGGCAAACTGTCCGCGGTGTTCCAGCTTGAAAGCGGCATCGACGCCAGTTCCGGACGGCTTATGGAAGGTAGCCGCATGTTCGGCCGCCAGGCGTGGGTGGGGATCGCGCACGACGATGTGGGCACGCTCACGTTCGGACGCCAGTACGATTCGCTGGTCGAATATCTCGCGCCGCTCACGGCCAACGGCAACTGGGGCGGCTTCCTGTTCGAGCATCCCTACGACAACGACAACACCGACAACTCATTCCGCCTCGACAACGCCGTGCAGTTCAATAGCGTGAATTTCGGCGGATTGCGCGTGGGCGCCACGTATGCGTTCTCCAATCTGCCCGGCCAGATTTCGACCAACAATGCGCAGAGCTTTGGCGTCAGTTACGCGGTCAACGGGCTGACGTTCGGCGCTGCGTGGCTCAACGTGACGAATCCCGGCGCCAACGCACTGGGCGCGGTGACCAGCGACGATGCGGGTTTCGTGGCCTCACGCCATCGGGTTTATGGCGCGGGCGTCAACTATCAGGTGGACGCGGTCACGCTTGGCTTCGTGTACACGCATACGAATCTCAGCGATCCCACCGCCTATTCGTATATCAGCGGCGCGATTGTGCCGGGCGGTCAGCATGCCTCGTCGCTGACGTTCGATAATTTCGAACTCAACGCGAACTGGGCGATCACCACCGCGCTGATGTTCGGCGCGATGTACGACTATACGCAGGCAAAGCTCGATACATCGGCGGGCTCGTATCGGCCCAAATATCACACGTTTGGCTTGATGCTCGATTACAACCTCACCAAACGCACCGACGTTTACGCAATGGCGAGCTATCAACGCGCGATCAGCGCGAACAGCGGCACCGCGCTGGACCTGGCCTATGCGGGCGGCGCCGACGACAGCTCGTCCACGCAGCAACAGTTCGTCGGCCGGATCGGTCTGCGGCACAAGTTCTGAGCGCATTGTCTTGTGGGGGTGCGCCAGGAGGCCCCCCAAAAAAGTTTTTTCTTCGCTGTAACCGGTGGCGCAGCCTGCGCGAATTAGCTGTTGTATCCACGACGGATACCCTCTACTTCTACCACCGGAGAACACTCATGTCCGCAAAGCTCAACGTCAATGCCGCGCTGCTCGCTGGCGCCGTCGCAAGCCTGCTCGCTTCGACCGTTCACGCCGCGCCGCTCACCCAGGCCGAAGCCAGCGCCGCCATGGCCGCGCATAAGGAAAAGTGCTACGGCGTCGCGCTCAAGGGGCAAAACGACTGCGCAGCCGGTCCTGGCACGACCTGCCAGGGCACCTCGGCGATGGACTTCCAGGGCAATTCGTGGAAGTTCGTTCAGGGTGGCACCTGCACGAGCATCCAGGTGCCGGGCGGCGGCCACGGCTCGCTCACGCCGATGAAGTCCTGATCGCTCGCGTTCTTCCATCACCCAGCGAGGAGCGTGACGGCCATGAACGATTTCATCCGATCAATGGCGAGGCCAACGCCTGGCCGTCCCGCTCGCGCCGCGCTGGTGGGCACGAGTTTCAAGCACGAACATCTGGGCGCGATTATCGAAGAGGGCTTGCCAGACGGCTTTTTCGAAGTCCACGCCGAAAACTATATGGGTGCAGGCGGGCCGCCCCACCGCGCGCTTGCCGCGATTCGCGAGCGCCATCCGGTTTCGCTGCATGGCGTGTGCATGTCGATTGGCGGGCCGGACGCACTGGATTTAACGCATCTCGCGCGCTTTCGTGATCTGGTGGCGCGCTACGAACCCGCCTTTGTTTCGGAACATCTCGCGTGGTCCTCGCACGGCGGCACGTTCTTCAACGACCTGTTGCCTCTGCCCTATCACCGCGAAACGCTTGATCGCGTGTGCGCGCACATCGACCAGATGCAAAGCGCGATCGGCCGTCCGATCCTGCTGGAAAATCCTTCGACGTATGTGATGTTTGCCTCATCGACCCTGAGCGAAACCGATTTTCTGCGCGCGGTCGCGCAAAAGACGGGATGCGGCTTGTTGCTCGATGTGAACAACGTCTTTGTTTCGGCGATTAATCATGGCTATTCGGCGCACGAATACCTGAGCGCATTTCCGCTCGAATACGTCGGCGAAATTCATCTGGCCGGTCACAGCGAACAACTCGACGACGAGCATCAACCGCTACTGATCGACAGTCACGATAGCCCCGTGGCCGACGTGGTGTGGGATCTCTACGCTCAGGTCATCTCCCGCATCGGCGCCGTGCCGACCTTGATCGAATGGGACAGCGATCTGCCCGCATGGCCCGTGCTGCGAGCACAGGCCGAAGCGGCCCGGCAGATCATGACGCAGCGTATCCCGACGTATAACGAAGGCCTCTGCCATGAAGCCTGAACAGCAGGCCTACGCGACGGGCTTCGCGCAAGGATTAACCGATCCTGCCTATATCGCCCCCGCCGACGTGATCGCACCGCGTGGCAAGGGCGTCGTCAATCGCTACAACGTTTATCGCAACAACGTGACGGTCAGCTTGATCGATGCGCTCGCCGCAATCTATCCGGCGGTGCAGCGGATCACGGGCATCGAATTCTTTCGCGCGATGGCGCGTTTTCATGTGCGTGCGACGCCGCCGCGTTCGCCGCTGCTTTTTGAGTACGGCACCGGTTTTCCAGCCTTTATCGAATCGTACGAATACGCGCGCGAGATGCCATGGCTCGCCGATACAGCCAGAATCGAACGCGCCTGGCTCGATGCGTATCACGCGGCAGATGCCGCACCGTTGGCCGCGCAGGCGTTCGCTGCAGTCGAAACCGGATCGCTCGCGCAACTGCGCTTCGTCGCTCATCCGGCCACACGGATCGTGCGCTCGCGCTATCCGGCTGTTTCGATTTTCGCCATGAACCGCAAGGCTGGCCCGGTTGAAGCGCTGCACGCAAGCGACGCGCAGGACGCGCTCGTCACGCGTCCCGACCAGGACGTAATCGTCTCGCAACTGCCCGCTGGTGGCGCGGCGTTCCTGCTTGCGCTCATGGAAGGCTCGACCTTGGGCGCTGCCGTTGAAGCGGCGATGTGCGATGACGAATCATTCGATATCCAAATCAATTTGCAGGCGATGATTGCCGCCGGCGTGTTCACTGCCATCCGTTCTGGAGCACCATCATGATGTCGACCCAGGAAAACCTCAAACCGTCCGCCCCGGTCTTGCTGACTAACGCCATCGTGCGGGCGCGCCGCGCGATCGAAACACTGGCGCAGCCGTGGCTCGTGCAACTCGTGCTGCGTCTGGCGCTTGCCGTGCCATTCTGGCGCTCGGGCATCCTCAAATGGCATGGCTTCCTGCAACTCAACGACACGGCAATCACGCTATTTACCGACGAATTCCAGCTCCATCTGCCAGGCGGTCCTTATCCCTTCCCCGCCCCCGCCGTTTTTGCGTTTCTTTCCGCTTGCGGCGAGGTGGGATTTCCCGTCCTGCTGGTGCTCGGCTTCGGCACGCGTTTCGCCGCTGCAGGTCTGTTCCTGATGACCTGCATCATCGAATTAACGGTGCCGGACGGCTGGCCGATTCACATCACGTGGGCTGCAATGGCACTGGGCATCGCCGCGTGGGGGCCGGGCCGCATCTCGATCGACTGGCTGCTGGGCGACCGCGCGAGCCGTTCGACCTAACTCTGGCTCGCGCGCGATAGCGGTTCCTGCGCCGCCTCGCGTGCCCGCCCGAGGCTCACATACAGCAGCAGGGACATGCAGCAGAACACACACGCCAGACCGACGGCGGCGCGCGCGTCGAGCAGTTCGATCAACTCGCCCCCCGCCGCCGAACCGATGCCAAAGCCCAGCGACAGCACGCCCGGCGACAGCGTCGCGTAGCGCCCGATGGGATCGACGCGCGGCATGGTTGCGAAGATCAGCGTTGCGGCGCCCGTCCACGCCACGATAAAGACGATGGCGGCGATGGAGAAACGATCGGGCGTTTGCGGCATGGTGAGCGCCGCGGCCGAAACCACGCAGGCGCCAATATTGACGATCGCCCAGCGCCGCAGGCCGTTGCCGCGTCCGAGGCGTGGCATCACCACGCACGCGGCCAGGCTCACGAGATTGGCGTACACCAGCGTCGTGGCGACGCGCGCATCGCTCAAGCCCGCGCGCATGCCCATCTGTTCGAGGAACGTCCACAGCACGCCCACGCCAAAATACAGCGCGAAGATACACCCCAGCAGCAGCACGACACCACGAAGATCGACCTGCGCGCCCTCGCCCGCCTGGGCGCTAACGAATGCCTCCCCACGCCTGAACAGCGTGATGGCGGGAAGGAACGCCAGCGCCAGCACGCCGATACACACATAGGTGCCCGACGCCTGCGCGATTGCGCCCACGACCGGCAGCACATAGCCCAGCAACGCCATGCTCCACAACACCTGCAGCAGCACCAGCAGGCCGATATTGCGCTCCGCCGCCTTCGTATAGGACAGGCAACTCATGGCGATGCCGCTCAGCGCGCCCGCGCCAATACCGGCCACGGCGCGCGCCACGATAAAAAGCGGCAACGTATGCGCGTAAGGCGTGATGAAATTCGCAAGCGCCGTGAGCGCAATCGTGCCCGCGAGCGTCACGCGCAAAGGTCGGCGCGCGAGCACGGTCGCCATCAGCAGCGTGCCCGCCGCCATGCCGAACACCTCGCCCAGCACGGCGATCCCCAGATCCGCCGCACCAAAACCCCATTGCTGCGCGATCTGGCCGACGATCACCGGCAGTCCCCAGAACACTGTCGGCGCGACGGTGCCAAGCGCCAGCATCGCCATCAGGAAGAGCGGGCCGTCGTGCGTGGCGGCCTCAGACGAAGGTTGATTCACAGTTCGGTCTCCGAATCAGGATGGCGATGTTGGGGGTTAAGCGCAGGCCGTGGCGCTGGCGTTTTCGTTATGCAGTTGTTCGAGCAGCGCGCCCTGTGCGTACGTCACAGCGCCATTCATCATCGTTACGCCAATATTGACGCGGCCGATATCGTGCTTCTTCACTTCGAAGAGATTGTCTTCAAGCACGATCAGATCCGCGCGCTTGCCGACCGTCAGCGAACCGATTTCGTGCTCCATGCGCAGTTGATAGGCGCCGTTGATCGTGTATGCGGCGATCAGTTGCGGCACGCTCAAGCGCTCGTTGATATCGGGAAACACGGGCGCGTCGGGTTCGCCGGCAAGCTGGCGCGTGTGTCCCGACTCGATGTGCTCGACGGGCCGATGCTGGCAGCGGCACTGGCACGCCAGTCCATCCATGCCGATCGACACCGTCACGCCTTCTTCAATGAAGGTGCGGAACTTGTACATATTGCTCCAGCGCTCCGTGCCGTAGTGCTCGCGAATCAGCTCGGTATAGACGTCCACCACGCCCCATTGCAATTGCGTATTCGCCATCACGCCAAGACGGCGAAAACGCGGGATATCGTCGGGATGCGTGAGGAACGCATGCGTGATGACGTGGCGGCGCTCGCGCGGCGGGTTGGTGGCGTTGACCAGTTCGAAGCCGTCCAGCGCCGTACGCACCGCGGCGTCGCCGACACAATGCACCATGACGTCGATCTGCTCTTTATCCGCCTGCAGCAGATATTGCTTGAACTGGTCGATGGGCATGGTCGGCTCGCCGCAGGTGTGCGGGCGGTCCGCATAAGGCGCGAGCAGATAAGCCGTGTGATTGGCCTCCGTGCCGTCCAGAAAGAGCTTCAGCGCCTGCGCCTTGACGAGCGGCGACTGATACTTCGCGCGATATTCGACCAGCGTGCCTACAGGATCTTCCACGGGACCCAGCGCCGCGTAGCTGCCCACCACGCGCAGCTTGAGATTGTTCGCGCGCTCCATGGTCTGCAGCGTTTCATAGAGCAGCGTCTGGTCGCCGCTCGGGTCCAGAAAGCCCGCGTCGAAAACCGTGGTGATGCCCGCCGCCACCAGCTTTTCCTGCCACACGCCGATCGACTGCAGATACAGATCGATCCCCGTGGGCAGATAACCCGCATCGCTGATCCTGCGCATCAGCAGCGAATAGGCCGCGCCATCGACGACGAGGCCCGTCGGCTCGCCCGTGACCGGATCTTTCTCGAACCAGCTCGAACCCTCTTCGACAGGCGGCGTCGCAGCGTCGATGCCGCCGATCTCCAGCGCCTTCGAGTTCACCCACATGGTATGGAAATCGGTCGACAGCAGGCAGACCGGTTTATCCGCGCAAATCGCGTCGAGCGTTTCCTTGCGCAGCAGTTCCGGCGGAATCGTGGCCTGAATCCACCCCATGCCTGTGATACTTTTTTCGTCTGGATGCGCCGCAACGTACTCGGCCAGCGCGGCCAGCACCTTTTGCGGATCTTCGTAATTCACAAACGCCTGGAACGCGAAGGCCGTGGTCGAAAAATGCCAGTGCGATTCGACAAAGCCCGGCAGCATCAAGCGGCCGCCCGCATCCACGACTTTTGTGTTCTCGCCGATATATCGCGTGATTCCCCCCTCATCGCCAACATAGACGATGCGGTCGCCACGCACGGCGACGGCGTCGGCCCACGGCTTGTGCGGGTCCACCGTATAGACCTTCGCGTTGCGAAATACGGTGTCCGCGTGCGCGGCGGCTTCGCTGCCCGAGGTGAGGTTGTGAGTCTGTGTCGCCATCTGTCGCTCCTTTGAATCGTGGTTCCCAATCGATGTGGCGCGAATGTATCCAGCCGCAAAAGGCTGGTCTGCCCTGCTTTGGGGGGACAGGCGTTGCCCTGGCAGACAGCGCAATATTGGTCGGCTAGCATCGCGTCTATCCCCGACGAGCAACCGTGACACTGATGGCACTCAACGCTTCGGCATCCGCGCATGCGCGCGACGATTTCACCTCGCTATCTATTTCTCCGCGAGCGCTGGGCGATCTGGTGGGCCATGTGGGCACACCGGATTTCGTGCGTTCACTGGGGGCTTTCGTTACCGGCGACGTTCAGGCCGACGCCATCCACCTCGAACGCGTGCGCCCCGATACGCGTAATCCCTCGGGCTACACGACGGAATGGATCGGCAGCAGCGGCGACCAATACGGCTTGATCTGCGAAATCATGGATCGTTATTACTCGGCTTATTGCGACCGCGATCCGCTGTTCATGTCGATTCGCGGCGCGACCGGCACGCTGCTGATTCAGCGCGACGTCGGCGCGCTCACTGACGATGGCTTCGTGAGAGAGATATTCACGCCCGCGCGCATTGCCCAGGAGTGCGTGATTTCGCATGGCACGCGCAACGAGCGTTATTCGCTGGGCCTCGCCCGCTGCGAGGGCCGCGCCGCCTTCACCCTGCGCGAACTGGCGGTGCTGCGGCAAATGAGCGAATTCCTGTTCCCGTTGTGCGAGATGCATGCGAGAACGGCGTCAGCGCGCCGCATCAGCACGCCACGGCGCGAAGGCACGCCCGTATCGCGATTCGAGGAGCGCATCGCGCGCGAGGAAATCCGTCTTTCCCGCCGCGAAGGCGAAATTTGCCGCTGCATGCTAAGCGGTAAAACCATTCCTGAAAGCGCGCAGATGCTGGAATTGAAGCTCTCGACCGCCGAATCCTATGTCAAGCGCGCGTTCGCCAAGCTCAAGGTCCGCACCAAGTGGGAACTGCTTCAGTGGGCCCATTCGTAAGACTGAGGACGCCTTCCCTGTCGCTGGATTTGCCCGCCAGCCTATACTCCCCCGCAGTACTGTGGCATACTCCCGTCCAGTATCTGACCGGGAGCCATCATGCCCCACACCGTCGAAGAAAAAAAGCGCGTTCTGGCCCGCGTTCGCCGCGTACGCGGCCAGCTTGACGCGCTTGAGCGCGCGCTTGAGGAAGGCGCGGAATGCGGGCCGATTCTCCAGCAGATTGCCGCCATGCGCGGCGCCATCAACGGCTTGATGGCCGGCGTGCTGGAAAGCCATCTGCGCGAGGAGTTTTCAAGCCTCGCGCCCGCCGACGACACCTCGAAAAAATCCATTGACGAAGTCGTTTCGCTCGTGCGTTCCTATCTTCGCTGAGGCTTCGCGGTTAGTCGTTCGAAGCTTGATTGACTCGCGCCGGTAGCCGCGCGTGCGGGCCGGACCCTTTGTTCTTCTCACCAGGATTGCTATGAAATCACGTGCAGCCGTTGCATTCGGGCCGGGCAAGCCCCTCGAAATCGTCGAGATCGACGTCGAACCGCCGCGCAAGGGCGAGGTGCTGGTGAAGATCACGCACACCGGCGTGTGCCACACCGACGCCTTCACGCTTTCCGGCGACGATCCCGAAGGCCTCTTCCCCGCCGTGCTGGGCCATGAAGGCGCCGGCATCGTCGTCGAAGTGGGCGAAGGCGTAACGAGCGTGAAGCCCGGCGATCATGTGATCCCGCTCTACACCGCCGAATGCGGCGAATGTCTCTTCTGCAAGAGCGGCAAAACCAATCTCTGCGTGGCCGTGCGCGCCACCCAGGGCAAGGGCGTAATGCCCGACGGCACCACGCGTTTCAGCTACAACGGTCAGCCCGTCTATCACTACATGGGCTGCTCGACGTTTAGCGAATACACCGTCGTCGCAGAAGTGTCGCTCGCGAAGATCAGCCCCGACGCCAACCCCGAACAGGTCTGCCTGCTCGGCTGCGGCGTGACCACAGGTCTGGGCGCGGTGAAGAACACCGCCAAGGTTCAGGAAGGCGATACCGTGGCCGTGTTCGGTCTTGGCGGCATTGGCCTCGCCGTGATCCAGGGCGCGAAGCTCGCCAAGGCGGGCCGCATCATTGCCGTCGACACCAACCCGGGCAAGTTCGAACTTGCACAGGCTTTTGGCGCGACCGACTGCGTGAACCCGAAGGATCACGAAAAGCCCATCCAGCAAGTGATCGTCGAGATGACGGGCTGGGGCGTGGATCACAGCTTCGAGTGCATCGGCAATGTTAACGTCATGCGTGCCGCGCTCGAATGCGCGCATCGCGGCTGGGGCCAGTCGGTGGTGATCGGCGTGGCGGGTGCGGGCCAGGAAATCTCCACGCGTCCGTTCCAGCTCGTCACGGGCCGCCGCTGGCTGGGCACGGCGTTTGGCGGCGTCAAGGGCCGCTCGCAACTGCCGGGCATGGTCGAAGACGCAATGAGCGGCAAGATCCAGCTCGCGCCGTTCGTTACGCACACCAAGCCGCTTTCAGAGATCAACGAAGCGTTCGACCTGATGCACGAAGGCAAGTCGATCCGCACCGTGGTTCACTACTAAGGCCTGCACGGAGGCCCGCGCGCGGCACGTCATCGTGCCGCCACCTTTTGCCCGCTGTCGTGCGCGATAGCGGGCAAATGCATTTCTGCTTTGCGATTCTCATTTTCCCGATGTAATTGCATATGCAATTACCGTGACCGAATACGGCTTACGTTTCCCCCGATTTATTTTCCGAAATTTGTTGATTCGCTTTAAATCGCCTTTAAAGGCATCTATTCATCCATGCTGCATAGCGTGTAACAGTGTTTGACAAAGCACTGCAACACACTCTATTTTTCCTCTGCATCTTTTCATTACCAAATCTTTCCACGGGGAATCTCCAGAGGCCGTTCTGGCTTCAGGGGCTTCCCTTTGTCTTTTTAATAGGCATCCTGATTAATTTTCACCGCAACAAATTGTATTAGAAATGTCGGTTATAGAAAGTTAATTGTCAGCCACATTCGCGCCGACGTGGATTCGCTTTGTCTTTTTAAATCGTTGCGATCCGGCGTTCCGGCGAGCGCGGCATTGACGCATGCGGTATTCACCATTCACAGGGACAGATATGAATGCGGACAGCCGTTATAGCAAGCGCCGCGCCCGCTCTTTGGGCCGGCTGGCCGGACCGGGAGCGTTGGTCGCGTCAATCCTGATGCTGGCAGGTTGCGGGGGCGGCGACAGCGGCTCCGGCGCTTCCGCCACCGCGATGAAACAGGTCGCGGCCACGCAGCAGAATGCCTCGCAATCGAATGCCAATTCCAGTACCAATCAACCCTATATCGATCCAATTGCCTATTCGCCCAATGCCAATGACGGTCTGACGGCTTCGCAGGTGGCGGAAAAAGCCGCCGTCATGCATTACCAATGGAAATCCGGGAAAACCACCATCAATTACACGACGACCACCGGGCATTTAACCGCATCGGACGCCAATGGCAATCCCGAGGCCAGCATGTCCTATGTCGCCTACACCGCGCCCTCGGCCAACGGCTCGCCGCGTCCGGTCACTTTCATCTACAACGGCGGTCCAGGTTCGTCGTCGATCTGGCTGCGCCTGGGTTCGTTCGCGCCGACACGTGTGGCCACGCCCGACCCGCTGCTCACGAACTGGCCGAATTTCCCGGTCGTCGATAACGCGGACAGCCTGATCGACACCACCGACATGGTCTTTATCGATCCACCGGGCACGGGTCTTTCGGAAGCGATTCTGCCCAATACCAACCAGAAGTTCTGGGGCTGCGATCCTGATGTCAGCGTGATGCGCGATTTCATCGAACGCTATCTGGCCGTCAACAATCGCGGCAGCTCGCCGATCTATCTCTACGGCGAATCGTATGGCACGCCGCGTACGGACATGCTCGCGCTTTCGCTCGAAACAGCGGGCGTACCGCTCACCGGCATCGTGCTGCAGTCGTCGATCCTCAACTACTACGCCGATGCGATCGAGGCCACCGCCATCACGGATTCGACGGCCGGCCTGCAACTGGACACCGATACGCTCGCGGGCTACTACCCGGGCTATGCGGAAGTCGCCGCGTACTTCAACCTGACCTCGCCGCCGCTGATCGATCAGGGATTGTTTGCGCTGCAATCGGAAATCTTTGCGACGGGCCAGTACAACCACTTCAAGAAGTACGCGCAGACGTGGACGCTGAGTCAGCTAGGCATTCCCGACGCGCTCGGCACGCCGGTGTTCCCGCCCGCGCGCACGCTGGATTCGTGGCGCTGGCCTTCGAGTCTGACCTTGCAGGCGTTGCAGGGCTACTTCAACGTGAATCCCTTCAATAACGCTTTGATTCCGGGCACCACGATCGGACGTTATGACGGGCGCGTTTCGCTGCCGAACTCCGACCCGCGCCTGCAATCGGACGGCGATCCCTCGGACATCCTGATCTCGCAGCCGTTCACGACGGCACTGGCCACGCAGTTGCCGGATTACCTCGGCTATACGGCGCCCAATGCGACGTTCATGCCGCTGAACGACAACATCATCAATGTCTGGGACTTCTCGCACGACGGCCAGCCGCTGCCCGACACCCTGCCCGACCTGCTGGGCGCGATCACGCTCAATCCACAGTTGAAGGTGCTTTCGGAGAACGGCTACCACGACCTGGCGACACCGTTCTTCAACACGGAGAAACAACTTGCGCGACTGCAGACGGTGTCCGGTCTGAATGCGAATCTGCAGGTCAACTTCTTCCCGGGCGGCCACATGATCTATCTGGATGACACCGCGCGCCCGAAGATGAAGAGCGATCTCGTCAAGTATTACGCCGGCCAGCCGATCCCGCTCGCGCTTTCTGTGTGGACGCTGCCCGCGCCGTGGCCCGACGAAAGCCCCGCAGGTTCGCCGACCGCAACCGCCCAGGCCGCGATCGAGCCGTGATTCGCTCCGTGATTCGAACGCTTATGCAGGACTCCAATCTATCTATTTGAATGAGAGCGATCATGTATCCATCCAGCAAGCTGTGGCGTATCGCGCCGCTCCTCGTGGCCGTTGCTGTAATCGGCACGGCGCAGGCGGCAACCCAGTCCGTGGCGCCCGTCCAGTTGCCCAAAGGCGGACACGGCGTTGACGGCCCGTTCTTTCCAGCCAACCGTCCGCAGCCCGTGACGCCTTCGACGGGCACGCAGTTGCAGCAGGAAGCACAAAAGCGCATCGAAGCGCGTCTCGGTGCGAACACGGTGCTCAGTCAAGGCGCGACGGTGACGAAGGCGCAGGCGCAGTCCAATGGCCTGGGCTACATCGCGCAGCATTTCGACCAGATCGACGCGGCGCATTCGGGCCGCGTATCGATCACCGACGTTCGCCAGTATCTGCAGAAGCAACAGCAGCAGTGATGTAAAACAGCGACGTAAAAAAAGGCCTCACCGTACAGGTGAGGCCTTGATCGACAGCGCTTTGATCGCGTTATTGCAGCGCGCGGACCGGCAGCAGCTTGCCTTCCCACAGCAGCGCGACGGTCTTGACCATCAGCAGGCCGATCACGCCAGTCGAAGCGACGAAGAGGACGAAAGCCAGTTCATGCACCCACAGCGGACCGCCGTGCTGGGCGATGAGCATCGCGAGGGTCGGCAGGGCCGCGACGCCGAAGCTGAAGGCCCAGTACGAGGGCGCGAAAGCCTGGGCGCGAATCCACGGCAGCAAACGCAGCAGCAACAGCGCTTGATACAGGCCATAACCGAGCAGCGCGTAAGCCACGATCCCTGCTGCGCCCGTCAGTGACACATGCATGCTGCTCATGATCGCCATCCATGCGACTCCGCCCACCACCGGCGGCGCGAGCTGCACGCCAAAGGTCGGACGCAGGGCCGGCGCGGTCGGTGCGGCAAGCGCGGCGCGGTTGAGCAGCTTCGATTCGATTGCGAGCCACGAAAGCGCCCCGCTGCCGAAGAACATCACCGCCAGCTCCGGCAGGCCGAATGCTGCCGCCGTCGTGGCCGCCACGAAACCCGCCGCGACAGTCGGCAGATAGATCGCGGGCGTCACGAGTTCGGCGTTGCGGCCGCCTTGCCAGAGCCGGCCGTGCAGCATCACACCCACGCCGATTTGCGCCACCGCTCCGGCCACGAACAGCGCCAGACCCACGTCGTGCGACCAGAGCTTGACCGCTTGCGCCGCCAGCATCGTCGACACCGGCCCGAGCGCCACGAACGACGACTGCACTTCGTGCTGCCATTCCTTGCGTGCGGCTTCGCGGTGCGCAACCCACTTGAGCCCATACATCGCCATCACGGCCGCCCACACCACGAGTGCCAGGACCGTCAGCGCCGTGCCCGCGAAGGCCGGCACTTCCCAAAGCTTTGCGGCGACCCGCCATGCACCCGCCAGCGCGAGCGTGCCCACCGCGATGCCGAAGAAGCCCGCGGGCATCGGCTCATGTTTTGTCATCCATGCGTTCATGACTTCACTCCTGAAACCTGAGGCAGCGAAGGCCGCCGTCGATGGAGTGAACTTTATGCCCGGGCGCGCGCCGCGCGAATGCCGGTCCGCGTCAACAACATGCCCGATCGTCTCACGTGACCTGGGCCGAACCTGCCCCACATTTCAGGCGCCCAGTCCTTCCTCGAACTCGGCCAGCGCGCCCTCATGGGCCTCGAGCGTGCGTTGCACGTCGGGTAGCGCGCGGCGCACCAGCGCACGCGCGGATTTCGGCAGATCCGCGCAGGCCTGCTCGATATCGCCGCTGCGATGCTCGCCGAGCATCGCCAGCAGCACGCAGGCCTGCTGGACGTCCTTTTGCGACTTGATCAGCATATTGGTGCGCAGGCGCGACACGAGGATCTTGTGGATCGCGAAGCGCGCCGGATCGGGCACGCGCACGGGCACGGCGCCATGCCGCGAGATCAGCGTGCCCATATGCGACTGGCCCAGCAGGTACGCGAGGTACGGCATCCCGCTCGCATGCGCGCCGAGTTCGGGCACTGCAACAGTTGGAAACGTATCGTCCTTCGACGGCACCAGCAGATCGACGTGAAAACGCGTCTTGCCCGCCTGCTTGAACGACGTGGGCGGATCGCCCCGGTTGAACGGCGGCACCGGCACGAAATCGATGCCGGTTTCCCGCAGGATGTCGAGCAGGCCGCCCGAAGGCAGATTCTGCAAGGCGAGCTGGCGCGCGCGGGCGATGTCGATATCCTCGGTCTCGTAGGCGATCGCCTTGATGCCCAGACTGTTGAGCAGCACGGCATAGGCGTGCGAGCCGACCAGCACCGCGCCCGCCTGGAACAGACCGTGGTTGTAGAGGACCGCCATGGTCGCGTAGGTTTTGTTATCGGCGATCTGAAAACCAAGTTTGGCCAGCTCCCGGATGCGGCTGATCAGATCCTTGGCCTGTTCGATCTGCCCGGTCACTGCCGCGACGCGTTCGTCGGCCTCGGCATCGCCCTTTGGGCCGCCCAGACTGAGCTGCTGACGCTTGCCCTCTGCGTCCATGAACTGGCGGTAGTAGTAGACGGCGTTGCCGCGATCGTGTTCGACGATCGTGCCGGGCGCCCCCACCAGCACGCGCGGCTGCGCGGCCGCGCCCTGTTCGACGTTTGCATACTGGGAGCAGAAGGCCTGATCGTGCCGCTGGTAGAGAGGAAAGCCTGGCATGGTGCGTAGAAATTGCAGTAATTTTTTAGATTTTACTGCAAAGATCGTTACAGCATTGCAGTAATTTTTTATAAATTACTGCAATATCTGGCCTCCTGCACACAGAAGAAGCGACAATACCGAAGGATCAACGCCACGACCAGGAGCGAAACGATGTCATCCAACCGGGACTACTGGTTCCCCGCCAAACGCTATGGCTGGGGCTGGGGACTGCCGACGCGCTGGCAGGGCTGGCTCGTCCTCCTCGGCTATTTCGCGTTGCTGGGCGCGACCATTCGCGTTTTCGCGCCGGATCGCCACATGGGCGCGTTCATTCTGGCGGTCACGCTGCTCAGCCTCGTGCTCATCGGCCTCTGCTGGCTCAAGGGCGAGCCGCCGCACTGGCGCTGGGGAGACGATTGATACTTGCTCTCCCCGCGCGTCGCACTCAACCGAATGTGAACGTATAGACCCGCGCACCGGCATCGAGAAAGCGGATTTCGAAGATGCGGTCGCCAATCGCCCCGCTTTGGCGCACCAGTTGATAAAGCCGCGCGCCCGTCACGACGCCCGTACCGTCCGCGGCAACATCGGCGCCGTGTGCGTCCCCGGGCGCAGCACCGTCGATCGTGATGCGAAAGCGCACCGGCTTGCCGTCCGGCGCAGGCGCCAGCACCAGATGCAGATCGCGCGCGTGGAAACGGTAGGCGACGCCCGCTTGCGGCGCTGCAGGCACAGCCGATTCCGCGCCGATATTCCAGCGCCCGTCGAGCGCCCACGCATTGAGCGGCAGATTGGCGGGCAGCGTGTAACTGGCCGTGCTATCGGGCTGCAACGCTTGCGGCGAAGCAAAGCCGCGCCCCTCGCGATAACCCAGATACGTTTCACCGGAACCCGTATCGGCGGGATCGGCCGGGGCCTGCGCGCCGCTCGCCTGCACGACGTGAGCCGCATGCGCATCGGTCGAGTGGCCGTTTTCCGCGAGCAATTGCCGGATCGCCCGCTCGGCCTGCCCGTAGTCGCCCTCGCCGAAGTGGTGATAACGCACGCGGCCTTGCGCATCGACGATATAGAACGCCGGCCAGTACGCATTGCCGAAGGCGTTCCAGACGCGATAGTCGTTATCGATCGCAACCGGATAGCGGATGCCCAGATCCGCCAGCGCGCGCTTTACGTTACCGGCGTCGTGCTCGAATCCAAACTCGGGCGTATGCACGCCGATCACCACCAGCCCGTCGTTCTGATAGCGCTGCGCCCAGGTCTTCAGATACGGTAGCGTGCGCAAACAGTTGATGCACGAATAGGTCCAGAAGTTGACCACCACGACCTTGCCGCGCAGATCCTGCGGCGCGAGCGGCGCGGAATTCAGCCACGCCGATGCCCCATCGAGCGACGGCAAGGTGCCTTCCACGGGCAGCGCGGCAGCGGGCGGCACAGCGGCGGCGGATGTGGAAACGCGCAGGCTGCTCGCCTTCGGCGACTGCCGCGCCTGTCGGACGGTCACAACCGACGCCGCCGCAGCGGTGGCGTTCGCATTCAACTGGCCGGTCAGCCGGTTTTCCAGCGCTTCGGTCGGCGAACCCGGCAAATGCGCGAGCACCCGCGTATCGACGCCAGATGCAATCGCACCCACCGTCACCAGCACGAGCACCCCCAATGCGCGGCGCAGATGCTCGCCCACACCCAGGGAGCGCTTGAGCGCATCCATCGCACGCTTGCCGAGACTCGCGACTATCGCGAGCGAACACGCTGCGCCCGCCGCATACGCACCAAGCGCCGCCCATGTCTGCCACGTCACGCCATGGCGGACCGCGCCCGTCAGGATCAAACCGAGGATCGGCCCGGCACAAGGCGCCCACAGCAGCCCCGTCGCCGCGCCGAGCAACAACGCCGGCCCAACCTGGGCCGCCGTGCCCTGCGTGCTGGAACCATCGGAACGATCGGAACCATAGGAACCACCGGAACCACCGGAGCGCGCGACGAAACGATCAGCGAGCGTGGTCAGCGGCTGCGCCAGCCGCGTGGCCAGCGCGGGAAACAGCAGCGCCGCGCCGAATACCGCAAAGAGCGCCAGCGCGACATAGCGCCCATACTCACTCAACCGGGCTGCGCCCTCGAGCCCCGCTGCGCCCAGTCCCGTGAGCAGTGCGAAGGTGCCGCCCAGCCCGATCAGCAAGGGCAGACGGCCGGTGACAAAGGGCTGGTCCGAGCGCGCGAATACGAACGGCACGACCGGCAGGATGCAGGGACTGAGGACGGTGAACACACCGCCGATGAATGCGACGACGAGCAGCAACATGAGTCGGTCTCCAGACAGATCCACACAAAATTCGAGGAACGCACGCGGCGCCCTGGCCATGTGCGGTATTTCAAGGTCTGGATGTATCGGGTGAATGTCGGGAAACCGCGCGCGGCGCCTCCGTATGTATCGCGCCGCTGCCGGGATACACGCGGATACATGAAGCACCGCACGGCGCGGCCGATTTGTATCGCCAGGTATCCGGCGCGGGCCGCGACACATTACGTTGCACACGGCAGCCGTTGGGGACATGTAGCGGATACGTGCGCACGGTCCAATGCACCCGTATCCCAACCTTTCCTGGAGAGCCCGACATGTTCGAACGTCTCAAGATCGCCGCCGTCGCCACCGCCCTGGCCGCCACCGCCGCGTACGCCGTCTTTGCATCGACTGCCAGCCCCGCCGCCACCGAACCGGCCGCCGTGCAGAACGGCGCACCCGCGCCCGATTTCACCGGCATCAACACCTGGATCAACAGTCCGCCGCTCGATCTGAAGCAGTTGCGCGGCAAGGTCGTGCTGGTCGAGTTCTGGACCTTCGACTGCATCAACTGCGCGCATACCGTGCCCTATGTGAAGGAGTGGTATTCGCGCTATCGCGACAAGGGGCTGGTGGTAGTCGGCGTACATACGCCCGAACTCCCGTTCGAGCGCAATACCGACAACCTGAAGAAAGCGGTCGCGCGTTTCGGTATCGAATATCCCGTCGCGCAGGACAATTCATATGCGACGTGGAATGCGTACAACAACCAGTACTGGCCCGCGCAGTATCTCATCGACAAGAACGGCAAGCTGGTCTACAGCCATTTCGGCGAGGGCGATTACGACCAGACCGAGCAGACGATTCGCGGTTTGCTGGGCGTCGATGGAAAGAAAGGTTGATCAGGAGTCGAAAGGAAATGGAAAGCGCGCCGTCAATGGCGCGCTTTCTTCGATTCGATCCACGAAACGCTACTCTCGCCGCTTCGCCCCGCGTTTGCGTTTCACCTGCTGCGCCGCGCGAAGTTCGGACTCGTCCAGGAAGAAATCGCGATTGCCGGTCATGCGCTCGACCATGAAGTCGATGAACGTACGCACGCGCAGCGGCTGTTCGGTCCGATGCCGATAGTAGATGTAGATCATCCCGTATTCGGTGACATGCTGCGGCAGCAGCGCAACAAGCCGGCCGCTGCGGATATGACGCGTGGCGTTGAAGCTCCCCAACTGCCCGATGCCAAGGCCCGCCAGCACCGCCTGCGTTTCCAGTTCCGTATCGTTCACGCAGATGGCCGCGGGCAGATCGCGATAAACGATTTCATCGCCGACAAGAAATTGCCACTGCGCGAGCTTGCCCGTATTCGCGCGCCGATACCCCGTGCAACGATGTTGCGCCAGCTCGTCGATGGTGCGCGGCGCACCGTTGCGCTCGATATAGTCCGGCGAGGCGCACACAATCAACTGGATCGGCACCAGCCGGCGCGCAATCGAGCCACCCGACGGTGGCGGTCCGCCGCGAAAACCCACGTCGGCCCGGTCTGTCACGAGATCCGTGAACTGATCGTCGAATTGCACTTCGAGTTGCACATCCGGATAGCGCTTCTGGAATTCCTCGAAATACGGCCACAGAACCGGCAGGCCGAAAGCGCGCGGCGCACTCACGCGCAGCACGCCGCCCACTTCATCCTTCGAGCGCCGGGCTTCGTCCAGCGCGCCTGAGAGCATCGTCAGCGCGGGCGTTACGCTGTCGAGCAGCCGTTGCCCCTCTTCCGTCAGGCTCAGTTTGCGCGTGGTGCGATGAAAGAGCCGCACGCCCAGATCTTTCTCCAGTTGCATCACCGCCTGGCTCGCGGCCTGCGGGGAAATGCCCTGATCGACCGCCGCGCTGCGCAGGCTGCCGAGCGTCGCGGCTCGCACGAAGGTATTGATTGCACGAATTCCGTTCATCTTTCGCGCCTCAGATTCGCAAGAAAAACTTGATTATCACTCCAGTGAACGACGTCTAGTTCGTGTCAATCGCGAGGCCTACCATGGCAGCACTTCATCCCCCCACGTAGGAGAAACATCATGGCTGACGCACAACAAGGCAATTTCAAGCGCGTATGGTTCATCACGGGCGCGTCGCGCGGCATCGGCGCGCTGATCGCGCAGGCAGCGCTCGCCGACGGCAATGCGGTCGTGGCGGCCGGGCGCAATGCCCAGGCCATCGTCGAACGGCTCGGCGAATCCGCCGCGCTGCTGCCGGTGGCACTGGACGTGACCGACGAGGCACAGGCCAGGGCCGCCGTGCAGGCGGCGCTCGACAAATTCGGCCGCATCGACGTGCTGGTGAATAACGCGGGCTTTGGCCTGCTGGGCGCGGTCGAAGAATCCGCCGACAAGGACGTGCGCCGCATGTACGACACGAATGTGTTCGGCCTGCTCAACGTCACACGCGCGGTGTTGCCGGCGATGCGCGCGCAACGCGCGGGCCACATCATCAATATTTCGTCGATTGGCGGCTATCGGGCGGCGGCAGGATTTGGGGTCTACTCATCGACAAAATTCGCTGTAGAGGGCATTACAGAAGCCCTCCATGCCGAATTAAAACCGCTGGGCATCCACGCGACCGTAGTCGAGCCGGGTTATTTCCGCACCGACTTTCTGGATGCGTCGTCACTGGTCGTGGCGCCAGACGTGATCGACGATTACGACGAAACCTCGGGTGCGGTTCGCCGCAAGGCCGTGCAGATGAATCACAACCAGCCCGGCGATCCGATCAAACTCGCCGCTGCCATGGTCACGCTGGTCGAGGCGTCGAATCCGCCGCTGCGCCTTCCGCTGGGTACGGACACGCTGGCTGCGATCGCGGCAAAGAACGCTTACGTAGAGCAGGAAACGCAAAACTGGAAAGCACTATCGGCATCGACTGATTTTGCCGATTGAGTGGCGATAGTGATTGCGCGGCCATGAAAAATGGCTTTGCGATTTAACGCAAAGCCATTTCATCAACCAGGCTTGCCGGGCTTACATCACGTATCCGACTTCAGCTTGCCGCCCGTTGCCCACGCATCTTTCCCAATTTCGCTAAAGACGATCTCAACCACTTCGGGCGGGCAGGCCAGGGTTTCCACAAACACGTCCGTGATTCCGCGTTCCAGTTCGCGCTTCTGTTCCAGCGTCTTGCCGGGGTGCATTTCGATTCGAAGGATAGGCATAATGACTCCGTTTTTCCCGCGTTCCATTGACGCGGACGCAGTCATTATGGGGAAGCGCGAATCATGGATAAACGGACGTTAGGTTGTGACAGCCTGAACCGCGAGGTTTCGAATGGCGGATAAATTGGCCGGCATGCAGATGTTTGTCCGCGTTGTCGAAGCCGGGAGCTTTGCGGCGGCGGCAGCGCTCAGCCATGTCACCGCCACGATGGCCGCCAGGTATGTGCGCGATATCGAAGAGCGGCTCGGCGCAAAGCTGCTTCACCGCACCACGCGTCAACATCAGCTTACGGAAATTGGCGCGCTCTATTACGAGCGATGCAAACGCGCACTGCACGAATTCGAACAGGCCGAAGCCAGCGCCGCCGAATTGCGCAGCAGCCCGCGCGGCACGCTCAAGATCGTCGCGCCCGTGAGCTTTGGCAGCGAAAAACTCGCGCCGGTGCTGGCCGAATATCTCGAACTCCATCCTGAAGTCAGCGTGGATCTCACGCTGGACAATGCGCCCGTCGATCTGATGCGCGAGGGTTATCACCTCGCCATCCATATCGGCGAACTCGATAGCGCGGATCTCGTCGCCCACGCGTTGCATGCTTACCGACGTGTGCTCGCGGCTGCGCCCTCTTATATCGAGCAGCACGGTTTGCCCGACTCGCCGGAAAGCCTGCGCGAGCATGCCTGCCTGGGTCTTTCCTATTGGCGAAAGAAAGAATTCTTCTGGACCCTGGTTGGCCCGGATCGGCAAATATGCCATGTTCCCGTTGAGGGACGCTTTAGCGCGAATGATGGTCGCGCGTTGCGTGCCGCTGCACTGAGTGGCACGGGTATCGTCCTGCAACCGGAAATGCTGCTGGAAAACGATCTGGCCGAAGGTCGCCTCGTTTGCGTACTGCCCGAATGGAGCCATGTGCATACGCCGATGCATCTGGTGCATTCGCGCGATCTGCGCCCTACTGCGATGCTGCGGACTGTGATCGATTTTCTGGTTAAGCGGCTTGCAGAGGGTAAATCGTAACGATCGCGAGATGTGGGTTCGCCTTCAAATCAGCGCCCCACCACTTGCTCCTCGCGTGCGTACTGCGTGGGCGGGCGGCCGACGTGGCGGGTGAACGCGACGCTGAACGTGCTGGCCGAACTGTAGCCAACGCGTTGCGCGATTTCGGCGATGCGGCCCTGGTTGCGGCGCAGAAGGTCTTTGGCGAGCGCCATGCGCCATGTCAGCAGATATTCCATCGGCGCGACGCCGACCGCGTGGTTGAAGCGCTCGAAAAAAGTCGACCGCGAAAGCGCCGCTTCTTTCGCGAGATCCGCAACGGTCCACGCGTGCGTCGGCTGCTCGTGCATCGCGCGGATCGCGGCCGAAAGACGCCGGTCGGCAAGTCCACGCACCAACCCCGGCGAGGCGTTCGTGCCCGCCATCGACCGCAACGCCTCGATCAGCAGCACTTCCAGCAGCCGCGAGAGCACCACCTCGCGCGCGGGCCGCTGCTCGCGCGACTCTTCCCGCACCAGTTCGACGAGCGTGGCGAGGCGCTGCTCGCCACGCACATGCACGATTTGCGGCAGCAGCGAGACCAGCAGCGACGCATCCGGCGAGCCGAAGCTGCAGTGACCGACCAACATGCGCGCATCGATCGGCCGGTCCAGCGCGCCGATGCGATATTCGCCATTGCCCAGCGGCGCGGGTGCTGGCGTTTCGACGCCCGGCGGCGGCTGCACGAGGCTGGACGTCGCGACGCCATAGGCCGCGGGAATCAGCACGAAATCCCCCGAGAGCAGCTCGATGGGCGCATGTCCGTCGATGGCGATGCGGCAGCCGCCCTCCAGCACCACACAATAGAACGGCTGGCCCGCATCCGAGCGGCTGATGCGCCACGGACTCGCGCCGTGGACCAGCTTGGAGAACCGTGCGCCCGGTTGCAGCAGCATCACCACTTCCGCCAGCGGGTCGATCATCGCCGGACTCCTGCCAATGTTTTTCGGATCTTTTATTGTAGCAAGTACGGGTTCAGCGATCTATCGTAGGGGCACGTTTCCATCATCGCAACGGAGCCACAATGAAAACCGTCCTGATCACCGGCTGCTCGTCCGGATTTGGCCTTGAAATCGCCCGCTTCTTCCTTGCCCGCGACTGGAAGGTCGTCGCCACGATGCGCACGCCCAATGCCGACGTGCTGCCGCCTTCGGAACGCCTGCGCGTGCTCGCGCTCGATGTCACGAAACCGGACAGCATCCGCGCGGCGCTCGCAGCCGCCGGTCCGATCGACGTACTCGTCAACAACGCGGGCTTCGGCGCGGCGTCTCCTGCCGAACTCGTGCCGCTTGAGACGGTGCGTGAGCTTTTCGAAACCAACACCATCGGCACCATCGCCATGACGCAGGCGACACTGCCGCAGTTCCGGCAGCGTCAGGCGGGCGTCGTCGTGAATGTGACGTCGAGCGTGACGCTCAAGCCGCTGCCGCTGATCGCCGCCTACCGGGCGAGCAAGGCCGCAGTGAACGCGTTCACCGAGGCGATGGCGCTGGAGGTCGCGCAGTTCGGCGTGCGCGCGCACATCGTCATGCCGGGCCGCGCGCCGTCCACGCGCTTTGGCGACAACGCGCGCTCGCGTATGCATGGCTTCGATCACGAGGCCTATGCAGAACTCGTGCAGAGCGTGCTCGCGCGGTTTGCGGATACGTCGTCGCCGGTCACTGACGCACAGGACGTCGCCGTCGCCGTGTGGCGCGCCGCAACCGACCCATCGGCGCCGATGCACATCCCCGCTGGCGCCGACGCCATCGCATGGGCCGCCGAAGCGCGCTAATTGTTGCCCCTGAATCGTTGCCCCCGAAACCAACCAGGAGATTGCCATGCAGGAGAAACCCGTTGCGCTTGTCACCGGGGCCAATCAAGGCATCGGCCTTCAGATAGCGAAAGAACTCGCGAGCCACGGTTTTACCGTGTTGGTGGGATCGCGCGATCTCGCGCGCGGCGAGGCGGCGGCCACGGAAGTCGGGCCGAACGCTCACGCCCTGCAAATCGACGTGACGGATCATGCATCGATCAAGGTCGCGGCGAAACGCGTGCGCGATGAATTCGGCCGCCTCGATGTGCTGATTCAAAATGCGGCCATCTCGAACACCGGCAGGCTGCCGGGCCAGTCACTCGAGGACTACGCCAGTACGACGCGCCCTGGCTGCGTATCGCTCGATGAAATGCGCGCAGTGTGGGAGACCAACGTGTTCGGCGTACTCGCCGTCTATCAGGCGATGCTGCCGATCCTGCGCGCAACGCCGGGGTCCCGCATTGTCAATGTGTCGAGCGGCGTGGGGTCGTTGACAACCAACTCGGACCCGGCTTTCGCGTATCGGTCGATTTTCGGCCCGGTGTATCCGGCATCGAAGACCGCGCTCAATGCGCTGACCGTCGCCATGGCGATCGAACTGGAGCCGGATGGGATCAAGGTCAACGCGGTTTCGCCGGGTTTTACAAAGACGAACCTCAATGGTTATCTGGGCACGGACAGCGTCGAGCAAGGCGCACGCGAGGCGGTGCGCGTCGCGCTGCTGGGCGCTCAGGGTCCGACGGGTACGTTTACGCACTGGGAGAATGAGACTATTCCGTGGTGAGGCTTGCGCCTGCGTCGTCATGCGGCGTGAGGAAATAGCCGGATTCGTCAGGCATGACACCATTGAATCGAGAAACGGAAGAATCCGCGCGCCTGCGTGCGCATTGAATATGTCGGTCAGGATGGCGTCGGCTGGTGCGTCCTGCCATATCCGTGCATCCTCGCGGAATTTCATATAGGGAATCATTCCAACAACCATAAAAAAGCCCGGGTCTCCCCGGGCTTTTCCATTCCATCACCCTGCAGATTATCTACAGCGCGCCCAACCGTCACAAATGCGTCACCTGCAAAATCGCCTCTGCAAACGCCTTCGGCGCTTCTTGCGGCAGGTTGTGGCCAATTCCGCCAGTCAGATTGCGATGCAGATACTTGCCCGTGAACTTCTTCGCATAGGCTGCCGGTTCCGGATGCGGCGCGCCATTCGCATCGCCTTCCATGGTGATCGTCGGCACCGAAATCGCCGGGCCCGCCGCAAGGCGCTGCTCGATCGCATCGAGACGCGACTCGCCCTGCACGAGGCCCAGACGCCAGCGATAGTTGTGAATCACGACGGCCACATGATCCGGATTCTGGAACGACGCGGCCGTACGCTCATACGTAGCGTCATCGAAATTCCACTTCGGCGACGCCAGTTGCCAGATCAGCTTGTTGAATGCATCGCGGTTCGCCGCATAACCCTGCGCGCCACGCTCGGTCGAAAAATAGAACTGATACCACCACTGAAATTCGGCCTTCGGCGGCAGCGGATTTTTATTCGCCGCCTGACTACCGATCAGATAACCGCTCACCGATACCAGCGCCTTGACGCGCTCGGGCCACAGCGCCGCGATACAGTCCGCCGTGCGGCCGCCCCAGTCGTAACCGCCCAGAATGGCCTGATCGATCTTCATCGCATCCATGAACGCGATGATGTCGACGGCCGTCACGGCCTGCTGGCCGTTGCGCGGCGTGTCGGCGGAGAGAAAGCGCGTCGTGCCATAGCCGCGCAGATACGGCACGATCACGCGATAGCCCGCTGCCGCCAGCATCGGCGCGACTTCGACAAAGCTATGAATGTCATACGGCCAGCCGTGCAGCAGCAGCACCGGTTGACCATTCTTCGGTCCCGCTTCGGCATAGCCGACGTTCAGGACGCCCGCGTCGATCTGCTGGATCGGTCCGAACGAGACGTTGCCGCCCGTGCGCGAGTTCGACGCTGCACCCTCCGTGGACTGCGCGTGGGCCAGGTTGCCCAGGCCCAGGTCCGCGAGGCTCAGGCTCGCCAACGTAGTGCCGAGAATCCGACGGCGCCGGACATTGACGGGATCTGACATGACATCTTTCTCCTTAGGGTCGAAAACACAGTGAATGAACGCTTCGGCATTTTTATAGCGCAGGCGAACAGACGCTATGTATCCCAATGTGTCTGCCCGCCATACATACACACGACGAATCAAAATCGTTGCCTGATGGCGCTTTAAACCCGCTTTAAACCGACTTTAAACACGTGGATCGACTGGAGAGGCCGGCACGCCGCGCGCCTCGATATCGCGGCCCGCCAGCAGGCAGAGATCCTCGCGATGATGCGCGGCGACGATTTGCACGCCCACCGGCACGCCGTTCACAAGACCGGTCGTGACAGCCAGTCCCGGCAACCCCATCGCGGGCAGCGCGCGCAGCGTGAGTTGCGCTTCCCAGACGCGGTCGAAGCCCTCCTTGCCCTGCATGTCGAGGTCGCTTGCAAACGGCAGTTCGCTCGACACCGGCATGAGCACCACCGCGTACTTGGCAAGGAACAGGCGCCACTGGCGCGTGAGCGTCGTGCGCCGCACGAGCGACTGGCTGATGACATCGGCGGGCAGGCCGCGCACCTTCTCGCGCGCCGCCGCGATCACCGCAGCCGCGCCGGGGTCGCCATCCTTCTCCACGGCGCTCACCAGCGCATCGAAACCGTCGCCAAGCCACAGACGCTCCTGCAGCAGCGCGGCTTCGCGCATCGACGGCACATCGTCGATTTCCTCGACTTCCCAGCCTGCGTCGCGCAAGCGCTGCGCCGAATCGCGCAGCGCATCCTCAACTTCCTTCACGGTGTCGAGCCCGCCAGGGCGCACACACAACGCCGCGCGGCGCGGCACTGCGGGGCCGTCCACAGGCAGCGCCACATACCACGGATCGCGCAGATCGGGCGCGGCCAGCGCCACGAGGCCCAGCCGCAGATCCTCGATGGTGCGGCCCATCGGCCCCGCCGCCGACATCAGTTGCGCGCCAATCGCCCGCTCCGGCGACGACGCATTGAAGGCCGGGACGCGGCCAAGGGTCGGGCGCAGGCCATGAATACCGCACGCATAGGCCGGATAGCGCACCGACCCGCCGATATCCGTGCCCAGCGCCAGTTGACCGATGCCCGCCGCCACCGCCGCCGCGCCGCCGCCACTCGAACCACCCGGCGTGAGCGAGGGATCGCGCGGATTGAGCGTGCGGCCATGTACCTGATTCGAGGTGAACCAGCGCAGCGCGAAGGTCGGCGAATTGGTGCGTCCGAGCAGCACCGCGCCCGCACGCACCAGGTTGTCCACGGCGGGGCTGTTGGTCTGGGCGATCAGGTTCTCCTGCGCACGCAGGCCGTTGGTGGTCGCAAAACCCGCTTGATCGACGTTGATCTTGGTGGTGACCGGCACGCCCGCCAGGGGACCGGGATTCTCGCCGCGCGCGATCGCCTGATCGACGGCATCGGCCTGTTGCAGGACTTCTTCGGGATGGACGGCCACGACGGCGTTGATGAGCGGATTCACCGCATCGAGACGCGCAAGCGCCGATTGCGCCGCTTCCCGCGCGCTGACCTCACGCGACTTGATGTGTTTTGCCAGTTCTGCAGCCGTCAATTGCCAAAGTTCAGACATGGTTCCTCCGTGTGAATGACTCAAGCTGTGTCGCTCGCCTGGGGGCGAAACGCCGTGGATGCGATTGAAGCAGCCGCATGTATCTGGATTGTGTCCAGCGGGTCACGTGGCGCGGGCCGCTTCATTTGTGTCGCCATGTATCTGCGCTTGCACCAGATACAGGGAATTGCAATAAAGGCCGCTTGCGAAACACGCCAGATACGTGCGCCGGTTCAAATGCATCAACGCCGAAATCTGCTGGGCAACGAGCTCGATAGACAACCGGTTGTGTTCTTTTCCATCTACCGCTTCAAGGAGAACATCATGCAAGTTTCGAAGATCGCTTTGGCTCTCGTCGCCGGCGCCGCACTCGTGGCTGCTTCCGCTTCATTCGCCGCTGTGCCGGCTTCGTCCGATACCGCTGCGCAAACGCCAACCCAAACGTGGACGCCCACGCAGCAAAACGCCAACACGAAGATCACGCGTGCCCAGGTCCGCCAGGAACTGGTCGACGCCGAACACAACGGCCAGCTCGACGCGCTGCGCAGCCTGTATCGCGGCAGCTAACCGAAACCCTGCGATTAAACCAGCGCGCATAGCCACGCTGATACACCGTTCGCCTCGTCATCAATCTACAAGGAAATCACCATGAGCAACGCAGAAAAAGTCCTGTACACCGGCAAGACCCACACCACCGGCGGCCGCGAAGGCGCGACCCGCAGCGACGACGGGCGTCTCGAAGTCAAGCTCGCGCCGCCGGGATCGAGCGCTCCCGGTACCAACCCCGAGCAGATGTTCGGCGCGGGCTGGTCGGCTTGTTTCATTGGGGCGATGGGACTGGCGGCAGGACGCCTGAAGGTTGCGCTGCCGCGCGATACGGCCGTGGATGCGGAAATCGACCTGGTGATGCGCGACGAAGCCTATTCGCTGCGTGCACGTCTGAGCGTGACGCTACCGGGCGTGGAGCGCGAAGTGGCGCATCGCCTGATTGAACTCGCGCATCAAACCTGCCCGTACTCGAAGGCCACGCGCGGCAATATCGATGTGGAAATTACGCTTGCTGAAGTTTGACGCGTGCTGTTGATGCATATTGTTGATGCAATAAAGCGCCGCATATCATACGGATTCCGTATCAATATGCGGCGCTTTGTCGTGCGTTCAATTAGTGATTGCTTCGTGGCCGCCACCCCACTTCCCTCAACGCATCGACAAGCCGCGCCGCGCCCAGCGCTTCCACTTTCGCGCCGCGCGACGCCACATCGCGCCCGGCGACCAGTGCGTTGACAATGGCTTCCTCCACAGCTTCCGCCGCCGCCGCGAACAAGGCGGAAATATGGTCGTTGTTGACCATCTTCAAATCTGTCGTAGGCGCGCCCCTGCGACCGTAGTTCGCCGCAGGCAAGCCGCGATTTCCGGTCGCAAACGCGAGGAAGATATCGCCGCTCGAATCCTCCGTGCCGCCGCCCACGCGCGCGAGACCCACGCTCGCACGCTGCGCGAGCCGCGTGCATTGATGCGGCAGCAAGGGCGCGTCGGTCGCAAGCGTGACGACGATGGAACCCATGCCCGGCTCGCCCTTCGCATCCGCTGCGCGAAACGGCGAATGCACATGCCCCAGCACCTCGCCTACCGGATAACCCGCCACGCGTAGCATCTCGCGTATGCCGTAGTTCGATTGCACGAGCGCGCCCACGCTCCAGCCGCCCGCTTCGGCGTCCAGCACGCGCGACGCCGTGCCTATGCCGCCCTTGAATTCATGGCAGATCATGCCCGTGCCGCCGCCCACGCTCCCTTCCTCAACCGGCCCGCTGCGCGCCGCCGCCAGCGCATCGCGCACATGTGCAGCCGTGACGTGTTGCCCCCAGATGTCGTTGAGCAGACCGTCATAAGTTTCCATCACCACCGGCATGCACCAATAAACACGATCGCGTGCGCTGCCGCGCTCGGCGGCGATCAACGCATCGCGCACCGCGCCCACGCTGTGCGTGTTGGTATAGGCGATGGGCGTGGTCAGCAGTCCGGCCTCGCGGATCCATTCGAGGCCGGTGGCGTCGCCGTTGCCGTTGAGCACATGCACGCCCGCAAAACAGGGCTCGTCGTGCGCCGCGCCTGCGCGCGGCTCGATGATCGTCACGCCGGTGCGCACCGACGCATCGCCGTTTTCGACTTCGAGCGTGCAATGCCCGACCCGCACGCCCGCCACGTCCGTGATCGCGTTAAACCGCCCCGGCTTGCCGGTCCCGATGCGGATGCCGAGTTCCCTCGTTCGCATGATGCCTGTCCTCCGTTGTTCCAGTTTCAGTGCTATTTATCGTAGTTCGCGCGATTCAGAGTGCGCGGAATGTTTCGCTGCGGCGCGCGCAGGCCGCGTACATCACCAGCGCGAACACCAGCAACGCGCCGATGATGTAGAGATCCGCCGCCTTGGTGGCCGTGGCGAGCGTCGTGTAGAGCGTATAGCCCGCCCCGGCGATGGCGATGAGCGGCGTGACGGGCCACAACGGCATGCGATAGTGATGCTCGACGTCGCGGCGGGTGAAACGGCTCGCCAGCGCCGCCAGCCCGACGACCAGATACACCACCAGCAGCAGATCCACCGTGAAGGCCGTCAGCTCATCCAGACTCGATACGAACACGAGTCCCGCCGAAGGCACCGCGAGCGCGAGCGTCGCCAGCCACGGCGAATCGAAGCGCGGATGTATCGTCGAAAACGCGCGATTGCAGCCGCGCGGCCACAGCGCGTGGCGGCCGCTGCTATAAAGCAGGCGTCCCATCGTGATGACAATCGCAATGATCGCGTTGAACACGGAAAGAAAGATGCCGCCGCTCACCAGCCGCGAGAGCGTGGGATTGCCGAGTTCGCGCACGACATAGCCGATTGGATCGGCGCTCTTCGACAGTTCGCCCAGCGATGGCGCGCCCAGCACGATCGCAATGAGCGGCACAAGCTCGACCACCAGAATCACCAGCAGCGAATAGATCACGGCACGCGCGACGTTGCGATTGCCCCCGCGCAGGTCTTCGGCGAGATACGCCGCCGAGCCAAAGCCGTTGTAGCAGAAGATCGCCGTGCCGATGGCGGGCACGATGGCGGCGGCGGTGGCCGGAATCAGCGCGCCGCCGCTAGCGACGAGCGGATGCATGAGCGCGCTTGCGCCGCGATGCGGGGCGCTAAAGCCCAGTCCGGCGATCAGCATCAGCACGCCCACCTCGACGACCAGAAACGCCCCGGTGATCCACGCGTTGGTCTTGATGTTGAGCATGCCCAGCACGTAGCTGAGCAGCACGATGGTCAGCGCGACGGACTGGTTGCCGAACTGGGTGCCAAGCGCATTGTTGAGGTAAGGCGCGGCGCCGCTCGCAAGCACCGCAGGAATGAATACGCTGACCGCCAGCACCGTGATAAAGGTCAGATAGCCCGGCAAGGGGCCGAACACGCGTTTGGCCATCACATATTCGCCGCCCGCGCTTCGGTGTGCGGCGCTCAGCTCCGCGTAACAAAGCGCAAAGGCAAAGGCGAGCACGCCGCCCAGCAGGAACGACATCACTGCGCCGCTGCCCGCCTGCTGGATCGCGAATGGGGCGATCACGAAGATCGAACTGGCGGGCGTGACGCCCGAGACCGTGATCATCACCGCGTCGCGCACGCTCAGGGTTTGCGTGAGCGTGCGTCTCGTTTCGCCGGCCTCAACGCCTTGAACAACTTGAGCGGCTTGAGCGACTTCAAGCGGCTCGGACGACGATTGCATCGCGCCCGTGGATTCCGACATCATTGCCATCCTGCTCTCCTATGCTGCGCTTTTTTGAACGCCCATACTCGGGGCCACAGATTGCGTTGCAGTCTAGGAAGCCATTTTTTTGACCGCTATTCCCATTTTGGGTTACGCCCTTGCGGTGCCTGGCCATCGTGGCGCTCATGGTACTCATCGCGCTCATGGCGCTAAACATCAGGATATGGACCGACTCTTTACGGAAATTGCGATGCATCAGGCGCTCGGGCGCGTGCTGGACCATCTCGGTCAGCCGCGTTTCTGGCGCTTTCTGGTGCTGCTGCTCAATGAAATGGTGCCGTTCGACAATGCGCTTGCGACGGCGATCGGCGCGGATGGTGTCTCTGCAGTGCCCGTCGTGCTCGACGAATACGACGCAGGCGGCAGCGATACGCCGTCGCCCGTACCGCTTTATCTGAACGGCCTCTATCTGCTCGATCCGTTTCTGCAGGCCGCGCACGACGGTCTGGCAGATGGGTGCTACCGGCTGGAGGAAGTGGCGCCCGACCTGTTCCGGCAGAGCGAATATTTTCTGAGCTATTTCCGCGATGCGGTAGGCGAGGACGAAATCCAGGTGCTGGTGCGCCCGCAGCCGGACGTGCTGCTTTCGCTGTCGCTGGGCGCCGCCAGGCGCTTCGACGCCGAGCCGCTAGGCAAGCTTACGGCCGCGCTGCCGTGGGTGATTGCGGCGATCCGCCAGCACTGGCGGCTGGCAGGCGACACCGCGCGCATCGCACCGGGCGCCGCCGATCTCGGCGCGCGCGTGGAAGCGGCGCTCGCGCGCTTTGGCGCGGGCCTGTTGACGGAGCGGGAGATGGGCATCGCGCGCATGGTGCTGCGCGGCAATTCCTCAAAGGCAATTGCCGAGCGGCTGGCGATTTCGCCGGAGACGGTGAAGGTGCACCGCCGCCATCTCTACACCAAGCTAGGGGTTTCCACCCAGCCGGAGCTGTTTTCCCGCTTTATCGAAGCATTGGGCGACGACGACTCGCCTTAGAATTTTTGCGCCGCGTCCAGCAGATACGCGTCGTAGACGACCGCGTTGCCCAGCCGCATCGCGTAACCCACCGCCATTGCGCGATTGAGCCACGCATATTTCTTCGACGAGGTTTCGAAGTTCATATACAGGCGAAAGTAGTACTGCGAAGGATCCACGGGCTTTCCCTGCGCGACCTCGGCCATGACAGCGGCGGGACCATAACGCATACCGCGCGTTTGCAGATAGACGTATTCGCCATCGTCCATCTTCAGCAGATAGCGCGTGTCGATCATCGCCACGCCATCCTTCGTCACGACTTGCCAGTCGGCGCCGTTGTTGAGGATTTCGCCCTTTACGAGCGGACCGTCGACACGGCCGCCCGTGATCGGGATGATGCGGCGTTTGCCCGCGTCGCTGGTCGCGCCGAGTTCCCAGATCGGCGCGGTGAGATCGACGCTGAAGCGGCCCATATACGTGAGTTGCGGCTTCGGCGGGTCGAAGGCCGCGGGCGGGCTGTCCGCTTCGGCGGCCATCGACTGGCCCACGCAGAGCGTCATGAATGCCGAAGCAAACAAGCGCCTGAATGTCTTTGTCATGCGGAGTCCTCTTTAATTTTTCACCACACTGCGTGGGCGCGAAAGCAGCACATCGGGATCTTCTACATCAGGCGCATGCATCGTTTCGACCAGCGCCTCGCGATGCTGAAGCACCGCGCGCTGGTTGATCGAGCCTTTGTCGGTGACCTCGCCCAGATCGAGCGACGGCGGCACGGCCAGCAGGCGTAGCCGGGCGATAGTCGTCGCGCTGCCCGTAGCGCTGACATTCAGGCGCGCCACCAGATCGGCGAAAAAGCCGCGCACACCCGGCGCGGCGAGCACATCAGCCGCGCTCGCGTTTGCGCCAAGTTTCGCCAGCGCACGGCATGCGTCCAGGCGCGGAAAGATCATCACGCCCACATCGTCGCGGTTCATGCCCGTGATGACCGCGTCCTGCACATAGGGCGCGCCTTCGCTGATGATACGCGCGCGCATCGGCCCTACGCTCACGAACGTGCCCGAAGCGAGCTTGAAGTCCTCCGCGATACGTCCGTCGAAGGCAAGACCCAGTTCGGGCCGTGCCGGATCGACGAATCGCACAGCGTCGCCGCTGCGGTAATAGCCTTCTTCGTCGAACACGTCGCGCGCGTGCTCTGCCGACGCGCGCCAGTAACCGCCCATCACATTCGGGCCGCGAAAACGCACTTCCAGCTTGCCGTCCACCGGCGCGACCTTGGCGAAGCAGCCCGGCGCGGGCAGGCCGATATAACCAGCGCGTGCCACGGGCCCGGTGGTGAAGAGACATGAAGGCGCGGTTTCCGTCATGCCCAGCCCCGCCATGATGCGAATGCGCTCGCCGCAATGCGCGAGCGTCACGCGCTCCAGTCGCTCCCACGCCGCCTGCGAAAGGCCGGCTCCGGCAAAGAAATACAGCTTCACACGCGAGAAAAAGCGCTCGCGCAGCGCGGCATCGGTTTCCAGCGCCGCGGTCAGTTCTTCCCAGCCCTTGGGCACGTTCAGATAGATGGTCGGCGCGATCTCGCGTAGATTGCGTAGCGTTTCCTCGAACTTGCCCGCAACGGGCTTGCCGTCGTCGATATACAGCGTGCCGCCGTTATAAAGCGCGATCCCCACGTTATGACTGCCGCCAAAGGTGTGATTCCACGGCAGCCAGTCCACCATCACGGGCGGTTCGATGCCGAATTGCGGAAACGTCTCCAGCAGCATCTGCTGGTTGGCGCAGAGCATGCGGTGCGTGGTGGGCACGGCCTTGGGCAGACGCGTCGAGCCCGAGGTGAAAAGAAACTTGGCGATCGTGTCGCCGTTGACGCTGGCGTGTGCTGCGTCGGCCTGATGCGGCGGGGTGTCGAGCAGGGCCGCAAAACGCGTGACGGCTGGCGCATGGGCGCCGCGTTGGGCGGGCAGCGCGCTCACGCGTTCGACGCCAGCCGGCAGCACGGCGTCGAGTGCGCTGGCGTAAGCGTCGATATCGTCGGCGAAAACGAGGCCCGGCGTGAGGACTTCCAGCACATGACGCAGCTTGCCGAAATCGCCCGAGATCAACGAATACGCCGGCGAAACAGGCGCATATGGAATACCCGCCCACATTGCGCCGAACGCCATCTGCATGTGCTCGATGCTGTTGCCCGAGAGGATCGCAACGGGCCGCTGCGCGTTCAGGCCGCGCTGCAGCAGCGCCGCACCAATGGCGCGTGCATCGTCGAGCATCTGCGCATAGGTCACTCCGCGCCATGCGCCGTTCGCATCGCGACGGACAATGAGCAGGCGCTCAGGATGCTCGCGCGCGCCGCGTTCAAGGCAATCCGTCATGCGCTCGGGATACGCGCCCAGCGGCTCGCCTGCCTCCAGATACCAGCACTCGCCGCGCCGCTCGATACGCGGCGAAACGGTGCCGATGGCGACACCCCGGTAGCCGGGTGCGCCGCCTGCGTGGCTTTGGTCCGATTCCAAAACCTGTCTCCTGGTTGTGCCGCCCCTCGTGCCTTTCTGGGCACCTTGCAGCCGGGGCAGCGTGGCTTCTTTTTCGCGGCGCGTTTCTGTTGTATGGCTTGCGCGCCGCGTCGACCGGACAGCGTGGCGGCGCCTTAGCGCTTGTAGGCCTGCAGACCCGGCTTGATGCTCTTGTCGTCGAGGAACTGCTTGAGGCCCTTCTCGCGGCCGCCTTCCGGATCGCGATAGTTTGCCTGGTCGAGCTTGGCGTACAGGTAGTCCTCGTTCTGCTCCCACGTCAGCTCGCGGCTGCGCTTGAAGCCATGCTTCGCATTCCGTATCACTACCGGATTCTTGTCGAGCAGCTTTGCCGCCAGCGCCAGCGTTTCCTCGCGCAGCTGCGCGCGCGGCACGCTCTTGTTGACGAGACCCATCTGCGCGGCCTGCGGGCCCGTGAAGGTCTCGCCCGTCATGATGTAGTACAGCGCCTGGCGATGCCCCACCGTGTCGGCCATCGCCTTGCTGACGAGATTGCCCGGCGGAATGCCCCAGTTGATTTCCGAGAGGCCAAACACGGCCTCATCGGCGGCAATCGCCAGATCGCAGGCCACCAGCGGCGAGAACCCGCCGCCGAAGCACCAGCCGTTGACCATCGCGATGGTCGGCTTCGAATACATGCGCAGCAACTGCCATTGCCAGCGGCTCGCGTCGCGGCGGATGCGCTCCTGGAGCACGTCCGGACCCGTATCGACTTCGCGGAAATATTCCTTCAGGTCCATGCCCGCGGTCCAGGCATCGCCCTCGCCGGTCAGCACGAGCACCTGTGCTTCAGGATCGAGTTCGACGGTTTCCAGCACGTCGATCATCTCCTTGTTGAGCGTCGGGCTCATGGCATTGCGCTTGTCGGGGCGATTGAACGCCACCCACGCAATCCCGCCCTGCACCGTGACATTGACCGTTTTCCAGCGACCTTCGTAGCTCATCGTCTCTCTCCGTGGGACAGTGCCGCACTCGCGGCTTGAAGTCAATTTACTATCAGGCTACCTGATATGTAAAGCGGAAAATAGGCGTGTTGGTACAAACCCTGAACGGGCGGTCGATGAAGGGGTATTCGCTGGAAAAGGTGGAAGCAGCGAGACGCCGGAGTGTCTCGGCGCCGCGTGTCAGAGGAAGGGATGAGGCTTACTGCAACGACACGCCATCGAAACGATGGCTGCCCAGCGGCGAGAACACCAGACCCTGAACGCGATTCGACACCGGCAGCGACACGATCGAATGCGCGATTGGCGTAAACGGCACCTGCTGCTTGAAGAGGACCTGCGCCTCTTCGTAGAGCGCGGTGCGCTGCTGCACGTTGGCATCGGCGCGCGCCTTGTCAATCAGCTTGTTGAAGGCCGGATCGCACCATTTCGACACGTTGCTGCCATGCACGGCATCGCAGCCGAGCAGCGCACCCAGCCAGTTGTCCGGATCGCCGTTATCGCCCGACCAGCCGTAAAGCAGCACGTCGTGTTCGCCGCCCTGCTTCGCGCGGCGGTTGTATTCGCCCCACTCGTAGCTCACGATCTTCGCGCGCACGCCGATCTTCGCCCAGTCCTGCTGGATCAGTTGCGCCATCAGTTGAGCGTTCGGATTGTAGGGACGCTGTACCGGCATCGCCCAGAGCGTGATTTCGAAGCCGTTCGCAAAACCGGCCTGCGCGAGCAGCGCGCGCGCTTTTGCGGGATCGAAGGGCGCGTCCTTGAGGCTCGGGTTATAAGACCATTGCGAAGGCGGCATGGGATTGGCCGCGATCTTCGCATTGCCGGCGAACACGGCCTGAATAATGGCGGGCTTGTCGATCGCCATGTCGAGCGCGCGGCGCACCTCCACGCGATCGAGCGGCGGATGTTGGGTGTTATAGGCAACGAAGCCGACGTTGAAGCCCACGCCCGACACCAGCCGCAGCGACGGATTGCGTTTGACCACCTCGAGATCGGCCGGACGCGGGAACACCGACACCTGGCATTCGCCGCTCGCGAGCTTCTGGATCCGTACAGCCGGATCGGGATTGATCGAGAAGATCAGATGCGCGAGCTTGACGTCTTGCGCACGCCAGTAATCGGGATTCGCGTCGTAGCGGATCAGCGCGTCCTTCTGGTAAGAGCGCAACACGAACGGCCCCGTGCCCACCGGCAACTGGTTGATATCGGCTTCGCGATGCGTGGCGCTCAACTGCGCCGCATATTCGGCGGAGAGAATCGACGCGAAGCTCATCGCCAGATTGCGCACGAAGATCACGTCGGGCGTCTTGAGCGTGAAGCGCACCGTGTAGTCGTCGAGCTTGTCGATCTGCGCGATGTTCTTGTCGAAACCCAGATCGCTGAAATACGGGAAGCTCGTCGGATAAGCCTTGCGAAACGGCAACTGCGCATCGAGCATGCGGTTGAACGTGAACAGCACGTCGTCGGCGTTGAAGTCGCGCGTGGGGTGAAACCACGCCGTCGTCTGGAATTTCACGCCGCGCCGCAGATGGAATGTGTAGACGCGCTGGTCGGGCGAACTGTCCCAACTCGTCGCCAGACCCGGTTCGAGGTCGAGGGTGCCGTTGCGAAACTGGACAAGCTCGTTGTAGATCGTATCGGTGCTGGCGTCGAAGTCGGTGCTGGTGGTGTGCTGGCCGGGGTCGAAACCGGCCGGGCTGCCCTCACTGCAGAAAACGAGCGTGCCTTTGGGGGCGGCCGGTGCAGCATGGACGGGCGGCGCGATGGCAAAGATCGCGGCCGCAAGCAACCCGGTATTCGCGAGCGCCCGCGCAAAGCGCTGCACCCCTGGAATGTGAAGTGGCATGGTGAGGTCCGGACGGAAGCTGAGGATTTTTCTGCGGTATCCGGACGATTTTGCGTATCTCACACCTCATGAACCACCAATTTATCCGCACAACATTAGCAACGACGCAGCTAAGGCGCTCGGCATATCACCCATTCCGTCATTCTGGGGCCACATCGATGTTATAAATTGTTGCATCGCCGCACGTCACACTTGCATTCCAGCAAACGGAGCCT
>NZ_DASZJJ010000088.1:0-6231 GCF_035948235.1 Paraburkholderia sp. | reverse complement strand
TTGTCCTGCTCGCGCTCTCCGGACTGGCGATGTTTCATCCGTCGATGTTCTGGCTATCCGCGCTGTTCGGCGGCGGGCAGTGGACGCGCATCCTGCATCCGTTCATCGGCATCGTGATGTTCGTCTCTTTCATGATTCTCGCGCTGCGTTTCTGGCATCACAACTATCTCGACAAGGCCGACGTGCAGTGGCTCAAACAGATGGGTGACGTGCTGAATAATCGCGAGGACAAGCTGCCCGAAATCGGCAAATACAATGCGGGACAGAAGCTGTTATTCTTTACGCTGGTGGTTTGCCTCGTGCTGCTGCTGCTGAGCGGCATTGTGATCTGGCGGCGTTACTTTTCGTTCTACTTCCCGATCACGATCATTCGCATTGCCGCCGTTGTGCATGCGGCCGCGGCCTTCGTGCTGATCGTGAGTATCGTCGTGCACATCTATGCGGCGATCTGGGTGAAGGGATCGATTGGCGCGATGACGCGCGGCTATGTCACCTGGGGCTGGGCGCGCAAACATCATCCGCGCTGGTTCCGCGAGAGCATCAAGTAGCCGTCCTTCTGCAGACCTTCAGGGACGCGCTGCTGGCAAGCCGCCTCGCCCGCGAGGGCGCGGCGGCTTTTTTGCTGGTGTTTTGCTGGCTGGACGGAGACCCAAAGCCGTGACGCAACAACGCATACTCGACCCGGAACAGATCCAGACGCAGGACCCGTCCGCGATTCCCCGCGTCCGCTTGCCCGAGCGCGCAACGCTATTCAAGGAGCGCGCCGCGCGACTGCGCAAACTGGCGGATCGCAATCCGATCGGCGGCTATATGCGGCTGATGGCAGTACTCGTGGACGCACAGCAACAGGCGCTCGACCATCTTGACGCGCAGATGCCTTCTGCCGAGGCGATCGCCGGCGCGCAACGTCACTCGATGCCGATTTTGCCCGCGCTGGGCGCAGATCGCGATCCGCAATGGCGTGTGGTCTTGCGGCGTCTCGCCGATCGTGTAGAAGCGGCGGGCGCCATCACGCCCGCACTCGCCAAAGTACTCGACGACTTGCGCGCGATGAGCGACGCGCAACTCGACGCCCAGGCGGATGCGTTGCTCGCGCAACGTTATGCGGAAGTCGCCCCCGCCACCGCGCCTTTCATCACGGCTGCGTTGCAAACCGTGTGGACCGCGCTCGCGAGCCGCCTCAATGTGAAAGACGTGCCTTATGTGGATGCGCCCGGTGTGTGCCCAGTGTGCGGCCTGCCGCCCGTGGCTAGCATCGTGCGTGTGGGCGGCGCTTTCCAGGGCTATCGCTACACGCAATGCAGCCTCTGCGCTACGGAACATCATGTGGTGCGCGTCAAATGCACGAATTGCGATTCGACTAAAGGGATTGCCTATCACGGCATCGACGGCATCGACGGTATCGACGGAGGCGATGTGGCGTCAAGCGCCGCCTTGAAAGCCGAATCGTGCGACGAATGCCACACGTATCGCAAGATCGGCTATCAGGACAAAGACCTCGAATTCGAACCGCTTGCCGACGATCTCGCGAGCCTCACTCTCGATCTGTTGATGAGCGAAGCGGGCTACCGGCGTGCGAGCGCGAACCCGCTGCTGTATCCCGAAGCCCCGGCCGATCAATGAGGCGAGCCCGATGAGTGAAACCGTGGAGCAGGGCGCCAAACCCGCGCTGAATGCGCTGCTGGCGCAGATGCCTGCTGTGGAGCGTGTCATCGCGTCGACCGAAGCGCAAGCGCTGATTGCGCAATACGGACGCACTCAGGTGCTCGCGGCGATTCGCGCGACGCTCGATGGATGGCGTCGCGATATACAGGCGGGCGAATCGGCCTTTTTCACCGATGCCGACGTCGAAGCATTTTCAATCGCGCGCGTCATTGCCGAAGCCGATCACAGCCTGAGCGCACGCACGCAAAGCAAACTACGCGCAGTATTCAATCTCACCGGCACCGTGCTGCATACGAACCTGGGCCGCGCGCTATTGCCCGACGAAGCGGTAAGCGCCGTCGTGCAAGCGCTCACGCAGCCGGCGAACCTCGAATTCGACCTGGCTTCCGGCAAGCGCGGCGATCGCGACGATCTGATCGACGAACTCATCTGCGAACTCACCGGCGCAGAAGCAGCGACCGTTGTAAACAATAACGCGGCGGCCGTGCTGCTCACGCTTTCCGCGCTTGCGGCGCGTAAGGAGGTGATCGTCTCGCGTGGCGAACTGGTGGAGATCGGCGGCGCGTTCCGCATTCCCGACATCATGAGCCGCGCCGGCGCGCGCCTGCGCGAGATCGGCACGACCAATCGCACGCATCTTAAGGATTACGAAGCGGCTATCAGCGCGCGCACGGCGCTGCTGATGAAGGTCCATTGCAGCAACTACGCGATTAGCGGCTTTACGAAGAACGTCGAACTCGACGAACTCGCGCCGCTTGCGCGTAGTCACAGCCTGCCGGTTGCGGTGGACCTGGGCAGCGGCACGCTCACGGATCTCACGCAATGGGGCCTTCCTGCCGAACCCACCGTGCGCGCCACCGTGGAAGCGGGCGCAGATATCGTCACTTTCAGCGGCGACAAATTGCTGGGCGGCCCGCAGGCGGGGCTGATCGTCGGGCGCAAGGAGTTGATTGCGAAGATCAAGAAGCATCCGCTCAAGCGGGCATTGCGGGTGGGCAAGCTCACGCTCGCGGCGCTGGAACCGGTGCTCAGGCTTTATCAGGCGCCCGAGTTCTTGCGCGAGCGCCTGACTACGTTGCGCCTGCTCACGCGCGCCGCCGCCGACATGCACGAAGTCGCAACGCGTGCCTTGCCCGCCTGCCAGCGTGCACTGGGAGAAGGCTACGACGTGAGCATCGAGCCGATGTTCAGCCAGATCGGCAGCGGCGCCTTGCCTGTCGATGTATTGCCGAGCAGCGGCCTGGTCGTGCGCCATCGCGGCAAGGGAGGCAGTGGCCGCGCGCTGCTCAAGCTCGAACGCGCCTTGCGCGCGCTGCCGCGCCCCGTGATCGGCCGCATCGCCGACGACGCGCTGCGCCTCGACCTGCGCTGCCTTGAAAGCGCCGACGAAGCGGCGTTCATTGCTCAACTCGCGGAGTTGCGCCTGTGATCGTTGGTACGGCGGGACACATCGATCACGGCAAAACCACGCTCGTGCGTGCGCTGACCGGCGTGGACACAGATCGCCTGAAGGAAGAAAAAGCGCGCGGCATTTCGATCGAGCTCGGCTACGCCTATGCGCCGCTGGCGAACGGCGACGTGCTTGGCTTTATCGACGTGCCCGGTCACGAAAAGCTCGTGCATACGATGGCCGCCGGTGCGTGCGGGATCGACTTTGCGCTGCTCGTAATTGCCGCCGACGATGGCGTGATGCCGCAAACGCGCGAACATCTGGCGATTCTGCAATTGCTGGGCGTGCAGCGCGGAGCGATCGCGCTTACCAAGGTGGATCGCGTGGATGCTACGCGGCTGACGCAGGTGCGCGAGGAAATCTCGACATGGCTCGCGCCGACTACGCTCACCGACGCGCCGCTCTTCGAAACGAACGCAAGCGTGCAGGGCGACACGGGCGTAGCGCAACTCGATGCGTATCTGCGCGAATGCGCGACGCAATCTCAATCGCGCCGCGACGATGGTTTGTTTCGTCTCGCAGTAGACCGCGTGTTTACGCTGACGGGGCAAGGCACCATCGTGACCGGCACGGTGTTTTCCGGACGCGTGCATGCAGGCGACACGCTGCTGCTCGCACCCGCTGGCGCAACAGTGCGCGTGCGCGGCATCCATGCGCAAAATCGTGCTGCTGAAACCGGCCATGCGGGAGAACGTTGCGCGCTCAACTTGACCGGCATCGACAAAGATCGCATCGCGCGCGGCGACTGGATCGTCGATGCGAGGATCGCGCAGCCAGCCACACGGCTGGACGTCGAACTGCAATTGCTGGCCGACGCCGATATCGCTTTGCAGCACTGGTCGCCGTTGCACGTGCATCTGGGAACGACGCATCGGATGGCAAACGTCGCGCTGCTCGAAGGCGACACGCTCAAGGCCGGCGAACAGGCGCGCGTGCAACTGGTGTTCGATGCGCCGCTGCACGCGATGCCGGGCGACCGCTTTATTGTGCGCAACGCGCAGGCGAGCCGCACGGTGGGCGGCGGCCGTGTACTGGATCCGTTCGGCCCGGCGCGCCGGCGGCGCACGCCACAGCGGCATGCGTGGCTCGACGCGCTGCGCAAGTGGCTGGACGAAGCACGCGTGGAGGCGCTCATCGCGCAGGCGCCGCATGGGCTGGAACGTAGCGCGCTAGTGCAGTTGACAGGCTACGATGCAGCAACGCTTGCGTTGCCCGATGACGTCGTCGTCATTGCGCCACAAGGCCGTGCCGAAGACGCCACGTTGCTTGCAAGCGAACATTGGGCGCATCTGGCCGCACGCATCGTCGACGTGCTGGGCGATTTTCATGCGCGTGTGCCCGACGAGCAGGGTCCGGACGCCGCGCGCCTGCGGCGCATGGCGGCGCCGCTTGCGAGCGACACGGTCTGGCGCGCGGCCGTCGATGCGCTGGTCGAGCAGGGGCGTATCGCGCGCAGCGGGCCCTGGCTGCATCTGCCATCGCATGCGGTTTCGCTGGATGCGGAAGAAGAGGCGCTGGTGGCGCGGCTCATGCCCTTGATCGCGCACGGGCACTTTGATCCGCCGTGGGTGCGGGATCTCGCGCGTGAGGTTCATCAGCCCGAAGAGAAGGTCCGCGCTGTGCTGCGCAAACTCGCGCGTCTGGGGCGTCTTTATCAGATCGTGCGCGATCTGTTTTACGACCGGGAGGTCGTGCATGAACTGGCGCGTCTGATCGCACGCTCGGCGCAGAACGAGGGTCTCGGCGCGGCGGCGTTTCGCGACGCGTCCGGGTTGGGCCGCAAGCGCGCGATCCAGATTCTGGAGTTCTTCGATCGCGTTGGATATACTCGATTCCAGCGCGATCTGCATCTGTTGAGACCCGATAGCCGGATGCGCGAATGGCTGTGAACGGACGATGACAATGCATGCATGCGCATCGATTTCGCGCATCGTGCAGCGGTTTCTGTGGTCAAGGGAAGGCAATCGCATCCGGTGGTGCGGCTGGACTTCAAATCCAGTTGGGGACGTCAGCCGTTCCCGGGATGGTTCGACTCCATCTGCTTTCCGCCAGTTACGCGCGGTTCAGAGATCCCCGCGCACTTCACCGGTCCCCAGCGCATTGCGCAGCCGGTTGACTTCCGCCCAAAGCTCATCGCTATCGTCGTTGCGCAGTATGACCATACAGTCCAGTTGAGCATCGTCCACGCCGAAGTATTCGAGGATTTCCCTGCGCACGGCATGGACGAACTGCGCGTATTCCGGGGTCGCCTGAGCCTGCGCGTGCAGGGCGTCGTATGCTGCATCGTCCGCGCCGCCGCCGTGTTCGTCGATATAACGCGAGATCCACAGGTCCCGTTCGCGGTCGTAGTCGGCTTCGGCGCGCATCGCCTGCACAGCCGTGTGGAAATCCAGTTGGGCAAACGCGGCGATCGCCGCCGTGGTTGCCTCGTCAAATGCAGTTGTCATTCCCAATCTCATCGTTGTCGTGGCGCATCATCGAACGGATTCAATGCTGGCCCGCATTGAGCAGCATCCATACCTGCGCCGCCGGCAGTCCGGCCTGAATACGCACGAAGACAGCATTGCACCGGCTGCATGTGTAGTGCTGTTTCGCCTGAGCGTCCCTGGTCGCCCCCGCATCGTTCAGTACGAGTTGCGGATGCGGTTCTTCAGTAGACGGCTTTCCGTGGAGATCGGCACACGGTCTGCACGGTTGAATCCAGAGGTCCATATATCGGCGTTACGTAGTTGCAGTCACACTGTCCGCGCTAATCGACGCGGGCCGGGTCTTTAATTTGCGGTGGCGCATTGCAGATGCGATTCCTACACTGGAACCATGGCCAGCGCGCGCGATTCTACCGCTCCACCGCTTTCCCGCTATCGAAAGAAGCGGGATTTTACTGTTACGCCCGAACCGGCGCCGCCAGCGGTGGCCGCGGCTACGCCCGCCAGGCTGGGTTTCGTCGTGCAGAAGCACTGGGCCAGTCGTCTGCATTATGACTTCCGGCTTGAGCTTGCCGGCGTGCTCCTGTCCTGGGCAGTCCCCAAGGGGCCGTGCTACGACCCGAAGGCCAAACGCATGGCCGTGCACGTCGAGGATCACCCCGCCGACTATGCCAGCTTCGAGGGGGCAAT
>NZ_DASZJJ010000087.1:0-5899 GCF_035948235.1 Paraburkholderia sp. | reverse complement strand
ACACCTTGCCCAGGTGGCGGAATTGGTAGACGCACCAGGTTCAGGTCCTGGCGGTGGCAACACTGTGGAGGTTCGAGTCCTCTCTTGGGCACCAAGATTCATGAAAAAAGCCAGCTATAAGCTGGCTTTTTTCATTTCTGGCGTTTTGTTTCGTTTCGAACGCGATTTTGGTTGCATCGGCATCGAAATGCTTCAGGCCGGGCAGAAGTACATCATGTTCTGCCCGGCCTTTGCTTTGCGTTCTCACTGCAGATGAGAGTCCTTCTCTCTCGTGTTTCGACGCGTGAGGACGCACATCTTCTGCGATGTGAAGATTTTTTGAAAATATCTGTTGACAGGCTCTACAGATACGCTAGAATCTCGTTCTCTGCTGCACGACACAGCGCAGCAGCAAGTAGTAAGCGACACCTTGCCCAGGTGGCGGAATTGGTAGACGCACCAGGTTCAGGTCCTGGCGGTGGCAACACTGTGGAGGTTCGAGTCCTCTCTTGGGCACCAAGATTCATGAAAAAAGCCAGCTATAAGCTGGCTTTTTTCATTTCTGCTTCACTCTCCCCCGCTCATCTTTTCCTCATTTGTCTCGATACGCTATATTCGACTGTATACATTGCATCGAATGAGCAAGTCGTTATCCAAAGGAACGGAGACTGGATGGAAATCGTCGTCATCGCCGCGATCGTTGCGGTTGGCTTCGGCGCCACGGCAACCTGGCTGATCGCAACGCGACTGCCAGCCAACTGGATCGAGCGCGGTCAAAACGAAGGCCGCTACGGCTCGCTCGCCGAAGCCACATTCCCCGACGAGCAAGACCCACGTCGCCAGCAGGCTCGCACCGATACCCGGCGGGTTCGGCGCTCACGCGTGCGCGCAAGCTCGCCTGCGATGAGTTTCGTGCGTGCACTACGTTCCCGCGCAGGTAAGGCATGCGCAGCCGCTACGCGCCGCCGTGGCAAAGCGGCGATCTGAACGCTGCGTCAGACCCGCGATTAGTCTCGCGACCCCAGCGGCGCCGCATTGAACGCAGGTTCCGGATGCGCCTCGGGCGCGGCCGACTGGAAAATCCAGCGCCGTCGCATCGGCTGCAACACGACTTTTGCGCACACGCCCGCCAACATGGCAATACACGCGGCGAACTCGAATACGCTGTTCCAGCCGCCGTGCAACGCGAGCAGCGTCGCCACCGGCACGAGCAGCGCAGCGGTGCCCTTCGCCGTATAAAGCGTGCCTGCGTTGCCCGCCGCATAGCGCGCGCCGAAAGTATCGGCGCAGGTTGCCGGGAAGTTCGAGAAGATGTCGCCGTAGAACAGGAACACGAGCCCGGAAAACAGCATGAAAAGATACGGGTCGTGGCCGAAGTAGCGCAGCCCCAGCAATGCCAACCCCTCGCCGAGAAACGTGATGAACATCGTGTTCTCGCGGCCGATGCGATCCGAAATCAACCCGCACAGCGGCCGCGTGAAGCCATTGCAGAGATTGTTGATCGACAGCGTCATCGTCAGCAGCGGCAAAGACACGCTCATGAAAGCGACCGGCATCGTGGCGAATCCGTACGATTTCGCAATCGGCCCGATCTGCGCCGTGGCGATGATGCCGCCCGTCGCCACGCAGACGAACATCCCATACATCACCCAGAACAGCGGCGCGCGAACCATCTGCTGCGTGGTGTAATCCGTTTTCGTCGCGACAACGCGCTTTACGCGCGCCGCGAAAGCAGGCGGCTTTGGGCGAACCATCACCAGCGCAAGCGCCAGAATTAGCACACCCTGCAGGAGTCCGAAGAAAACGAAAGCGGCCTCATAGCCCGCGTGCTGGATCATGCGCGAGATCGGAATCACGGTGAGCGCCGCGCCCGCGCCGAAGCCCGCCGCCGTCATCCCCGCCGCAAGTCCGCGCCGGTCCGGAAACCACTTGAGCGCGGTGCCGACACAGGTGCCGTACACGCAGCCCGCACCGATGCCCGAAATCACCGCCGCCACATAGAGCACCGGCAAAACCGGCGCCCAGGCATCGAGCAGCCAGCCCAGCGCCACGCAACAGGCGCCGCCCATCACAACGGGACGCGGGCCAAAGCGGTCCACGAGCCAGCCCTCCACCGGCACGAGCCACGTCTCCGTCACGATGAAAAGCGAGAACGCCAACTGGATCGCGGCCTGCCCCCAGTGATGACGCGCATCCATCGGCACGACGAACAGCGTCCACGCGTACTGCAGATTGGCGACGAGCCCCATGCAGGCAATGCCCGCGACGAGCTGCACCCAGCGGTTATGGCGTCGCGCCGTATAGACGGCGTCGATGCGATCGGTGTGTGGCACGGTTGTTTCTCTCCATTGATTGACCTGTGGGGCGGCGCCCCCAGGCAACATCAAGCCGTTTCGAGCTGTCTTAGCAGCGCGTCGACGCTGCCTTTCGCGTCGCCGAACAACATTCGTGTGTTGTCCTTATAAAATAGCGGATTGTCCACGCCCGCGTAGCCCGTCGCCATGCTGCGCTTCGAGACCACCACGGTGCGCGCCCGCCATACCTCGAGCACCGGCATGCCGGCGATCGGGCTGCCCTCGTCCTCCTGCGCGCCCGGATTGACGATGTCGTTCGCGCCGATCACGAGCACGACGTCGGTATGGGTGAAATCCTCGTTGATCTCGTCCATCTCCAGCACGATGTCATAGGGGACTTTCGCTTCGGCCAGCAGCACGTTCATGTGTCCCGGCAAACGCCCCGCCACAGGATGGATGCCAAAGCGCACACGCACGCCCTGCGCGCGCAAACGCCTCGTGATTTCGCTGATGGTGCCTTGCGCCTGCGCCACCGCCATACCGTATCCTGGCACGATCACAACCTCTGCGGCGTCGCGCAGCAGCGTGCCGACTTCCTCCACGGTGGTCGCGACCACCTCGCCTTCGGGTGCGGCGCTCGTCGTGGCGGCCACCGCGCCGAAGCCGCCCAGGATCACTGAAACAAAGCTGCGGTTCATCGCACGGCACATGATATAGCTCAGAATCGCGCCGCTCGACCCCACCAGCGCGCCGGTCGTCACCAGCAGATCGTTGTCGAGCATGAAGCCCGTGGCAGCGGCCGCCCACCCGGAGTAGCTGTTGAGCATCGACACGACTACAGGCATGTCGGCCCCGCCGATCGCCATCACGAGGTGTACGCCCAGCGCCACCGCGATTGCACACATGACGCCTAGCGCCATGAGCGCCTGTGCGTTATCCGTCGTGCTCACGAAGACATAACCAAGCGCGATGCACACAACCAGCGCCACCGCGTTCATGAAGTGCCGCGCGGGCAACACGAGTGGCTTGCCGCCCACGGTACCTTGCAGCTTGAGAAACGCGACGATCGAGCCCGCGAAAGTAATCGTGCCGATAAAGGCGCCGACGTAAATCTCCGTATCGTGAATCGCGCGCTCGACCCCACTCGATGCCGCTGCCGGCGAAAGCGCATTGGCGAAGGCGATCAGCGTCGCCGCGAGACCCACAAAACTATGCAGCACCGCCACGAGTTGTGGCATCTGCGTCATCTCCACGCGCCGTGCGAGCCACGCGCCAATGCCGCCGCCCACGAGCGCCGCGCCGACAGCGACACCCAGACTCGCGCCGCGCGTCACCAGCAACGTGGCCAGCACCGCGATCGTCATCCCGCACACGCCGTACACATTGCCGCGCCGTGCGCTCGCAGGATGGCTCAGTCCACGCAGACTGAGGATGAATAGCGTCGCCGCACCCAGCCACGCCATATTGCCGATTCCGTTCAGCATGACGTCTCCTCAGGTTCGTTGGAACATTTTCAGCATGCGCTGGGTCACCAGAAAGCCCCCGGCGATATTGATCGTCGCGACCACCAGCGCCACGCCCGCGAGCACGCTCGCAAGCGCATTCGTCCCTGCCGGATGGAGCAGCGCGCCGATCACGATGATGCCGCTGATAGCATTGGTCACGCTCATGAGCGGCGTGTGCAGCGCGGGCGTGACGTTCCATACCACCTGATAACCGACGAATACGGCCAGCACGAACACGGTGAAGTGCGCGACGAACGAAGGCGGCGCGACGGCCCCCAGCGCAAGCAAAGCCGCCGCGATCAACGCGAGTGCAACCACGCCGCCGATGCCGCGTTGACGCGCGGCTGTCGTCGCTTCATGCGCTGGATCACGCGAGGGCGACGGCGCGGACTTCTCCGCAGCCGGGGCTGGCGCCGCCGCCGTTTGCACGGGCGGCGCTGGCCAGCACAACTCACCTTCAAGCATCACCGTCGTGCCCCGTTGCACGACATCGCTCATGTCGATTTTTAATTCGCCATCCTTATCGACTGTGAGATCTGTGAGCAGATGCCGAAGATTGGTCGCATAGAGCTGGCTCGACTGGTTCGCCATCCGGCTGGGCAAATCCGTATAGCCGACGATCGTGACGCCGTTCGCGCGCACCACCTCGCCCGCGCGCGTCAGTTCGCAGTTGCCGCCCTGCTCCGCCGCCAGGTCGACAATCACGCTCCCGGCCCGCAAACACGCAACAGTCTGCGCATCGAGCAGCCGTGGCGCAGGCTTGCCCGGTATCAGCGCGGTCGTCACGATGATGTCGACCTCGGCGGCCTGAGCCTTGAACAAGGCCATTTCCGCTTCGATGAACTTCGCGCTCATCTGCTTCGCGTAGCCGCCCGCACCGCCGCCTTCCTCTTCGATTTCGACGGTCAGGAATTCCGCGCCCATGCTCTCGATCTGCTGCCCGACTTCGGGCCGTGTATCGAATGCGCGCACGATCGCACCCAACCCGCGCGCCGCACCGATGGCAGCCAGACCCGCCACGCCCGCGCCGATCACCAGCACCTTCGCGGGCGGCATCTTGCCCGCCGCCGTGATCTGCCCGGTGAAAACGCGCCCGAAGTATTGCGCCGCTTCCACCACGGCGCGATAGCCCGCCATGTTCGCCATCGAACTCAATGCGTCCAGCTTCTGGGCGCGCGAAATACGCGGCACGCAATCCATCGCCAGCACCGTTGCGCCACGCGCCGCGAGCACGTCGAGCAGCGCGCCTTGTTGCGCGGGCCAGATGAAGCCGATCAGCGTCGCGCCGTGTTTCAGGCGCTGCGCTTCGTCGATCGAAGGCGGACGCACCTTGAGCACGATGTCCGCACTGCTCCAGAGTTCAAGCGCATCGTCGACGATGCAGGCTCCGGCGGCCCGATACGCATCGTCGATATACGAAGCCTGCTCGCCCGCACCGGCCTCTACTTCGACCACATAGCCCAGCTTGAGCAGATGCGCGACGCTTTCGGGCGTGGCGGCCACGCGCCGTTCGTCCGGGAAAGTCTCGCGCGGTATCGCGATGGTCATCGCCATGCCGAGTGTCTCCTGATCGTTATGTTCTATGCACCACGCGGCCCACATGCGGCCGTAGAAAATCAGGACTGCTGCGCTTGAGCTTGAGCTTGAGCTTGAGCCTGCGCTTCCAGCTCCGTGACGCGCTTGCGAAGATTGCGCTCTTCCTGGAAGCGCGCGGTCTCGTCACGGATCACGGCGACGATGCCGTTCAACGCGCCCTGCGGATCGTGCAGCAGCGCGACCGTGAAAGCGATGGACAAGGCGCGTCCGCTTTTGTCGACAGCAGGCACACGCAGCACGTCGTTGCCATAGCGCGTCTGTCCACTCGCCATGGTCTTGTGATACCCCTCCCAGTGCCGCCCGCGCAGGCGTTCCGGAATGATGAGGTCGAGCGTCTGGCCTAGCGCTTCCTCGCGGGTATATCCGAACATGCGAGTCGCGGCGGGATTCCAGTAAGTGATGTCGCCGGCGGCGTCCGAAATGACAATGGCGTCGCCAATGGCGTCGGCAAGCTGGGCGAAGTCGATGGCGGATGACATGGCGTGGACCGTGTGGGGAACAGCTTCTTGATGGGCGAACGAAAGA
>NZ_DASZJJ010000086.1:0-15868 GCF_035948235.1 Paraburkholderia sp. | reverse complement strand
GCCCACGCGTGCTGCAATAGCGTACGTACCTGAAATTCGAACTTTAGTTCTGCTAGCCCAGAAAATTCAGGAAGTGCAAGCCTCGCGGGCCCTAAATCACAGACATAGTGAACAGACCGATATCCAGTTTGATTGACGGATAAAGCTTCGTCCTTATTCAGCGAATTTTTCAAATCTACATTGAATGCCTCCTTTATTAACTCAGAAACTTGCTCAACCTGAGATTCAAAGTAAACTATAATCCGAACACCAGTCAAATCGGTAAGTTGTCGGGGTGGATTTTTATAGCCCTTTCGCGCTATCTTTTCTATTGCCTTGCTCTTTTTCTTAGTACGCCCTGTTACCGCGAGATGGTCAATTCCTTTATTGGAGATTAGGCTCTGCATGAGAGCCGTAACCATCTCGGTCAATCGGCTATGACGCGGAAGAATGCCATCGAGCCAAACGTCGAATTTCGAATCCATTTTTATATAACTTTAGTTGTCGTTCTTTACGCAAATCGAGTTTGATTTTCATCAGTATGACAGATTTTCAATCTAGTACGACTCCTGCCAAACACTCACTAGCTCACGGGAGGCGCAGACTTGAATCAAATGCATCTAAAAGCGACTCAAGGTGTGCAACGTTTCAGACGCACTGGTGGAGTCCCCCTCCGCATGTTACAGCAGCGTACCTTGATGCAAACGGCGTAAGATCAAGTACATAATGTAAACCATGCTCTCGATCGTACGATACAAGAGGTTAAAAAAGTGGATGATTCCTTCCAGTTTGCTCGCGATCATGCGGAAGAAATTACGCAGATCATCGAAGCGCGCAAGTTTCGCGATCCGCATTTGATCGATTACGACGATCCGAAATACGACCTGACGCTTCTGATTACGCCCGCCAGTCGTGCGTCGTTGCTCGATATGGGCGCGATCATGACCGAGTTCGAGGATCGCTGGAACTTGAAGGTGATGCTTGTGACCCCGCAAGCTCTGTCACCGGCAGACCGGGAGCTTGTAAGGCCGTTGCAGGCGGCACAGCCGCCCGACTGATACAATTTGGCTCTAACCCTCTCTCAGCGTGACATGGTGGCCGAGCTGAACGCTCTCGGCATCAAAACGCCGAACGGCGGCACGTAGCATCGTGGACAACTATGCCGGTTGCTAGAACGAATCGACTCGGCATGAACGAATGGTAGGTGCCTTGCGCGCCTATCGAGAGATGATGAATGATGCGGCGAACTGATATATCGAGTTCGTCTTTGCTCGCTTACCCGACAATCACGGCCCTGATACGATTCCCTAACAATTGATCCTCCGGGCGTGCTGTCTCGTCTGCGATCTTCTCGTCAAGCAATTGAAGCAGGTCTTCATCGGTGAGAGGAATGATTAGCCCCCGATTATCAGTGTAGGTGTCTCTGCAACGGTGGATCAGTCGATCCATATCTTCGACTGATCGACATAACAGCATTCCGACTTGCCCTCTGTTCGGTGAGAATCTCCCGCTCAATTGATCAACCTCTGGATTCCCGACTTCCCGGCCATAGTTTTTGCATTCCACAGCGATATACTGGCAAGGAAGGCGATGAACTTGTTGCAACCTGTGAAAAATGCCGTTATCGGCCGCATTGTCAAAAAGAATATCTATTCTCTTCCGTCCATCGTGAATTTCCATTTCGATGGATGGGCTGATAAGTTTGGGGTAGAAAATTGCTTCAAGTATTCCGGTAACGAGACGGTGATAGGCGGTCGCCCCATCGTTACCGACGGGAATGGCGGGCAACTGCTGTCGCAGAAACGCGAGCGCTGTCGGCAAGTCCAATCCAGGTTGGATCTCGTCGTCGCTAAGAGATTTATCAGTTCTTGCCGCCCATTCGCGGAATCCCGTAAATACACCTCTGTGACGCACGGTAAACCCCGTCACAAAATCCTTCTCCGCAGGCGCAACGGCTTCCTTTAGCTCCTTTTTTGAAACCCAAACCTTTTCCCCTCCATTACGGAGTTGCCGCCTATGGACGAATGGTCCATTTGTTTGAAATTGCTCTTGTTTGAGAAAGTTAAGCACAAAGTGCTGATGGTATTTGCTCAACCCGAACGTTTTTGCGTAACTGACCACGCCTTTAGGAACTAATAAAATCGGAGCGTTATCAATTACAAGCATGTCGTCGTGCCACTCCTCCCATCGAGAATTTTCGCGCACCCAACAGGGACCAGTTGCCGTGTTGGGTCTAAGCTCAATTCCATGAAGGAAGCATTGCTGCTGCGTATATCGAACAAGATTTCTCCGAATGATGTTCGTCGTCATATCCGAAACCTTGTCTTTATCGATGCCATGAATGAATATCCGGCAATCTTCTAAATGTTCGACTACGCCCGTCTGGACAGCACGACTCTGGACGATACTGTCGAAGATTTGCTGCGCCTGATGACTCCCCACTCCACGACCATTTGGATTGCCGCTCGAAATCCCGAGACAAGTTTCGTTGGGTTCGTGCAAATGCTCGAATAGCGCTCTAGCTTGATCCATTTCCCCTGCGCGCACCAAGTCGAGGAAGAACCGAAAAAAAGACTCAACGGTCCTATGTGCCTCGACGGAAAACGCATCCGATCTATAGCCGAATGCGTGCGGGGACAAATAGAGCGGAGTGTCCCGGTCAGGATCGATGTCTACGAAGTCTAGTTCTACCTGACTTTTCCTCAACTGAAACCGCTCGCTTATCTTCATGTTTTTTATCGGATTCAAGAAAGAACGACACTGGATAGTTGCGCTCGCCGTCATGATGTAACACGGAGTTGACTGCGTGCGGTTTGGGATATTGCGCGTAGAGCCCCTGCTCTGGGACTACTTTACCGCGCCTGTCGCGCCATGCGCAAAGTTGTCAGAGGGGGTTGGCGCGATATAATCCGCTTCCACAGAAGTCTGTTACGAGAGCGGGATTCGCCCGCTCATTGTTGTATTTTAATCAAGCACTTGCGGGTGATTCGTTGTGAGCGTTCGATTCCCATCGCCCGCTCCAGCATTTCTCGCCGCTGCCCGTCCCAGGATGACGGGCCGGTATCAAGCGCCAGGCAAGTTACGCCGCCGGCACATTGGCTTCCCCTCTTTCGTGAGATTTGCGGTTTTGCCGCCAGTGTCTTCGTGCGCCCGGCTTTCGGCTTGCTTGCGCGCTTCGCTGCGCGCTAACCGGTCGTTGCGCTAGCATCCTGTTTGCGCGCGGTTTGATCCGCGTGATCTTCGCGATCCGCACCGCCCGATCCTCCGCCAACCACCCGCGTTTTTCCCCTGCGCGCCCACACGCAGGCGTCATCGATGGAACGATTCTTCATGTCCCGCCGCAGTGCGATTGCGCTCATCGTCAGAGTGCGCTCGACACTGCTTGCCCACAACGACGACCGGTCGGCCGCCGAAGCCCAGCGCCAGCAGTCGCGCGTGGCCGATCTCACGCGCCTGCTGTTCGACGTGCGAGCCGGGCGCATCAGCGTGTTCGAGCTCAGAGATCCTGCGCCGATGCACGTGACCATTTCGTCGGACTGACTGAATGACTGACTGAAGCCCGCACACCTCGGGCGCGCCAGGCGCCTCGGGCCGCGCTGCTATAATGCGCGGTTCGCGGTCGTGTTCCGCTGCGCTATTTGACGGCGCGCACCGATCTGCCCGAATATCCGCGGCTCCTTGTCCGCCAGCAGCAAATCATGGCTGCCTACGGTTGCCATTTCCGCCAGCCGCCTGCGAACTCGCACGGCCCGGTTCGCACCGCCAGGCCCGCTGCCTACATTTGCCACCCTCGCTTGCCATCCTCGACGATGAATCACGATCCGAACGACGCAGCCCGTCCTGGCTGCACGCCGCCCGACCATCCGGACGACACGCCCGACGCCCTGGCATCCCCTGCCGCAGCCGACGCTGAAAACGACGCCGACGAAGGTAGCGAAGCAGGCCTGCGTCATCGCCGCATCCGCAGCTTCGTGACGCGCGCCGGCCGCGTGTCGACGGGCCAGCGCCGCGCGCTTGACGATCTGGGTCCGCGCTTCGTCGTGCCCTACGCACCCGAAGCCGCCGACTGGAGCGCTGTATTCGGCCGCACCGCGCCGCGCATCCTGGAAATCGGTTTCGGCATGGGCGCGAGCACGGCGGAAATCGCCGCGCTGCGTCCGGACGACGATTTTCTCGGCGTGGAAGTGCACGAACCGGGCGTGGGCGCGCTGCTCAAGCTGATCGGCGAGCAGGAACTGACGAACATCCGCATCATCCAGCACGACGCGGTGGAAGTGCTCGAACAGATGATCGCGCCCGACAGCCTCGACGGCGTGCACATCTTCTTCCCCGATCCGTGGCACAAGGCGCGTCATCACAAGCGCCGCCTGATCCAGCCGAAGTTCGTCCAGTTGCTGATTTCGCGCATGAAGCCGGGCGCGTATCTGCACTGCGCGACCGACTGGCAGAACTACGCGGAGCAGATGCTTGAAGTGCTGGGCGCCGAAGCCGCGCTCGAGAATACGGCCGCTGATTACGCGCCGCGCCCCGACTATCGTCCGGTGACGAAGTTCGAGCGCCGCGGGCTGCGCCTCGGTCATGGCGTGTGGGATCTGGTGTTCAAGCGCCGCGCGGTGTAACGATCGCGCCAAACGACGCGAACAAAACAAAACGGGCGCCCTTGCAGCGCCCGTTTTGCATTTCTGGATCAAGCCACCAAGGCCGGCTTCAATCGCCCCAGTCCAGTCCGCCGCTATAGCCAACCAGCAGGATCACCAGACCGAACACGATGCGATACCACGCGAAGGCCGTGAAATCGTGCGAAGCGACATAGCGCAGAAGCCAGCGCACGCACGCGAAAGCGCTCACGAACGCCGCAATGAAACCGACACCAAACAGGCCGAGCCAGTCCGCCGACAACGTCTGCCAGGTCTTGTGCAATTCATAGAGCGTCGCGCCGAAGATCACCGGAATCGCGAGGAAGAACGAGAACTCCGTGGCGACACGCCGCTCGATGCCGAACAGCATCCCGCCGATGATCGTCGAGCCCGAGCGCGACATGCCGGGAATCAGCGCGCAGCACTGCGCACAGCCGACCTTGAAGGCGTCGAGCAAGGTGATCTCGTCGAGCGAATTGATGCGTGCGGGCCGTGCGGCCGTGACTGCTACGGTGCCCGCTGCGCTTCCAGCCACACCGCCCGCAGCGCGCATGCGCCCTTCCACCCACAGAATGATCAAGCCGCCGAGCACAAGCGCGCAGGCCACCGGCACCGGCGAAAACAGCACCGACTTGATCGCCTTCTCGAACATCAGGCCAAGTACGACCGCGGGAATCGTCGCCACGATCACATTGAGCGCGAAGCGCCGCGCATCGGGCCGCGAAGGCAGACCCGCCACCACCCCGCCGATCTTGCGCCGAAATTCCCAGCACACCGCGAGAATCGCGCCGAACTGGATCACCACGTCGAAGGTTTTTTCGTATTCCCCGTCGAAGCCAAGCACGCTGCCCGCTACGATCAAATGTCCCGTGCTGGAAACCGGCAGAAATTCCGTCAGCCCTTCGACGATGCCCAGAATCAGGGCTTTGCACGTCACGATCCAGTCCATCCCTGCACCTCGCGATAGTGGCGCTGCGCGTGCCGTGCCTGATCGTATGTCGTTATTTCTCGACGATCTGCACGCGTATGCCGTTTGTAAGGATTGTGATTGTACCGGGTTCGTAATTCACCCCGGCAAACTGAAGTTGATCGGGCTTGAAGGTGTAGACGGGATAGTTGGTGAGCAACTGCGTCGCCGCCAGCGCCGCAACCGCGTTGACCTGCTGCCCGTAGGCGGCGGCATTGCCCGTCATATCGACGCTATCGACCGACGGCGAGCGCAGCACGACCGAGCGGCTCGCCGCGTCGTAGGCCAGTTCGCTCGACAGGGTGAACGCGCCGCTCACGGGCTGCTGCATGAGCGGGCTTTCGAGGTGAGCGTCGACATGCACGGCCACGCGGTTGCGATCGGGCAGCAAGGTGACGACGGGATTCGTCAGCGCGACCTCGAACAACTGCTGCACCGAGCGGTGATACGGAAACTTGCGCTGCACCGCGTCCTGCACCTGCCGCTGCGAGAACGTGTAGTGATCGGGGATGAACGGAAAGATACCCGTCGCACAGGCGCCGAGCGACATGGCCGCGCCGGCGGCGGCGCACGCCGACAGCAGGAAGGCCCGCCGCGTGGCGCGAGGCGCATCCGGGGAGCGCGAGATTTGAGGGGCGCGCGGCGCGCGTCGGATCATGCGAAATCTCCTTGAAGAACGACGAGGTTCAACGGGTGTTCAATGTGCGCCCAGAGTACCGGACGACGGCTGCGTCGCGGCTTCGAGGTGATCGAGCCAGAACAACGCCGCTTCGCGCGACGCGCCGCACATCTCGGCCTGCGGCTGCAGGCCCGAGCAGCAGGCGGGCCGCAACGGCGAACCAAAGATCTTGCACTGCAGGTCATCGCCTAGCTGTGCGCAGCGCACGCCGGCGGCCTTGCCGTCGGGCATGCCGGGAATCGGCGAGCTGATGGAGGGCGCGATGCAACACGCGCCGCAACCGGGACGGCAGGCGTGCGCAGAGGCGCTGGAACTTGCGCTGGAAATTGAGGCAGCACTCACATCGGCTTCCTGAAACAAAACAGTTACTGATTCAAAACGGGCGGCGCGGCAAACGTGACGCGGCACTGCATTGTGCCACCTCGCGCCCGCCACGCCGGACTGCGACCTTTTTACACAAACGGTGCGGCCCATCGCCCTCTTACACTGGATTAATCCGGCGCTGTCGGAGCCGCCTGCCGCGCGAACCCTGCTCAAACCGTGCGATGCGCGCGACGCCACCCGCGCCCCATCCCAGAGAGCCCCGCATGAGCGACGCCGACCTCCTCTTCCGCCCCGACCTGCTCGCCAAATACGGCGCGAACGGCCCACGGTATACGTCCTATCCGACCGCCCTGCAGTTCCGCGACGATTTCGACATCGACCACTACCGGCGCGCCGCAGCCGATCCCGGCGCCGCCGAAACCGATCTCTCGCTCTACTTCCACATTCCGTTCTGCGACACCGTCTGCTTCTATTGCGGCTGCAACAAGATCGCGACAAAAAACCGCGGCCGCGCCAGGCCGTACGTTCAGCAGCTCGTGCGCGAAATGGCGCTACAGGCCGCGCTGTTCGACACGCAGCGCCCGGTCTCGCAGTTGCACTGGGGCGGCGGCACGCCCACGTTTCTCTCGCTCGAGGAAATGAGCACGCTGATGGCGGCCACACGCGAACACTTCGCGCTACGGCCCGAAAGCGAAGCCGAATACTCCATCGAGATCGACCCGCGCGAGGCTTCGGCGGAAACAATCGCGCATCTGCGCAGCCTCGGCTTTAACCGGCTGAGCCTGGGCGTACAGGATTTCGATCCGGTGGTGCAACACGCGGTCAACCGTGTGCAACCGCTCGAACTGACCATCGACGTGATGAATGCAGCCCGCGCGAACGGCTTCGAGTCGATCAGCGTCGATCTGATTTACGGGCTGCCGCATCAGAACGTCAAAAGTTTCCGTCGTACGCTGGAGACGATGCTGCTGCTCGCGCCCGAGCGCATTTCGGTGTTCGGCTACGCGCACATGCCGCAGCTCTTCAAGATGCAGCGGCAGATCGACGCCGGCGCGCTGCCGACACCCGCCACCCGGCTTGCGCTGCTGCAGCTCGTGGTCGAGCAACTGACCGACGCGGGTTATGTGTACATCGGCATGGATCATTTCGCGCTGCCCACCGACGAACTCGCGCGCGCCCAGCAGCAGCGCACGCTGCATCGCAATTTCCAGGGCTACAGCACGCGGGCCGATTGCGATTTGATCGGCTTTGGCGCGTCGTCGATCGGCAAGGTGGGCGATGTGTATGCGCAGAACGCGAAGGATCTGCCGGGCTATGGCGCGGCGATCGACGACGGGCGGCTCGCGCTCGCGCGTGGCGTGCGCCTCAGCGCCGACGACCGCCTGCGCCGCGACATCATCACCGAGCTGATGTGCAATCTCGAATTGCGCTTCGACGAGTTCGAGGCGGCTTATGGCATACGCTTTCTGACGACGTTTGCGCCGGAGCTGGAGCGCCTGCGCGCCTTCGAGGCCGACGGGCTGGTCGCGCGCAGCACTAACCGGCTCGAGGTGCTGCCCGCCGGGCGCATGTTCGTGCGCAACATCGCCATGGTGTTCGATCGTTACCTGAGCACGCAGCAGGCACAGCGCTTTTCCCGCACGATCTGAGTGCGGCTTGCCGAGGCTGCGGTTTTACGTCATAATTTATGGCTACTTCGAGCGCCCGCTACTATAGCGGGTTGCACGATCTGCCTCGGTGGTGAAATTGGTAGACGCGCCGGACTCAAAATCCGGTTCCGAAAGGAGTGCCGGTTCGATTCCGGCCCGAGGCACCAGAATCCACGACAAAGCCCCGCTCTCGCGGGGCTTTGTCGTTTCAGGGCACGGCGGACGCCAACAGCACCTCAGCGCAAATTCGTCTGCGCCAGCTCCACCACCTCATCGCCGCGTCCGCTCAGCACCGCGCGCAGCATATACAGGCTGAAGCCCTTCGCCTGCGCCCATTGCAGTTTCGGCGGCATCGCCAGTTCGTGCTTGGCCGTCACCACGTCCACGAGCGCCGGGCCCGGATGCGCAAACGCCTCGCGCAACGCATCGTCAAGCGCCTCCGACGTCTCCACCCGCACACTGAACAGCCCCGCACCGCGCGCGATATCCGCGAAATTGGTCGCCGCCAGGTCAGTGCCCGTCTCCACGTAACCGCCCGCCTTCATCTCCATCGCCACGAAGCCGAGCGAGCCATTATTCAGGACAACGATCTTGATCGGCAGATCGAGCTGGCGCGCCGTGAGAATATCGCCGAGCAGCATCGACAGTCCGCCGTCGCCCGATAGCGAAATCACCTGTCGCCCCACATGCGCGGCCTGCGCGCCGAGCGCCTGCGGCATCGCGTTCGCCATCGAGCCGTGATTGAACGAGCCATGCAGCCGTCGGCGGCCGTTCATCGTCAGATAGCGCGCCGCCCACAGCGTAGGCGTGCCGACATCGACGGCGAAGATCGCATCGTCGGCAGCGAGCGCGTCCAGGCGCGCCGTCACGTATTGCGGATGCAGCGGTTTGCCCGCGGGCGCCGGGCGCGCGAGGTCGTCCAGCCCCTTGCGCGCATCGGCGTAATGGCCGCGCGCACGGTTGATGAAGTGACGGTCGGTCTTGCGCGTGAGTTTAGGCGTGAGCGCGCGCAGCGTTTCGCGCACGTCGCCAATCAGGCCGAGCGTGAGCGGCGCGCGTTTGCCGAGCGCCGCCGCGTCGCGGTCGATCTGCACGATGTTCGCGTGTTCGGGATAAAAATTGCGATACGGGAAGTCGGTGCCGAGCATCACGAGCGTGTCGCACGACATCATCGCGTGATAGCCCGAGCTAAAGCCGATCAGCCCCGTCATGCCCACGTCGTACGGGTTATCCCATTCGACGTATTGCTTGCCGCGCAACGCATGCACGGTCGGCGCGCCGAGCGCGTCGGCGAAGGCCACCACTTCGTCGTGCGCGCCCTTGCAGCCGCTGCCGCACAGCAGCGTCACCGCCTCCGAGCGATTGAGCAGGTCCGCCAGCCGGTCGAGATCCGCCGCCGCGGGCAAGGTCGCGGGCCGCGAAGTCTGCGCCCACGCCGGTTCTTCATCAGGCGCGTCGAGCAGCGCGACGTCACCAGGGAGCACGATCACGGCCACGCCCTTCTGGTCGATTGCCGTGCGCAGCGCCGTGGCCAGCACGCGCGGAAACTGCGAGGGATTGGTGACAAGTTCGACGTAGTGAGCGCATTCGCGAAACAGTTCGGTCGGATGCGTTTCCTGAAAATAGCCGAGGCCGATTTCCGTCGACGGAATGTGCGCGGCAATCGCCAGCACCGGCGAACGATTGCGATGGCAATCGTAGAGGCCGTTGATGAGGTGCAGATTGCCCGGGCCGCAACTGCCCGCGCAAACGGCAAGACGCCCGGTCGCGGCGGCTTCGGCGCCGGCTGCGAAGGCGGCGACTTCCTCGTGGCGCGTATGCATCCAGCGGATCGTGCCGAGTTTGCGCAGGCTCGCCGACAAACCGTTCAGGCTGTCGCCCGTCACGCCCCAGATCCGTTCGACGCCCACCGTTTCGAGTGTCTTCGCCAGAAAATCCGCAATCGTCTTCGCCATGCTGCCCTCCACGTGAGATGACAGGCGCAGCGCGCGCCGTATGGCGGCGGCGCGGCGCTGCGCCAAAGAAAAAGGGGGATGCGAGCGGCCCTCGCACTGCGATGCGCGTCCGTAGCCGGGCCACTGCACCGCGATACGTTACGCCATCCTCGCGAAATACGTCGCGAACGGCGTTCAACTGCAATCGATCGGGAGGTGAGCCGCAAGGCAATCGTCAGCGGATCAGGCGTCGCGAACCTGGTAGCCCCGGCGCTTCGTTAAAATGCTGCGGTTTCACGCTGCGGCGCTCCATCATGAATCTCGAAAGTATTCTTTTCTCGCAAGGCTTCGGCACGCGCCGCCAATGCCGTGGTCTGATCGCTGATGCGCGCGTGGCCGTAGCCGGCGAAATCTGCAGCGATCCGAACGCCGCCTTCGACACCGCCGGTCTCGTGTTCAGCGTCGACGGCGCGTCCTGGCCATTTCACGAGCGCGCCTATCTCGCGCTCAACAAGCCTGCGGGCTATGAGTGCTCGCGCGATCCGCAACATCATCTGAGCGTGTTCCATCTGCTGCCGCCGCAGTTCGCCGAGCGCAACGTGCAGTGCGTGGGCCGTCTCGATCAGGACACGACCGGTCTGCTGCTGCTCTCCGACGATGGCCAGTTCGTGCACGCTTTCACCTCGCCCAAACGCAAGGTGCCCAAAATCTATGTGGCGACGACGCGCCATCCGATCGACGAGACGCAGTTGCAGGCGCTGCGCGATGGCGTCCTGCTGCACGGCGAGCGCGCGCCGAGCGCGGCGCTCGCGGCCAGCGCACGCGGCGAGCACGAGCTGGAGCTGAGCGTGCTGGAAGGCAAGTATCACCAGGTCAAGCGCATGGTGGCCGCGGCAGGCAACCGCGTGGAGGCGCTGCATCGCGAGCGCATCGGCGGTTATACGCTGCCCGAGGACCTGGCCGAGGGTGCCTGGAAGTGGCTCGACACCGCCGCTCTGGAAGCGCTGCGCAACCCTGGGTAAACCACGGCGCATGTCGCGCGGCCTTGTGCGACGGGGCGGCTACGGTTTTCAGCCGGCGAATGCACCCCTTTTATGCCGCGCCGCAGCATGCCCTTCCTGACGACCCGCCCTATACTCCCTTAAACAACGATTACAAGTTTCAAGGAGGGGCATCATGAACATCAACGACACTTTCGGCATCCCATTCGTGTTGATGGCTTTCATGGGTCTAGGGGTGATTCTGATCGGCGGCCTGCTGGCGTCGATGCATTATCGGCATCAATACCATCCGAATCTGATTGGAGCGCTCATCGGGGCTCTGCTGTGCTTCCTCCTGATCGAGGCGCTGCCGGCCATCACGTGAACGGCACGCTTGCGCCGCGCCGCCCGCTTGTTCGCATTGGCGCGATTACGGGTGCGGCGGCAGCGTGCGCACGGTGTTCGTCCGGATCGTCCGCAAGAACGCATCCACGTCCGGATAGCGCAAGCGCACGCGCAATTCGCGCTTCAGGCGCCCGTTGTCCAGCCGCCGCGATTCCCGCATGAACGACAGCAGCACGGGGTCGAGTTCGCGCTCGGCCACGTCGCGGCTCACGCGCGGCGCGCGCGCCAGACCGAAGGCATCCGCCACGCGGTCGAAATACTCCCCCATTTTCAGTTCGCTATCGTCGCTCGCATGCACGATGCGCGCCGCCTTGCCGTGGGTCGCCATGCGCAGCAGGATCGCCGCGAGGTCGTCGGCGTGGATGTGGCTCGTGTAGACGTCGTCGCTGGCCGCCAGCGCCGGGGTGCGCTTTTCCAGCCGCGCGAGCGGCAGGCGGTTGCCCGCGTAGATGCCGGGAATGCGGGCGATGGTCGCCTTGAGCGCGCCGCGCGCCGTGGCGCGCCGCAGTTGGCGCTCCGCCGCCACGCGGCGTTTCGCGCGTGCGTTGGCGGCGCGCGGCAGGCGCGTTTCGTCGATCCGCGCGCCGCCGCAATCGCCGTAAACCCCGGTCGTGCTGGCGTAGACGAGCGTCGGACGGACCGCGGCGAAGGGTTGGGCACGCCGGGCTCGCCAGGTGCGCTCGGGTACAATAGCGGATGGTTTTGGCGCCGAAAAAGGTCGCGATGCCGGCTGGATTGCCTTGCTGGATGCGCGCCTGAACAGACGCCCCGCGAGGCCGCCCCGTTCCTTTTTCGGGACAGGCACACTCGGTACAGCCGTTTTCCGGCGCGTTTTGAGCGCGGCGATCAGGCGGCGCGTGCGCAGGTCGTCGTCGCCGTCTTTCTGCGGCGGCGCGAGATGCAGCACCGTTGCAGCGAGACCCGCCAGCCGTGTCATACGGGCGCGCTGGTCAAGGTCGCCCAGCACGGGTACGGCGCCCGCGGCACGCAGCAGATCGACGCGTTCAGAACGGCGCGTGAGCGCGAATACGCGCGGGCGCGAGGCGCGCGCCTGCAACTGGGTGACGCAGCGCAGGCCGACGTCGCCGCAACCGACGATAAGGATGCGCGCACGGCGCAAGGTTCGTGTGGCAATCATGGTGGACCCATTTTAGCCGCCGGCGACGTCCGGCGACGGCCCGAACCGGCTTGGCCCGGTTCACCCCTCGAATGACAGACTTACGCTTTCTCGAATATGGCTTTCAACGTAACGCTTAAGCAAAGCGGCCGGCAGTTCCAGGTCGAACCCGACGAAACCGTTCTCAACGCAGCCCTGCGTCAGGGCGTCGGCATTCCCTATGGCTGCAAGAACGGCGCCTGCGGCTCGTGCAAGGGCACAGTCTGCTCCGGTGAAGTCGAGCAGCGCGCCCATGCGGCCTCGGCGCTTTCAAACGACGAACGAACGCGCGGCATGGCGCTGCTGTGCTGCGCCACGGCCCAGACCGACCTCGAAATCGATATCCGCGAAGTTGCGGGCGTAGGCGACATGCAGGTGCGCAAGCTGCCCACCCGCATCGCCGCGATCGAGCGCCGCGCCGACGACGTTGTCGTCCTCAAGCTGCAACTGCCTGCCAACGAGCGTCTGCAATACCTCGCCGGCCAGTACCTCGAATTCATCCTGAAGGACGGCACGCGCCGCTGCTACTCGATGGCCAGCGCCCCGCACGAGGAAGGCCCGATCGAGTTGCACATCCGCCATATGCCCGGCGGCCGGTTCACCGACCACGTCTTCACGCAGATGAAGGAGCGCGACATCCTGCGCTTCGAGGCGCCGCTGGGCACCTTCTTCCTGCGCGAAGATTCGGACAAGCCTATCGTGCTGCTCGCCTCGGGCACCGGCTTCGCGCCGCTCAAGGCCATCGTCGAGCACGCGGTTCACAAGAATCTGAACCGCCCGATGACGCTCTACTGGGGCGCGCGCCAGAAGAAGGACCTGTACCTGATGGAACTCGCCGAACAATGGGCGAAGGAGATCCCGAACTTCCGCTTCGTGCCGGTGCTCTCCGAACCCGCCGCCGACGACGCCTGGAGCGGCCGCACGGGCTTCGTGCACCGCGCGGTGATCGAGGATCTGCCTGATCTGTCGGCCTATCAGGTCTACGCGTGCGGCGCGCCGGTGATGGTGGAGTCGGCCCAGCGCGACTTCACGCAGCACCACGGCCTGCCCGAAGACGAGTTCTACGCGGACTCGTTCACGAGCGCGGCGGACCTCGCGAACGCGGTTTAACCACGCGTTTGCAAGCCGACGAGCACTGACGGCAGGTCCATCAATGGGCCGCCGTCACGAAAATTTCTTCGCCGGTCTGCACATTGACGGTTTACATCGCCGATCCGCTTGTCGTATTCTTGCGCCCATGAACTGCATCCTGTCCGCTCTCCGACGTCGCCGCTCGCCCCACCTTTAGGGCCTGGCTACTCGCGGACGCGCGTTGAAAAGGGGTTTCCCCCCAACGCACAGGAAGTTCGAATCACGAAAGCCACGGCCAGCCCGTGGCTTTTTGTTTTTCTGCCGTAATCATTCACTTCGTTTTCAACCTTTTGCCATCCCAACGCGGAGCCGTTGCCATGAATTTTTCCGAATACCCGATCGAGTCGCTGATGTACATCACCAACCGGCCCGAAATCGTTTTCACGCATGGCAAGGGGTCGTGGCTCTACGACAACGAAGGCAAGCGCTACCTCGACTTCATCCAGGGCTGGGCCGTCAACAGCCTGGGCCACGGCAACGAAGGCATGATCGAGGCGCTCGAAAAGCAGGCGCGCCTGCTCATCAACCCGTCGCCGGCCTTCTACAACGAGCCGATGGCGAAGCTCGCCGGTCTGCTCACCGAACATAGCTGCTTCGACAAGGTGTTCTTCGCCAACAGCGGCGCGGAAGCCAACGAAGGCGCGATCAAGCTCGCCCGCAAGTGGGGCAAGAAGCATCGCGACGGCGCGTTCGAGATCATCACGTTCGACCACAGCTTCCATGGCCGCACCATCGCGACCATGTCGGCGAGCGGCAAGCCGGGCTGGGACACGATCTACGCACCGCAAGTGCCGGGTTTCCCGAAGGCCGATCTGAACGACATCGCGTCGGTGGAAAAGCTCATCACCGGCAAGACCGTCGCCGTGATGCTCGAGCCGATCCAGGGCGAAGGCGGCGTGATTCCCGCCACGCGCGAATTCATGCAACAACTGCGCGCCCTCACGCAAAAGCACGGCATCCTCTTGATCGTCGATGAAGTGCAGACCGGTTGCGGCCGCGCGGGCACCCTGTTCGCCTACGAACTGTCGGGCGTCGAGCCGGACATCATGACGCTCGGCAAGGGCATCGGCGGCGGCGTGCCGCTCGCGGCGCTGTGCGCGAAGAAGGAAGTCTGCGTGTTCGAAGCGGGCGATCAGGGCGGCACCTACAACGGCAACCCGCTGATGACGGCAGTCGGCTACTCGGTGATTTCGCAACTGGTCGCGCCGGGCTTCCTCGAAGGCGTGCGCGCACGCGGCGAATACCTGCGCGAAAAGCTGCTCGAACTGTCGGCCGAACGCGGCTTCCAGGGCGAGCGCGGCGAAGGTCTGCTGCGCGCGCTGATGCTCGGCAAGGACATCGGCCCGGAAATCGTCGAAAAGGCACGCGTCATGCAGCCGGACGGCCTGCTGCTCAACGCGGCGCGCCCGAACCTGCTGCGCTTCATGCCGGCGCTGAACGTCACCAACGAGGAAATCGACCAGATGATGGCGATGCTGCGCAACATCCTCGACTCGCTGTAAGCACCCGGAGCACGCGATGTCCGCAGCGTCCATCACGATCCGCGCATTCAATCAGGCCGATACCGAAGCCGTGCTCGCGCTCTGGCTTCAGGCCTTTCCCGAGTACAACGACACGACCCGGCCGCACCGCAATCCGCGCCTGTCGATCGCGAACAAGCTCGGCACGCAGCCGGAGCTGTTCTTTGTCGCCACGCGCGGCGAGACGGGTGCGATCGTCGGCACGGCGATGGCGGGTTACGACGGACATCGCGGCTGGCTCTACTCGCTGGCGGTGGCGCCCGAGGCGCGGCGTCTGGGCATTGGCACGCGGCTGGTGCGGCATGCCGAAAGCGCGCTCGCGGCGATGGGCTGTCTCAAGCTCAATCTGCAAGTGCTCGCCGACAAGCCCGAGGTGATCGAGTTCTACGACGCGCTGGGCTATCGCACGGATGCCGTCGTGAGCCTGGGCAAGCGGCTCAGTGTGCAGGAGCCCGAAGCAATCGCCTGAAGCACTTCAAGCGTTGTCGCCATGAAAAAAGCCGCATG
>NZ_DASZJJ010000085.1:0-59779 GCF_035948235.1 Paraburkholderia sp. | reverse complement strand
CATGTACGCGAATTCTGGCGTAGCGTCGCCGGCCATACCGATGGGCGCAGCGTGAATTCGTAGACGACAGCGTTCTTCTCGACACCCAGCACGCGGATTTCCGTAATGAGTCCGCCTATCTCCCGCACGCCCGCACCACGTAATATCGGCGCACTAAGGTCGATATTTTCCAGATTGATCGCAACGGTCGCGAAGGTCCCTCTTATCTGGTCCAGTTCCAGAGCCGGATTCATCAAAAACTCCGGCGCAGACTCCGCATGCGGCGCAACTACTTCGACGCGGTAATAAAAAAGTCGCCCCGTACCTTCGTTTCCATGCAGGCGCCGCACGGCGAGGTCGCCGGGCAGCGCCTGCCCCTGGATGGTGAGCGTGGAGAACACGGCGGCAGGGATCGAGCGGTTCATGCGCGCGCTTCTTGCAGGGTTGCGCCGCATGTCGTCTTGTCGCCCAGATAAGCAATGCGCTTTCCGTTGTGGGTGTTTCTGCTAGTGGCGATGATATTAAAAACGCCATCGCACTTTGGACACGACACGCGGTCGCCGTCCATAGCGATGCGTCTGCCCATATGGGTCCGATCGGGCGCACCGTCGATTATTTCGCCGCCGTGGTCTGTCGTATCGCCCTGGCGCGCCATTTCACGGCCAGTTGTGTTGTCTCTCATGAGCATGGTCCCCCGTAACGCAAGCTACGCTCGCACTACCCGACACTTTTAGCCTATTTGAGCTAAATCGCTACAAGAGAATTCCTAAACGACAGCGCATTCCCATACAAAAAGAGACGCCCAAACATCAGGCGCCTCTTTTCAACCTACCGCATCACTCACACGCTTACTGATAGAAATTCAGCGTCACAACCGCCGAGCGGCCCGGCGCCCACGTCGCGTAAATCGGGTACGCACTCTGGTAGTACTGCTTATCGAAGATATTATTTACGTTAAGCTGCAGATCGACCTTCTTCGAAACGCGCCACGTGGCCGAAGCATCGAATCGCGCATACCCCGGCGTCCACTTGCGCGAAGTCGACGACACCGACGCATAAGTCAGGCTCGACACCGTCGCACCCGCGCCCAACGTGAGCTTCGGCAACACGTCGTAGCTCGTCCACAGCGTGAAGTTGTGCTTGGGCACCATCACCATCGGCAAGCCCGAATTCTGCGGCGTGGTCGGTCCGGCATTGGTCGTGATCGCATCCAGATACGAGTAACCGCCGAAAACCGCCCACTTGTTCGTCACGTTGCCCGCGAAGCCAAACTCGAAGCCGCGCACGCGCTGCGAGCCTGCGTTGATCGTACCGCCCAGGCCGTCGCTCACGCGCGCATTGGTCTTGTCGGTCTGGAACAGCGCCGTGGTCAGCGACAGGCGTTGGTCGAGCACGTCCCACTTCGCACCCACTTCGATGTTGCGCGAGCGCTCCGGCGCGAGATCCTGGTTGGTGGCCGTGATCTGGTCGGTGCCACCGCCGAGACCCGAGTTCGAACCCGGCGGATTCGACGACGTACCGTACGACGCGTACAGGCTCACCGTATGAATCGGCTTGAAAACAAGGCCAAACTGGTAGCTGAACAGATTCGACGTGTTGCTCAGATCGGCGACGCCCTGCTGCTGCGCATTCACGTCGTAACGATCGAAACGCATGCCCGCATTGAAGATCCAGCGGTCGGACAGTTGCACGCTGTCGAACAGATACGCCGACGCGATATTCGTGCGCGTGTGCGTAGCCGGTCCCGGGAAGCTCTTGTCGCCGTTGAGCAGGATGCTGCCGGTCCACGGGTTGTTCGGGTTCCAGGCGTTGACCGACGTGCAGTTGTACGCGATCGAGCACGGGCCGCCCGAGCGGATATTGTTGCCCGCCGAATCCGTCACGAGATAGCCCTCGTAGAGGTCCTGCTCGTGGCTGAACTCCACGCCCGCCGTGAGCGTGTGGCGCATGCCATAGAGGTCGAACTTGCCGTTCGCTTCGGTCTGGTTCGACACGCTGTTGGTCGCGTATTTGCCGCTCTTGGCCTGCAGGCTGAGGATGTTCGAGGTCGCGCTGGTGAGCTGCGGATTGGTCGCGATGTAGTCCAGCGTCGAGCGGCCGAACATCGTGGTGTTCTTGATCTTCCAGGCGTCGTTGATGCGGTGCTCGACCTTCACTTCGCCGGTGTCGTTCTGGCCACGGCGATAGTCGCGCGAGTTCAGCCCATAAAACTGGCTGCGATTGCTCGAGATCGGCGTTCCGCCCGTGGAGCGGAACGGCACGCTGAAGTCGGGCATGTCGTAGGTGTTCAGGTGGTAGTAGCTCAGCGTCACCGTGGTCGGCGAATTCAGGCCGAACGCGATCGACGGCGCCACGCCCCAGCGTTTGCTGTAGACATTGGTGCGACCCGCCACATCGGAATCGTGACCCATGACATTCAGGCGGAACGCGCTGGTGTCGTTGATCTTCTGGTTCCAGTCGACGGTCGCGCGGCGGAAGCTGTCCGTGCCCAGACCGACGCTGCCATTGATGAAGTTATCGGCAGTCGGCGTTTTGGTGGTGATGTCGATGCTGCCGCCCACCGAGCCGCGCCCCGCGTACACCGAATCCGGGCCCTTCACGACGCTGATATTTTCGACGTCGAAGGTCTCGCGGTTCTGCACGCCCGAATCGCGCATGCCGTCCACGAAGATCGAATTGCGCGATTCGAAGCCGCGAATCACCGGGCGGTCCGCCGACGGATTGGCCGCCGCGTCGCCGCCCAGGAAGGTGATGCCGGGCACCGTGCGCAGCGCGTCCTCGAAGGTCGAGACGTTCTTCTGCTTGAGCACTTCCTGCGGAATCACCGTGACCGAGCGCGGCGTGTCGATGAGCGGCGAGGTGAACTTGTACGAGGACAGCGACTTCGTCTGCATCTCGGAAGGCGCCGACGAACTGACCTTGACGGCGGGCAGCGTGGCCTCGGTGGCGCCTTGCGTGGCATTGGACGAAGCCTTTGCGCTAGCGGCGCTCGACGAGGCCGGAACAGCAGGCGCCGCGGGCGCAGCCTGGGCGTGGGCCGCTTGCGTTGCGAAGAAACCGGAGCAATACAGGGCTGCTACGGACGCGACTGTGCGCATCCGCGTCGGGAAGATGACGGACATGGTTTGGGCGGTTTGATCGAAGGCGCACGCCTGTGCGCCGCGGGACGTTATGCGTCCACCGCGCCAGGAGATGCCTGGGTGTTGTCGTTTTTGAGAATGCGAATGTTTCTCATTCGCTTCAGCAATTGTAATTAATCGTCACAATCATGTAAACAATTAAAAGGGGTATTCGTAGGATTTCGTTGACAGAATGACGAGGCTCGACGCCGCGAGGGCGGTCCATGCGCCCTGCGAATGGCGATATTGAGCGCTACGCCGCCCGCCTTCGGGCCGGTATGATGGCGCTCTCGCACTGGGCGCGCGGCGAGCAGAAGGACGCGCCCGGCGGCGCGAAGGCATCCATTCACGAACGTTCCAGAGGAAGACCGCCATGACGGCTGCAGCACAATTCGACCAGGTTTCCGTTATCAAACGCGCCAACGTCTATTTCGACGGCAAGTGCGTGTCGCACACCGTGCTGTTCGCCGACGGCAGCCGCAAGACGCTCGGCGTGATCCTGCCGTGCCAGCTCAACTTCGGCACCGACGCGCCGGAACTGATGGAAGTGCAGGCCGGCAAGTGCCGTATCCGTCTGGACGGTAGCGACGAGTGGAAGAGCTACGGCGCGGGCGAGTCGTTCTCGGTGCCGGGCAAGAGCCGCTTCGATATCGAAGTGACCGAGACGCTCGACTACGTCTGCAGCTACCTGTAAGCGATTTCGAGCACGCGCTTGCAACGCCCGCCGTGCCTTGCGCGCGGCGGGCGTTTTCGTTGCTGGCGCGACAACGCCGTCGCGACACCGTCGCTACAATTAGCGCGTGTTGCCAGACCGCAGCGCCTTTCCTCTACTGCCGCTCCTGCCGTGTTACCCATCGATCCCGCTCCACGCTCCCGCGCCCGACCCGACACCGAACGACCGCCCGCGCGCAGTCCGCTCGTGACGCTCGCCGTAGTGACTGTGCTCACCGGCATCGGCGCAGGCCTGGGCGGCATGCTGCTCGCGATGCTGCTGCATGCGATCCAGCACTTCGCCTACGGCTACAGCCAGGCGCATCTGATCGGCAACGAGAGCTTTCTGGAAGGCGTGACGGGCACCGCGCCGTGGCGGCGCGTGGCCGTGCTGGCGGCGTGCGGCTTGATCGGCGGCGTGGGCTGGTGGGCGCTTTACCGCTACGGGCGTGCGCTCGTGAGCATCAGCGCGGCGATCAAACCGGGCGGCCCGCGCATGCCGATGGTGTCGACTACCGTGCATGCGCTGCTGCAGATCGTGACGGTGGCGATGGGCTCGCCGCTAGGACGCGAAGTCGCGCCGCGCGAGATCGGCGCCGTGATCGCAAGCTGGCTTGCGCGACGCACAGGCCTGACCGCCGCCGAGCGCCGCGTGATGATTGCGTGCGGCGCGGGCGCGGGTCTGGCCGCCGTATACAACGTGCCGCTGGGCGGTGCGGTGTTCGTGCTCGAAGTGCTGCTGGGCACCTTCGGCTGGTCGGCGGCGGTGCCCGCGATCACGACATCGGCGATTGCGGCCGTAGTCGCCTGGATTGGCCTGGGCGACGAGCAGCAGTATCACGTGCCCGCCTACACGATCAACGCGCAACTGGTGGTGTGGTCGGTGCTGTGCGGGCCACTGTTTGGCGCGGCGGCGCATGTCTTTACGCGCCTGACAAGCCGCGCGCGCGACGCGTCACCAAGGGATTGGCGCTTACCGGTTTATTCAGTGCTGAATTTTGCGGCGATTGGCGTGCTGGCGATCTGGTTTCCGCAGTTGCTGGGCAATGGAAAAGGCCCGGCGGGATTGAGCTTCGACGATAACCTCGGCATTGGCCTTGCGGCCACGCTGCTGGTGCTCAAGGTCCTCGTCACGACGACGACGCTGCGCGCGGGCGCCAAGGGCGGCCTGCTCACGCCGGGGCTCACGAACGGCGCGCTGCTCGCGATCGTGATCGCGGGCCTCCTCAATCATGTGTGGCCGGGACTCGCGGCGGGCGCGTTTGCGATCGTGGGCGCGGCGGCGTTTCTCGCCGCATCGATGCAGATGCCTTTGACCGCCACGGTGTTGATGCTGGAGTTCACGCACGTGAACCACGATCTGGCGATTCCGATGCTGCTGGCCATCGCCGGATCGGTGGCGACGCTGCGCCTGCTCGCGCGTGCGCAACGGCCCGCGCGCGGCGCGGCGGCTGGCCGGTCGCCCCGGTTATCGGATGAAGAGCGCCAGCGCCGCCTCGCGGCCCTGCGCGACCCGAGCGCGGCGCGCGAAGCGTCGGACTGACACCTCTGCAGAACTTCACGCGCCCAGATCCGCGAGCGGATGCGTCTGACTACGCCACGGCGAGCAAAGGAACTGCTGCACGCGTTCATCGCGCACTTCGGCGAGCGTCGCGGGCGCCCAGCGTGGCTTGCGGTCCTTGTCGATGAGGTGCGCGCGCACGCCCTCGCAGAAGTCGCCCTCTTCGATTGCGCGCGCAACGATCCCGAGCTCCATCCGGAAGCTCTCCGCGAGCGTCAGTTGGCGTCCGCGCAGCAAGGCTTCGCGCGTGACTTCGAGCATCGTCGGCGAATAATGCGTGAGCGCTTCGAGCGAAGCTTCGAGCCAGGCGCGATCGGCTTCGGACGGTTCGCGTTCGAGCGCGGCGCGCAATGACGCGACGATCTCGACGACCGGTTTGCGGCGATCGAAGTGCTGCACGATCAACGCCGCGTTCCTGCTCAAGGCGCTCTCGTTCGTATGAACGTCCTGACACGGCGCATCGAACACGCGCCGCAGCGTGTCGCGCACATTGCCGTCGAAATGCGTCTGTGCAAGGCGCGCTTCGTAACCGTCGAGCCATTCGCCGGGCACGCAAAGATCGGCGAGATTGCAGTGAAGCGCGTCCGCGCCATTCAGCATCGCGCCAGTGAGACCCACGTAAAGCTCCGTCTCCACCGGCATTTTCGCCAGGAAGTGCGTTGCGCCCACATCGGGCAGCAGGCCGATGCGCGTCTCGGGCATGGCGATCTTCGTGCGCGAAGTCGCCACGCGCAGCGCGGCCGCCTGTCCGAGCCCCATGCCGCCGCCCATCGTCACGCCGTCCAGCAGCGCGACGAGCGGCTTTTCGAAGGTGTGCAGCGCATAGTCGAGCCGGTATTCATCGACGAAAAACTGCTGCCAGCCGTCCTCGCCCAGGCGCTCGCCCGCGCGCGCCAGCCGGTCGATCGCCCGCACGTCGCCGCCCGCGCAAAAGCCCTTCGGCCCTGCGCCCTTCAGCACCAGTGCAACGATGGCGTCGTCGCGGCGCACGCGTTCGAGCATGGCGGCGATCTCGCGCACCATCGCATGCGAGAGCGCATTGAGCGCGGCCGGACGGTTCAGCGTGATGATCGCGACGCGGTTGACCACGCGAAACAGCACATCGGCTTCGGCCTGCACTGCGGTCTGCGTGGAAGCGGGTATTGCATTCATTCCTTAGTTCTCCGTTTCAAAATGCCAGTTCGGCTTGCGCTTTTCCAGGAACGCATTGACGCCTTCGCGCTGATTGGGCGATTCGAACAGGTCGAGCATGCGCTCGCGCTCGACCGCCAGCGCCGCGCTGCGCGGCACACCATTGCGCGCCTGATGGATGAGCGCCTTGCTCGACGTCACCGCCTGCGGACTGAGCGTGGCCACGCGAGCGGCCATGACGAGCGCCGCTTCGCGCGCGCCGCCCTGCGGCACCACTTCTTCGACCAGGCCGATGCGCAGCGCCGTGGCGGCGTCCACGCGCTCGCCGGTGAGAATGATGCGCTTGGCCCAGCCTTCGCCGACGAGCCAGGGCAGCGTCTGCGTACCACAACCGCACGGCAACAGGCCGACGGCCGGTTCGGGCAGCGCCAGTTGTGCGTGCTCTTCGGCAATGCGGATATCGCAGGCGAGCGCGCATTCCAGGCCGCCGCCCATCGCATAGCCGTTGATCGCCGCAATCACGACGGCGCGCGCGTTCTGCAGCGTTTCGAATGCCGCGCCAAACGCGCTGGCCGCTTCGCGCGCCACAGCGCGGTCGCCGTCGGCGAACGCAGTGAGATCGGCGCCCGCGCTGAAAAACTTCGGCCCCTGCCCCGTGATGACGATGGCGCGCACGCGCGCCTCGCGATTGAAGGTTTCGATCACCTGCTGAAGCTGGCGCAGACCGTCGATAGTAAAGGCGTTCACAGGCGGCCGAGCGAGCGTGACAAGCGCCACCGCGCCCTCGTGGAGGTACTCGAATTCGATCATTTCGGACTCCGTCCTGATTTCAGCGCAGCTCAGGGAAATCTTCTTCCCAGTACTCGTCGGGCTGGCGTGCGGGCTCGGCCGTGCGTTCCATTTCCCGGCGACGCAACTCCACGCGGCGGATCTTGCCGGAGATCGTTTTTGGCAGATCGCTGAACTGCAGACGGCGAATGCGCTTGTACGGGGCTAGTTTTTCGCGCGAGAAGCGGAACACCTCGCGGGCGAGATCGGGACCGGCCTCGAACCCCTGACGCACGATCACGAAAGCTTTGGGCACGGAAAGCCGCAGTTCGTCGGGGCTTGGCACGACGGCGGCTTCGGCGATCGCTTCGTGTTCGATCAACACGCTTTCCAGCTCGAACGGGCTCAGACGATAGTCGGACGACTTGAATACATCGTCGGCACGGCCCACGTAGACGAAGTAACCATCGTCGCGGCGTAGCGCCACGTCGGAGGTGTGGTAATAGCCGTTGCGCGTGGCGTACTCGCTGGCCTTCGCGTTGTTTGCGTAACCCGTCATCAGGCCCAGCGGACGCTGCGCCAGCGGCAGGGCGATTTCGCCTTCGCTCACGGGTTGATCGTCGGGATCGACCAGTTCGACGCGATAACCCGGCAGCGGCCGCCCCATCGAACCGGCCACCACGGGCTGGCCCGGCGAATTGCCGATCTGGCAGGTGGTTTCGGTCTGCCCGTAGCCGTCGCGGATCGTGATGTCCCACGCGTGGCGCACGCGCTCGATGATCTCGGGATTGAGCGGCTCGCCCGCGCCGACGATTTCACGCAGCTTTACCGCATGGCTGGCCAGCGGCTCCTGGACCAGCATGCGCCAGACCGTGGGCGGCGCACAGAGCGTGGTCACGCCGCACTGCACGAGCGCGGCGAGCGTGTCCTTCGGCACGAAGCGCGCGTAGTTGTAGACGAACACGCAGGCCTGTGCATTCCACGGCGCGAAGAAGCAACTCCACGCATGCTTGGCCCAACCCGGCGAGCTGATGTTCCAGTGGACGTCGCCCGGCATCAGGCCGATCCAGTACATCGTCGAAAGATGGCCGACGGGATAGCTTTGATGCGTGTGCTCGACGAGCTTCGGCTTGGAGGTCGTGCCGGACGTGAAGTAAAGCAGCAGCGGATCGGTGGCGCGCGTGGGACCATCGGGTTCGAAGAACACGTTCGATGAATAGGCCTGCGAAAGATCGATCCAGCCTTCGCGCGACGCGCCAACGGCAATGCGCTTCACGTTTTCGTCCAGCGCGTCGAATTTCGCGAGTTCGGCGGCATCGACCACGACGAAACTCGCACCGCCCGCTTCGACGCGCTCACGCACGTCATCGGGCGAAAGTTGCGTGGTGGCGGGCAGCACCACGGCGCCCAGTTTCATCGCCGCGAGCATCACGTCCCAGAGTTCGACGCGATTGGGCAGCATCAACAGCAGACGATCGCCGCGCCCAACGCCCTGCTCGCGCAGAAAGTTCGCCATGCGCGAGGAGCGTTCGGACATCTGCGCATACGAATATTTCGTGCCGCCGTGCGCGAGATCGTCGACGATCCAGAGCGCCCGGCTGTCGTTGCCGCGCGCGATCACATCGAAATAATCGAGCGCCCAGTTGAACGTGTCGAGTTGCGGCCACGCGAATTCCGCGTAAGCGCGCTCGTAGTCGGTGCGGTGTCGCTGCAGCAGATCGCGCGCTTCGATGAAGGCCTGCGCGGAAGGGGTGAACCTTGTCATCGTCGTCTCCTGTCGATCAGAGTTGGCGCTTTAGCGCTTACTCTGATCCCATGCAGAGCACGTCGGCTGCACCTGGCGCGTTAGCGCCTGGTGCAGCCCCGTGCCGAGCTGATATGCGGCGCGATGGCGCCTCGTTTTTATTTCACAGCTGCCGCGCAATCACCATGCGCTGCACTTCGCTCGTGCCTTCGTAAATCTGCGTGATGCGCGCGTCGCGATAATGACGCTCGACCGGATAGTCGTTGAGGTAACCATAGCCGCCGTGTATCTGGATCGCGTGCGAGCAGACTTCCTCGGCCATTTCGGACGCATAAAGCTTGGCCTGCGAAGCCTCCGAAAGACAGGGCTTGCCCAGCGAGCGCAGCCGCGCCGCATGATGCACCAGATGGCGCGCGGCATTGATGCGCGTGTGCATATCCGCCAGCATGTTCGCGACGCTCTGATGGCCGATGATCGCCTCACCAAACTGCACGCGCTCGTGCGCATAAGTACGCGCCGCATCGAAAGCCGCGCGCGCAATGCCCAACGCCTGCGCCGCGATGCCGATACGCCCCCCCTCCAGATTCGACAGCGCGATCTTGAGCCCTTCGCCGCGCTGGCCGAGCAGATTCGCCTCGGGAATCGCGCAATCGACCAGCGAAATCGGGCAGGTGTCCGACGCGCGGATACCCATCTTTTTTTCGGGCGGCCCGACGTTGAAACCGGGCGTGTCGGTGGGCACGACGAAGGCCGACAGACCACGCTTGCCCGCATCGGCATCGGTCACGGCGAACACGATCGCAAGGCTGGCGCGCGAGCCGTTGGTCACGAACTGCTTGTTGCCGTTGAGCACCCATTTGCCGTCGCGCAGCTCAGCGCGCGTGCGCAGATTGTTGGCTTCGGAACCGGCCTGCGGCTCGGTCAGGCAGAACGCGCCGATCATCTCGCCGCTCGCCAGTTTTGCGAGCCAGCGGTCCTTCTGCGCGTCGCTGCCGTACTGCAGGATCGGGCCGCAGCCCACCGAGTTGTGCACGCTCACGAGCGTCGCGCACGAAGCGCAGCCCGCGGCGATTTCCTCCATCGCGAGCGCGTAGGCCACGTAATCGGTGTAAGAGCCGCCCTGCTCTTGCGGCACGATCATGCCGAGAAAACCCAGCTCGCCCAGTTGCGCGACGACTTCATCGGGCAGCTTGCCTTCGCGGTCCCATTGCGCCGCGTTCGGCGCGAGGCGCTCGCTGGAGAAATCACGCGCGGCATCGCGGATCATTCGCTGATCGTCGGTATAGAACTCGTCCATCTGTGTCTCCTTCCTCGGCCCGTTTCTGGGTCTATGTCTGCATCGCTGCGTGCCGGATTGCCGTTATTCGCCACTGTCGCGCGGCGCGGCGCCCGCCGCAAGGCTCCTGAAAAGTGTAGGCAGGAGCGCGTGCGGATTCGATGCCCGCCACGCTCAAATAGACTGAGCTGATTTACCATGAACGCTTCGGCAACCCCGTCAAAGGCCTGTTCGTGCAGCCAGGGAAAACCAGCAAAGTGAGCGAAAAAGGCACGATCGCGATGAGCCTCGTGCACGAGACGATTGCGCTCGCGCGTGCGCGCGGGCTGGACGTGACACCCATCGCGCAGGCGGCGGGCATCGCCCTCGACGCCCAGACACGCGTAAGCGCCGCGCAATACGGCGCGTTATGGGCGGGCATCGCGCGCGCACTCGACGACGAGTTCTTCGGCCAGGATTCGCACGCGATGAAAAGCGGCAGCTTTATCGCCATGACACACGCGGCGCTCGGGGCGCGCACCGGCCGCCAGGCGCTGCAGCGCACAGTGCATTTCATGCGGCTCGTGCTCGACGATCTGGCGGGCGAGATCGACATCGACGCGGCGCGCGTGCGCATCGCGCTCAATCATCGCGCGGGCGCGCCAGCGCCGGCCATGTTCGCCTATGCAACCTGGTTCATCCTCGTCTACGGCCTGCTGAGCTGGTTGGTGGGACGGCGCATTCCGGTGATCGCGGCGCGCTTTCGCTGCCCGGCGCCGGTCGCGGCCGAGGAATACCAGACGATGATCTGCGATGACATCGCCTTTGATCAGGACGGTTCGTGGTTCGAGCTGGCGCCCGCGTTTCTCGACTTGCCGGTGATCCAAACGGCCGCTTCGGCGCGGGCCTTTCTGCGCAACGCGCCGGGCAATTTTGTCGTGAAGTATCGCAACCCTGGCTCGTTCGCGGCGCGGGTGCGGCGTACGCTGCGCGCGCTGCCCGCCCACGCCTGGCCGGACGCCGACACCATCGCGCAACGCCTGAACGTCGCGCCCGCGACGCTGCGGCGGCGTCTGCATCAGGAAGGTCATAGCTGCCAGTCGATCAAGGACGAACTACGCCGCGACCTGGCGGTGGCGGCCTTGCAGGACCCGGCGCGCCCCGTCGCGGATGTCGCTGCGTCGGTGGGCTTCGCTGAGCCGAGCGCGTTTCACCGCGCCTTTCGCAAGTGGACCGGCTTGCGCCCGAGCGAGTACCGCCAGATGCGCGAGCGGGTGGCGGCGAAGGCGCGGTGAGCTTGCCATCGGCGCACGCGCGCTGCCCGCAATCCTGCGACGGCACCTTACTCAAACTTACCTTTCAGTTATCGAGATAGCGCCTATACTTTTAAGGGTTATCCCTAATACGAAAGGCCGTATCATGACTTCCCTTTCACGTATCGCGCTTGGCGTGTTCGCAGCGGCCTGCTGCGTGGCATCGGTATCGGCAGTGGCGCAGCCGTACGATCCCTCGGCCCCGATGACGCGCGCCCAGGTGCGCGCAGACCTCGCGGAATGGCGCGCGGCTGGTTACGATCCACTCGACTGGATCGACTACCCCGAAAACGCCCAGCGCGCAGGCGCCATCGTCGCGGCGCGCCGCGCGGCACGTATGTCAGGCGGCATGCCGCAGCCGATGCAATAAGCGCCCGTTGCGGGCGCTTCTTCCGGGGCGGGAGCGTCGATCCGCGTTTTCAGGCGGATCGGAGTTGCCGCTTTGTCTGTTTCACCCCCGCCCGACTGCCGCCAGACTGCCACCCGATTTTCACCGGACTACCACCTGAGTCAGTCCTGATTGCGCGCACATCGACCTTCACGATTGCTGCGCGCCGCTGCACAAATTGTTGCAGCGACTCCACGCGTTTCGCCCTGCCATTTCTGCTCACGACGGACAATTGTTTACAATCCCGCCCGTAGCGGCCTGACCCGGCATCCGCGACGCCTTCCGTCGCCCGCCCGCCGACGCCGCTCACCACAACAAATCAACCCGCTCGACTCTCAAGGGCCCGATCTTCATGGACGCCATCAAACGCTATTTCGGCTTCGAGGAAGCAGGTACCAACCTGCGCACCGAAGTCCTCGCCGGTTTCACGACCTTTCTTACGATGGCCTACATCATCTTCGTGAATCCGTCGATTCTCGGCGATGCCGGCATGCCCAAGGAAGCCGTCTTCGTCGCCACCTGCCTCGTCGCGGCGCTGGCGTCGATCGTCATGGGCCTCTATGCGAACTACCCGATCGCGCTCGCACCCGGCATGGGTCTGAATGCGTACTTCGCGTACGCCGTGGTCAAGGGCATGGGCTTTACGTGGCAGGCCGCACTTGGCGCCGTGTTCATCTCGGGCTGCCTGTTCTTCGTCGTCACGCTGCTGCGCGTGCGCGAGGCCATCATCAACGGGATTCCGCATTCGCTGCGGGTGGCGATCACCTCGGGTATCGGCCTGTTCCTCGCCATCATCTCGCTCAAGACCTCGGGCGTGATCGTCGGTAGCCCCGCCACGCTGGTCGAGCTTGGCAATCTGCACGATCCGCACACGATTCTCGCGATCATCGGCTTCTTCGCCATCGTCACGCTCGACGTGCTGAAGGTGCGCGGCGCGATCCTGATCGGCATCGTCGGCGTGACCATCCTGTCGTTCTTCTTCGGCGGCAACCAGTTCCACGGCATCTTCGCGACGCCGCCGTCGATTGCGCCGACCTTCGGCCAACTCGACATCAAGGGCGCGCTCTCGGGCGGAATCCTGAACGTGGTGCTGGTGTTCTTCCTCGTCGAACTGTTTGACGCGACCGGCACACTGATGGGCGTGGCGAACCGTGCCGGCCTGCTCGTGCACGGCAAGATGCACCGTCTGAACCGCGCCCTGCTGGCCGACAGCACCGCGATTCTCGCGGGCTCGGTGCTCGGCACTTCGTCGACCACGGCTTATATCGAAAGCGCCTCGGGCGTGCAGGCGGGCGGCCGCACCGGCATGACCGCGCTGACCGTCGCCGTGCTGTTCCTCGCCTGTCTGTTCATCGCCCCGCTCGCGGGCGTGGTGCCCGCCTACGCGACCGCGCCGGCGCTGCTGTACGTGTCGTGCCTGATGCTGCGCGAACTCGCCGACCTGCCGTGGGACGACGCCACCGAAGTCGTGCCCGCCGCGCTCACCGCGCTGGCCATGCCGTTCACGTACTCGATCGCCAACGGCGTCGCCTTCGGCTTCATCTCGTATGCAGGCCTGAAGCTGCTGACGGGCCGTGCGCGTCAGGTGCGCCTGATCGTGTGGCTCATCGCGGCGGTGTTCCTGTTCCGCTACTTCTATCTGGCAGGCGGTTAAACACCACGCGCCACGCGCGGATTCCGATCCGATGCCAGAACGGGCGGCCTGCGGGCCGCCCGTTTTTGTTGGTGTTTCGTTTGCAACAGCGCGAGCGAGGTCAACATTCCGGCCATGCTTGCGCACAGCGCGGCGCACACTCCTTATCATGCGAACACCCCATGATTACGCCGCTGAGCCAAGGAGCCGCTTTTGGCCACTTTCCCCGCCACCGCCGAACGCTATTCGAAGCCCGCCATCTTTTTCCACTGGGCGATCTTTCTGCTTGTCGCACTCGCTTATCTGGCGATCGAGATCCGCGGACCCAAGGGTTCTGACAGCCGCACGCTCTGGAACACCGTGCACTACTGCGCCGGCACCGCCGTGCTGGCGCTGGCTGTGCTGCGGCTGCTCTGGCGGCTGTGGCGCGGCGCACCGCACGAAATCGACTCCAACCGCGTGCTCACTTTCCTGTCGCGCGTCGTGCATCTGGCGCTCTATCTGTTTATTTTCGTGCAGCCGCTGCTCGGCATTCTGACGGTCAACACTGGCGGCCAACCGGTCACGCTGCCCGGCCTCGATCTGCAAATCGTGCTGGTCGGCCCGGACCCGCTCGCGCGCAAGCTCATCAAAGATGCGCACGAGTTGATCGGCAATGTCTTCTATTGGGTGATCGGCATTCACGCGCTGGCGGCGATCGCGCATCACGTGTTCTTCCGCGACAACACGCTGCGACGCATGCTCTGAGCGCCCTCAAAGCAAAAACCCCGCAACGCGCGGAGCGTTGCGGGGCGTCGCTGGGGCTATTGATCGGTCAGCCGCAGGTCAGGCCTCTGTCCAGTCCGTTCAGGACGCGTGCGCCTGCACGAAGCGCACATAGCCGCTGCGCAGCGTCAGGCACTGCGCGCGCGTTTCGGAAAGCAGGCGGCGCGCGACCGCCTCGATGCGCTCACGATGATGATCGAAGGCGTCCAGCACGTCCTCCGCACGCGGCGATGCGGCACCGAAATGATCCTCCAGCGCCGCCGCCGTGATCGTACATTCCACCCTCTCTCCATCGATCATTGCCGGGAACGCCAAAGTCAGTTCTCGCCCCGAGTATTCAGGGGCCTCGTTCGGAAACAGGATCTTCATGGGAGTCGCCTTAGGGTAGGAAGTGAGCGGGGGCCGCGGTTTTCGATGCACCTCCTCGGCATACACGCGGTTCAAAATGTCGACCGCCGCACGTCTCGCTTCGCGAACCCGTTGCGGCGGTCGATTGGATTCACTTTAGGACACTTCGCGCGGCTGGCAAGGTCGACTTTGTCACACGCGCGAAATGTTCTTCGCGGCCCTGTTTTTCAGCGTCCGCTGGGTCTGAGCTGGGTCTGAGTTGCGGCAGCGAATGCGGCGCACGTTGCGCGCGCAAGCGCAATTTCGATGATGCAGTGCAGCGTCGCCCAGGCATGCGCGACGTGGCCCGACGATCAGGATTCGCGATGCTGGTGATGTTCGATTTCGACGTCCCTGGGATGGACTGTCAGCATCACGACGAATGCGGCGATACCACCCGCCACGATCGCCATGCCGTAATCCACGTAGATGTGCTCGTCGAAGAGCAGACCGTGGATGGCCAGCGCGAGACCGGCCAGCGCGGCAAAGACGGCAAGCGCCGCCACCAGGATCCTCAGTTCGCCATGGACCATGATGCACTCCGCAAGGGAGCCGCGACGGCCCTGAAAACCCCGTACTGCGCATTGCGCCGCCGCCGGAACGCCGTTGCGCGTCCCTGTATTTATCCTGGCACCCGTGCACGGAAAGGCAAGCAGCCGTTGCGATGAATTGCCCCCGCCCGCCGCGCCGGGCAGCAATTGCCCGGATGCAGCGCGCGCCGGGCTTCCTGTACCATGGACCGAATACCTGCCGGGCGCGCATCGGTTTTCGTCATGCTGCAAAGCAGCGATAACGTGCGCACGCCCAGGCAGACACGAGCAGCCGGCGCGCATGGATTCGAACGCTTCCGATTGGATCGGAACGGATCGCAATGCATGCGCCAGCCGGCCAGACATGGAGACACGCGTGACCCGACGCCCAACCGTCACCGTCAAGGCACCCGACGCGGCCCGCGCCGACGCGATCGCCCAGGCGCATGCGCGCTCGCGCTCGCTGGGCCTGCGTGCGAGCGCCACGCCCGAGTTCGACGCCCTGGCGGGCGCCGACCTGCGCAATCTGATCGACGCTAACCGCACGCTCTACCATCAGGCGCGGCCCGTGATGGACGCGCTGCACGCGCAGATCGTCGATACCGAAAGCATGGTGTTGCTCACTGACCGTAACGGCGTGATCCTGCACAGCCTCGGCGACACCGATTTCGTCGAGAAGGCGCGCCGCGTGGCGCTGCGTCCCGGCGTGTCGTGGGCCGAGCGCGACCGGGGCACCAATGCGATCGGCACGGCGCTCGTCGAGAGCCAGCCCACGACCATCCATGCAAGCGAGCACTTCCTGCGCGCCAACCACATCCTGACCTGCTCGTGTGCGCCCATCGCCGATCCGTGGGGCCGCACGCTCGGCGCGCTCGACGTGAGCGGCGAGTCGCACGGCTTTCACAAACACACGCTGGCGCTCGTGCGCATGTCGGCGCAGATGATCGAGAACCATCTCTTCAACACCGAATTCGCCGATGCCGTGCGCCTGCAATTCCACGCGCGCGCGGAATTCATCGGTACGCTGTACGAAGGACTGGCGGCGTTCGCGCCCGACGGCACGCTGCTGTGTGCGAACCGCAGTGCGCTGTTCCAGTTCGGCGCGCCGCTCGCAACCTTGCAGCAGCGCGGCTTCGACGCGCTGTTCGGCATCCCGTTCGCGGCTTTTCTGCAGCGGCTCATGCAGGCGCACGGCAACCCGAATACGCCGCTCACGCTTACGCTGCCAAGCGGCGTGCGCGTGCTCGCGCAGGGCACTCCCGGTGCGACGGTTTCGCGCGCGCAGCCGGCATGGCCCGCGACTTCTGCGCCGGCCGCCGCATCGGCCGGTCGCAGCGAAAACAAATCCGGGCGCACGACCGCCACCGACTGGCAGCCGACACTCGCCGATCTCGACACCGGCGACGCCCGCATGGCCGCCGTGCTCGAGCGCGTCGCGCGGGTGCGCGGGCGCGACATCCCGGTGCTCGTGCTGGGCCGCACCGGCACCGGCAAGGAATGGCTCGCGCGGGCGCTGCACCAGGATTCGCCGCGACGCAGCGCGCCCTTCGTCGCGCTCAACTGCGCGGCCTTACCCGATTCGCTGATCGAAGCCGAATTGTTCGGCTACGAAGACGGCGCGTTCACGGGCGCGAAGCGGCGCGGCAGCCCCGGCAAGATCCAGCAGGCGCACGGCGGCACGCTCTTTCTCGACGAGATCGGCGACATGCCGCTCGCGCAGCAGGTCAGGCTCATGCGCGTGTTGCAGGAGCGCGCCGTGGTGCCGCTCGGCGGTGCGCGTGCTGTGCCGGTCGATCTGCGCATCGTCTGCGCGACGCACCGCGACCTGCGCGCAATGATCGCCGAAGGCACCTTCCGCGAGGATCTCTATTACCGCATCAACGGACTTGCGGTGACGCTGCCGCCGCTGGCCACGCGCAGCGATCTGGATGCGCTCGTCGCGCGCGTGCTGACGCTCGTGCGCCGCGAGATTCCCGAAGCACCCGCGCGCATCGCGCCCGAGGTGCGGGCCTGCTTCATGCGTTGCCGCTGGCCCGGCAACCTGCGCCAGCTCGCCAACGTGCTGCGCACCGCCGCGATCATGGCCGAAGGCGAGGACGCCATCGAACTCGCCCATCTGCCCGAGGATCTGATCGACGATTGCGACAGTGCCGAAGATGCGCAGGCGCCCGATCTGGCCGCCGATCCGCCAGCCGTCATGCCCGATATCGCGTCCGACGCGGCGCCCGCGCGTCTGGCCGACTGGCAGGCGCGCCTGATCGACGACACGCTCTCGCGCCATGGCGGCAATGTCTCGGCGGCGGCGCGCGAGCTGGGACTGGCGCGCAACACGGTTTATCGGCATTTGCGGCGGCGCTAAAGGTACGCGGCGGGGGCGCCGCCTGGTTCCAGGTTAAGCTTCGCGGCGACGCTTTGCCGATACGCCCGCCTATGAATCCCGACGCACCCGAATCCCGCTCAAATGAGAACGACGCGGCCCATGTGCCGGTCGTGCGCGTAGAGCCGCTAGGTGGGGAATTCGAAGCGCCAGCCGAACTCACCCTGCTCGAAGCGGCCAGTTTTGCGGGTATCCGCCTGCCGCGCCTGTGCCGCAACGGCACCTGCCGCACCTGTCTGTGCCGGCTCGTGAGCGGCGAAATCCGCTACACAATCGAATGGCCGGGTCTGTCGCGCGAGGAAAAGGCCGAAGGTTACGTGCTGACCTGCGTGGCGGTCGCGCAAACGGACCTCGTGCTGGACGTGCCCGAGGCCGAGTGGTCCTGAGCTAAAAAACCTTAAAAAACGAAAAACGGCCCGCGACGTTGCATCGCGAGCCGTTTGTTTCCTGTTTCCTGACCGGGCGTTGGACGCCCGCCGCTCAGGTTCGAGCGGCCTTATCGATATTACTGCGATCTTACTGACCGCCGAAGTACACCGACTGCGGACCACGGCGAGCCGCTTCCGAGACATATCCAGCGCCAGCCGCCGACGTGCTGCTCACACCACCATAGGCGCTGTCGCCCTGGGTGACGGCCGCGCTACCTGCGCCAACGACGTTCTGATTACGGCTCGTTTGCTGGAACTCGACGAGCTGGGCGCGCACCTGATCGCGCGTGAGGCCCTGGTCGGCAGACTGGGCGAAAGCGGCCAGCGGGGCGGTGCAGGCTGCGGCGATAACAACGGCTTGAATCAGCGACTTCATGATGTGACCTCCGGAATTGTTTGAATCGCCCGGCATGCTGCATCGCGATGCGCGTGTTCGAGCGTTGACTGGATTCTAGGCAAGCCCTTGATCCGGATATATGCCGAAGTCGGCGAATTCCAGTTGCGGATTTCGCAATAATCGATTTACTGCAGCGCAACAATGTGACCCCAAATCTCTCCCTTGTGCTGTCTACCTGTACGAAATAATCAGACAATTTCTCCCGTCGATTGTTGTCGCCAGGAGAACACTGAATTCGTTTTCTAAGTATTTACCCTAGGCCTTCGAACGCATACATTGCTGCCATGGGTTACGCCATCGCGTGAACCCCTCAAAAAAGAAATCGGAGGTAGTGGAAATGAAATCGCTTCTTGGAGCTGCGCTCCTCGCCGCAGTGGTCGCCGTCCCGACTGTTTCGTACGCACAATCGCAAGAGCAAGGCCTCACGCGCGCCGAAGTCCGCGCCGATCTGGCGCAACTGCGTGCTGCCGGTTACGACCCGAGCGACTGGATGCACTATCCGCAAAACATTCAGGCTGCTGAGCAGAAGGTTGCTGCCGAGAAGGCCAACACGGCCTACGGCTCGTCGACTGGTTCGACCTCGCAGTCCGGCCAGTAAGCACTGGTTCGAAATAAAGGCCGCCTTGTGCGGCCTTTATTTTGTTTGCAGCGCCCAATGCAATCAGGCCCGCCGCTCTTTCGAGCCGCGGGCCTGATTGTTTATGGCAGCAATTGAGGGCACTCACTATGCGCCAGGTCAGGCGCCAGTCGAGCGATCCGGTGAACGGGCTAACGGGCTTAGCGACCGCCACCGCCGTGACCTCCGCCACCGTGCCCACCACCGCCACGGCCGCCTCCACCATCGTGACCGCCGCCTGACGGCCCCCATTGGCCGCCGTGACCACCGCCGCCATGCCAGCCGCCGTGACCGCCACCCCACGGCCTGCCATGATCGCCGCCGTGCCAATGGTCACCGCCACCACCCCCGCCCCAGACACCGATATTGACGCTGCCATAAGCAGGGGCGGCGTACCCCGGCGCGTAGCCGTAATCGTAATAGCCCGGTTGGCCGTATCCGTAGCCATAGCCCGGCGCCACCGCACACCCGGCCAGCAGGGTGATGGAACCCAGTATCAGCGCGATTTTCAACATGACGTGCTCCCCTTTCTACTATGTAAGAAAGAGGATTCGTTATGAAGTTCTCGCTGAATTGTGAGCGTGAATTACGAATGTAACTGCGCGTGTAGCCTCAGTTGCGGCCGCCGAAAGCGTCGTTGATCTTGCGGTCGGTCTGATACTGGCTGAGCGAATAAACGGCCCAGATGGCGGCCGGAATCCAGCCGATCAGCGTGATTTGCAGGATCAGGCAGATGATGCCGGCGATCGGCCGGCCAATCGTGAAGAACAGCAGCCAGGGGACGATAAGCGCAATCAGAAGACGCATCTTGGAAAAATCCTCGAGGACGGTTCAAGCAAAAAAGAAAAAATCAGTTGACCGGCGCAAAGCGCGGCACGAGCGAGCCTTCGAATTCGACCAGTTCGAAGAACACCGAAGCCGGCCGCGTCCAGATCGTGCCGTTTGCCGCGCGGTACACGATCATCGTGACCGTCGGATCCGATTCGAGCGTCGCCTCGCAAACGAGTTCATACATTCCGCCCTTGTAGTGCCGATAACGCACCATTGTGATTACCTCGTCGATTGCGCAAGACCGTCTTGCATGATCCGCCAGTGTAGCAATGACGCGCGGTGGCGTGCGACGGCGCTTTCTGCGCCCTGCCGTCGCAGACGAACGATACCGCGCTTTTAATACGCAGTCCGGATCAATGAGCATAAACCGGCGTGCACTCGCATGCCGGGATTTTTTTTGCGCTGGCGCAAGGCTTTTTGTCGTGCAATAAAGCATGCATTGCCACACTCGCTGGAGCCACGCGATGGCCACGCTCGAAGCCTTCCGCACCGTACTCGACGATCCGCATACGCCCGAGATCATCCGCAATCACATCATCGATTCGCTGCAATATGCGCTGCGCAATCACGGCCAGATTTTCGCTTCCAAAGAAGTCGAATGGCTCGCGACCTGGGACGACGCGCGCATTCCGCTGGCGGCGTCCAGAGAGCTGAAACGGCGGGTCGCCGAAATCAGCTAGCCGCGCCTTCAATCCGCGCGCATGGCGAACACCGCCTTGAGATCGTGCTGCGAACGCAGGCGCGCCTGACGCGCGATGCGCTCTTCGATTTCGTCGAGGTGTTCGCGCATGGCCGCGAGCGCCGCAGCCTGCTCGCCGCTCTCCAGCGCCGCGATGATCTGCGCGTGCTCGTCACTCGCGCATGAGGTGGCCTTCGACGGATCGAAGAGCGCCTTGTAAAGCTCCGTCTTCGCGACCAGTTGCGCGAGCGCCGCTACCAGCGCGGCACCGCCCGCCAGCTCGGTCAGCAGCAGATGGAACTGGCCGGCGAGCCGCACCGCTTCATCGACGCGACCTTCACGCAACGCCTTCTTCTCACTGCGCACGTGCGCGGCGAGCTTGCGGCGCATGCCCGCGTCGAGTCTGCCGCACAGGCTCACGACCACGCCCGCCTCCACCACCTGACGCGCCCGGAAAGCGGCGCGAATGTCCTCCTCGGATGGCGACGGCACAAACGCGCCGCGATTCGGCGCGAGCACCAGCTTGCCTTCGAAACCCAGCCGCGCCAGCACCTTGCGCAGCGCGCCGCGCGTACAGCCAAACGCCGCGGCGAGTTCGCGCTCGACCAGTTGCTGGCCCGGCGCGAGCTTGCCCTGCAACAGCGCTGAATTGATGGCAGCGTAGACCTGCGCTTCGACGTCGGCATCGTCGCCAGCCGCGGCGGGCGGCGCTTCGGTGGAGTGAGCGGTACGTGAGGATCGGGTCGAGGAAGCCATGAAGCGATGCGCGTGAAAGAGCCAGCCGGCATTGTAACGATGCTGCCAGGCGCGCGTCATACAACGTGAGCCGTCGCGGCCGCTATACCTGGCATAGCAATCCACCGCCCAGATTGTTGACAATCAATCTGTATAATGGTCAACCAAAATAGCTTTGAAAGGTTGACCGAATGCCTGCTTCATCCAACCCCACATGCGTCCGGGCAGCGGACGCCAGCGCCATCGTCTGGTACGCCACCATCGTCGCCATCGGGCTGAATCTGCGCCCGCTGCTCACCTCGATCAGCCCGCTCATGACGACGATCCGCGAAGCGACCGGCCTGTCGTTCTACGGCGCGTCGCTGCTGACCAGCCTGCCCGTGGTGGCGATGGGGCTGGGCGCGTTCGGCACGGGACTGCTCGCGCGCAAGCTGGGCGAGACGCGCGGGGTGGCGCTCGGTCTCATCGCGATTGCGGCGGCCTGCGGCGCGCGCGCATTCGCCGCTAGTGGCGGTGCGCTCATGCTCACCGCCACGGCTGCGGGCGCGGGTGTCGCCGCCATCCAGGCGCTGCTGCCGGCCGTGATGAAGCAGCGCTTCGCGCAACGCGTACCCCTGGCGATGGGGCTTTTTTCGGCGTCGATCATGGGCGGCGGCGGTCTGGGCGCGAGCCTGAGTCCGCTGGCGGCGCGGCTGGGTGGCTCGTGGCATATCGCGCTGGCCGTCTGGGCCGTGCCTGCGCTGCTGGCTCTGGTGCTGTGGTTGTGGCTGAACCGCGGCGCACGGACAACGGCAAGTACGGCGGCGGCGCACAACCACGGCCATCACGCCTCGGTGCCGGTCTGGAAGAAGCGCCGGGCGTGGACGCTGGGCCTGCACTTCGGCCTCGTCAACGGCGGTTACACCAGCCTCGTGGCCTGGCTGCCCGCGTACTACCAGCAGCATGGCGCAAGTGTCGCGGCCAGCGGCTCGCTGCTGGCGGCCATGACGGTCTTTCAGGCCGCCTGTGCCCTGCTGCTGCCGCTCGCCGCCGCGCGCTTCACGGATCGCCGCCCCTGGCTGATCGCCGGGCTGAGCCTGCAGTGGATCGGCATCGTGGGTCTGGCGGCCTGGCCCGAGGCCGCGCCGCTGCTGTGGGTCGCGGCGGCTGGCGCGGGCCTGGGCGGCACGTTCTCCGTCACACTGGTGACCGCGCTCGACCATTCGGGCGACCACCGCATCGCGGCACGGCTCGTGGCGTTCGTTCAGGGGCTGGGCTTTGTGATCGCCGCGCTGGCGCCGGTCGTGGCCGGACGCGTGCGCGATCTGACGGGCGGGTTCACCGGCGCGTGGATCATGCTGGCCGTATCGATTTCGGCGATGATCGCGCTCACGCTGGCCTTCTCGCCGCGCAGCTACGGGCGCTGGCTCGGCCTGCATGGGGGCACCGCCCTCGACGCCTGATCTGTCGCCGTATTCGATCTCCGTACGCGGCGCCCACGGCAAACCCGGACGCCGCGTGCGCGCAACACTCTCGCGCGGCGCGCCGTCAAACGTTTGCATTCACCGCTGTACGAATGTACAGTGCGTGCAGCCCGGTTGCCGTACCGGGCTTCGCCGCCTGCGGGCGTGCCCGCCAGCCAGCGCAAGGTGCGCGGCCGGCGCGGCGGGGCGGCCCTGTTCATCAAAACGGAGATCACGACGTGCGATTCATTCTGACGGGGACGATGCTGTGCGTTCTCGCGTCCACCGCGCTCGCCGGGGAACACTACACCGAGATCTGGAACCCGCCCGAGGCGCGCACGCCCGGCGCGCATCCGGTGTCGCCCGACAGGAAAGCGCACGCGCATCACACGAAGAAAAAGCTCGCCAGCGTCGAGCGTCCGGACACGCGCAAGATTGCCGAACCGGCCATGCGCGCACCGGCTCCCACCGTGCCGATGCTTCCGAACGGCGCATCCGGTCAGGGCGGCGCGACCGGTGGCGTGAAGTCGAAAACCGACGGCCTGCCCGAAATTCCACCGCAGATCGGCCCGGACGGCAACGTCCTGCAGGTGAGCTACGCCGCTGCGGCGCGCCGCCAGCACAACCCGTCACCTGCCGCACTCAAAGCGCTGCCCAACGTCTCCGTCTACCGCGCTCAATAAGCGCAAGGCATCGCGCCGCTCATTCCCGCATCGGCGCCTTCAGAAAACGTCTCCAGAAAAAAAGCGGCCCCGCCACCTTACGGTGCGGGGCCGAATCCCATGTCAAGGAGATGCTCATGGAGGAGACGCTTTCATCGTACCGATGCCCGCACGCCGCCCCAACCAATGCTTTCAGCTATGCATATGGCGCGGGCCGCACAGGGCTGAACCCGTCGCCTGCGCATATCGTTAGAACAAAAAGTCGTTTCGCGCGACATGGCGCGGTCACTAAGATGGCAGTTCCGACGTGAACGCATTCTTTGCGCCGGCCCGCAGCCGCAAGACGCGTTGCCGCGCGTGCGGCGACGCATCCGGACACGGGCCCCACCGCTTACCCGAGGAGCACCCCTTGAGCATTTCCGATTCCAGACATCGTCCGCTCGTCGTTGGCATCGGCGGCACGACGCGCGAAGCGTCCTCCACCGAACGCGCACTGGCCTTCGCGCTGCGCGGCGCGGAACAGGCCGGCGCACGCACGCAACTGTTCGGCGGCACCTTCCTGCACAGCCTGCCGCACTACGCGCCCGAAGCCGCGACCCGCACCGACGCCCAGCTCGAACTGATCGAAGCCGTGCGCGCGGCGGACGCAGTCATCATCGCTACGCCTGGCTACCACGGCGGCGTGTCCGGCCTCGTCAAGAACGCGCTCGACACGCTGGAAGAACTGCGCGCCGACGAACGCCCCTATCTCGACGGCCGCGCCGTGGGCTGCATCGTCACGGCCTATGGCTGGCAGGCCGCAGGATCGGTGCTGACGTCGCTGCGCTCGATCGTGCATGCGCTGCGCGGCTGGCCGACGCCTTTCGGCGCGGGCATCAACACGCTGGAAACGCGCTTTGACAGCGCGCATCAATGCTCCGATCCCAAGGTCGTCGATCAGCTTTCGACGGTGGGCCAGCAGGCCGCGCAATTCGCGCTCGCTTTCAACACGCAACGCGCGGCGCACCCGTCGCAAACGCTTGCGACGAGCGCGACCAGCACAACCAGCGCCGCTTCTGCGCGCAATGAAGACCGCCTGAGCGTCGCGGTTTAACGCCGCGCCCGATACAGCCGAAGCATGACGGGGCGCCGCGCGCCTCGTCTTTCTGTTCGCCGTTTGCGCTACGCGCACCGGCGCTTCCCCTTCCGAGCGCCTGCCTTTGCGCGCCAGCGCACAGAGGCGCACGCCTTGCGTCGGCCAGCCCACAGACGCCGCATTTTGCGCGATCGACATTGGAGCCGGGCACACCAGCTCGCCTCATCGCGATCATTCTGCTGACCGTTCCAGTCCGCCCGTGATTTGCTTGCGACGAAAGATTGGTTCCCCTCGCGCATGGCAGCCCCTACGCTGGGCTCGTACTGGCAAACGCACAAGCGAGGTACTCATGCGCAATTCGCATACAGGCAGAACGCAGGAGCTGGACGCCATGAACGCACCCATCCGCTACAAAGGCTACGAAGTCGCGCCCAGCGCGCAGGCATTGCCCAACGGGCTGTACGCCGCCAATCTGACGATCGGCACGCTCGCCGCCCCCGCAACGGGTCAATCCGCCGCTCAATCCTCAAGCGCGCGCGGCGGCGCGAGCCAGAAGATCGTTTCATTCGACGCACTGGATTATTTCTTCGACGAACGCCATGCGCTGGCCTATGCATGCCGCTGGGCGCGCATGTGGATTGACGAGCAGCGGCGCTGCGCGTGAGCCAGCGCCTTTCCTTACGGTTATGACAGAATAGGAGTCACATTACTGTCATCCTTTACGCTCCATGTCTGACACCCTGACGCCAATCGAGGACGTCGGCGCCACCGACCTTGCCGACCAGGACGCCGCGCTGCGCCACTGGACTCACGACACGCCAGGGCCCATCAGGATAGGATCGGACGAACATCGCAGGATGTTCAGCCGGATGTTGCTCGACACCCACGATCCGTACCGTCCCGCCGTGCTCGACTGGCCGAAGCTCGAACCCGACGCGCTGCGCCGGTTGACCTCGCTGCCGATCTGGGACATCGCCGTGCAGACCGAAGGCCGCGCGTCGATCCGCGTGAAAACCTACGCGAAAACCGTGCGCGATCCACTCCTGCGCGAAGCCATCGAAATGGACGGCGACGAGGAAGCGCGCCACAAGGTCGTGCTCTCGCATCTCGTGCAGGCCTACGGCATCGAACTCGCGCCCGAACCCAGCTACCCGCCGCCGAAAGATCCCGAATGGGCGTGGATGTTCACGGGCTACAGCGAATGCATTGACAGCTTCTTTGCGTTCGGCTTGTTCCGCTCCGCGCAGCGCTCGGGATTCTTCCCCGCCGAACTCGTCGAAACCTTCGAACCCGTGATCCAGGAAGAAGCCCGCCATATCCTGTTCTTCGTGAACTGGGTGGCGTGGTATCGCAGCAATCTGCCGTGGTGGCGACGTCCCTGGCACTCGCTGCGCGTGGGCGCAATCTGGATCAAACTGGTGTGGGACCGCGTGGCGATCGCGCGCGGCATCGACGCGGACGGCGTCGCGCAAGATTCAAATTTTCTGCCCGCCAACCGCGAAGTACTGGGCGATTCGCTCAAGCCGCATGAGATGATCGAACTGTGCCTCAAGGAAGATGAGGAGCGCATGAGCGGCTACGATCCGCGCCTGTTGCGCCCGCGCGTCGTGCCCGCGCTCGCGCGCCTGGCGCTGCGCTTCATGAAGAAGAAGTAAACAAACCGGACACCGCGCACGCGACAACGATCGCATCGCCATCACGGCTGCACGAGGAGAAGACTGCATGACCTGGACTGTCGACCAGCAGCTGGAACTGACCTCGACGCAAGCCGTCGAGGCGATTCGCGCGGGACGCCTCAAAGCCGCCGACTATGTCGCCACGCTGATCGCGCGCGCCCAGGCGCTCGCCAATCTCAATGCGCTCACCGCGCTCGACGTGGAAGGCGCGCTCGCCGCCGCACAGCGTATCGACGCGCTAGGCGCCAACGAGCGCACGCATCTGCCGCTCGCGGGCCTGCCCGTGGTCGTCAAGGACAACATCAACACGCGCGTGCTGCCCACCTCGGCGGGCACGCCCGCACTCGAAGGCTTTGTGGCGGCGCGCCACGCGCCTTCAGTGCAACGACTCGTGGATGCTGGCGCCATCGTGCTGGGCAAGGCCAATATGCACGAGCTGGCGTTCGGCATCACCAGCACTAACCTCGCGCCGCATGCCGGCCCAGTGCGCAATCCCTGGGACCCCGAACGGATTCCCGGCGGCTCCTCAGGCGGTACGGCCGCGGCGATCTCGGCGCGCATCGTGCCTGCCGGACTGGGCTCCGACACCGGCGGCTCCACGCGCATTCCCGCCGCGCTGTGCGGCATCGTGGGCCTGCGTCCGAGCGTCGGTGACGGCGGCACGCAGCGCCGCTATCACGACCCGCAGGCCGTCGTGCCGATCAGCCATACGCGCGACACAGTCGGGCCGATGGGCCGCACCGTCGCCGATGTCGCGCTGCTCGACGGCGTGATCACCGGGCTCGGCCCGCTCTCGCAGGCAGCCGTCACGAATCTGCGCATTGGCCTGCCCGCGCCGTTCTGGGCGGGACTCGAAGCCGCCACCGAAACAGTGGCGCGCGCCGCGCTCGCGAAACTGACGGCGGCGGGCGTCACCCTCGTGCCGGTCGAGATGAGCGACATCTTCACGCTCAACGACCGCGTGAGCATGGCCATTGCGCTGCACGAGCCGATCGACGATCTGCAGGCCTGGCTCACGGCCAACCAGACGCCCGTCCAAACCGTGGCCGACGTGGCCGCGCGCATCGCCAGCCCCGACGTACGCGCCGCCTACGATGCGATCCTTGCCGACACGCGCGGCAGCGACTATCAAACCGCCATGACGGTATGGCGGCCGCGCCTGCAGCAACTCTACGCGCAGACTTTCGCCGCCAGTGGCATCGACGCGCTGCTGTTCCCCACCACGCGCCTCGCCGCCGTGCCGATCGACGATCTGAACGGCTCGTCGAGCGTGTCGATCGACGGCGGCGCGCCCATCGACGAACTGGAAGCCTATCTACGTAACACCGACCCCGCGAGCAATGCCGGCATCCCAGGCCTCTCGCTGCCCGCCGGACTCACCGATGCGGGCCTGCCCGTCGGACTCGAACTCGATGGCCCCACCGGAAGCGACCGCCGGCTGCTCGCAATCGGCCTTGCCTTCGAGGAAATTCTCGGCACGCTGCCTGCGCCGGGCATCTGATCCCTTATGCAAACACAGGACACCGAATCAATCTGATTTCGTAACCCGCTGCACAGTCACAACGTAGTTCCTACATAAACAATCAGGAGACAGGTGATGAAGGTATCGAAGCTCTTTCTCGCAGGCGCGCTCGCGCTATCGACCCTCGGCTTCACGGCCGTGGCCGCGCACGCCGAAGACCTGCTGGACAGCGTGAAACAGGCGGGCGTGCTCAAGATCGGTCTGGAAGGCACTTACCCGCCGTTCGACTCGCGCAATAGCGCGGGGGAACTGGAAGGATTCGACGTCGATGTCGCGAAGGCCGTGGCCGCAAAGCTCGGCGTCAAGCCCGAATTCATTCCCACCGAATGGAGCGGCATTATCGCGGCGCTGCAGGCCGGCAAGTTCGACGTGATCGTCAACCAGGTGACCATCACGCCGCAACGCCAGCAAGCGCTCGATTTCAGCCAGCCTTATACGTATTCGGCTGCGCAATTGATCCAGCGCGCCGACGACAAGCGCAGCTTCACCTCGCTCGACCAGTTCAAGGGCGAACAGAAGATCGGCGTGACGCTCGGCACCAATTACGACCAGATGGCGCGCGCCGTGCCCGGCATCAATGTACAAACCTATCCTGGCGCGCCCGAGAAGCTGCGCGACCTGGCCGCGAAGCGTATCGACGCGACCATCGACGATCGTCTGATGCTGCCGTACATCATCAAGAATTCGCAGTTGCCACTGCGTCCTGGCGCCGTGCTCAAGGGTGCGAATCAGGAAATGGGCATCCCGTTCCGCAAGGGCAATCCGAAGTTCGAGAAGGCGATCAACGACGCGCTCACGCAACTGAAACAGGATGGCACGCTCAAGAAGATTTCGATGCACTGGTTCGGCAGCGATGTGACCGTGCCGATCGCGCAGTAAGCGCAGGCATAACCCTATCTTCACGCTTCACCGACAGCGCCTGACTCGCGATGAGTCCGGCGCTGTCGTCTTTTCAGCAGCGCGCGAACGATCTTCGTCAAGAATCGTCAGAGCGCTCATTGCCCTGTCAACGCCTGTCGTTCGCACCCGTTAGCCGATAGTCTGCCCGGCATTGCGCCCCAGACGAACCGGATTAAAAAGGGAAAAAGCATGCGAATCCCAGGTGTTTTGTGTGGTGCGGCGGTGTTCACGCTCGCTTCGATGGCGGCGCACGCCGATGATTTCGGCTTGCGCGACAATGGCGCACCCGCGCAAATCGTGCAACACGCGCAGACGCATCACGACGATAGCCACGAGCGCGGGCGCGCCGCACATTGGCGCGAAGAGCGTCGGCGCGATGCGCACGCGCACGACCACCACGGTCAGCACGAAGACAGCGGCGCGGTATTCGATCCTCGCCGCACCGATTACCGCAGCTAGCCACATCGCTGCGCTGGGGCAGAGGACGGGCATCGCGCGAATTGACCGCTCAATACTGGTCCCCTACACTGATATCCCTTTTGCCTCAACGACAAAAGGGATCGCCATGCCCCGAAACCGCAAGCCGCAGCGCCCCAGAAAGTTCGGCACGCGCTTTCGCCAGGAAGAATTTTTACCCAGGGACTCCTGACGAATATCCTGAACCCGAAAATGGCGCTATTTGTACTCGCGCTGTTTCCGCAGTTCGTCCGCCTGCAGGACGGCAACATCGCGGGCCAGATCCTCATCCTCGCCACCGTGCTGAATCTGATCGGCCTGTGCGTGAATGGCGCGGTCATTCTCTGCGCCAGCCATGTCGCGCGCCGCCTGGGAGCGCGCCATCAGCCATCGCGCTGGCCGCAATATCTGCTGGGTTCCGTATTCGCGGGCCTCGCGCTGCGCCTCGCTTGCGCCAATCGAAATTAACCGGCTTGTCATCCATGCCCGCCGCAATCGGCAAGCGGGCAAACGGTGCGCGCACTACTGCGACAAAACCGCGCACCGCCTCCCCTCAAATCCTTCTCCAAGCGCTCTATTTCCAGCCACCGCAGCGCTGAATCAAGGCGCGCGTGTCCGTTTGAACCCCCTCCGTCACACATCGCCGCTACAATGAGAACAGTTCTCATTTCATAAAACAACGAATCCCCATGCGGCTGACCGACCTAACCAAAGGCGCGACTGCCTTTGTCGAGCGCGTCGAAGACGCCTCTACACGCGACCCCATCGCACAACGCCTGCGCGATCTCGGCTTCGTGCCCGGCGAACCGGTGCGCATCGTGGCCCGCGCGCCATGGAGCGCCGACCCGCTGCTCGTGCAGATCGGCTCCACGCGCTTCGCGCTGCGCCGCGCCGAAGCGGCACGTGTAAATGTAAGCATCGAACGCGACGAACTCGTTGCGGGAGCAACGAAATGAGTCAGCTACCGCTGCGCGTCGCCCTCGTCGGCAATCCCAATTGCGGCAAGACCGCGCTCTTCAACCTGCTCACCGGCGCGCGCCAGAAAGTCGCGAACTATGCGGGCGTGACCGTCGAGCGCAAGGAAGGCCGCTTCTCCACGCCCTCGGGCCGCAAGATCCAGTTGCTCGATCTGCCCGGGGCCTACAGCTTCGATTCGGCCAGCCCCGACGAACGCGTCACGCACGACGTGCTGATGGGCCGCTATCCCGGCGAAGCGATTCCCGATCTCGTGGTCTGCGTGGCAGACGCGACGAATCTGCGCCTGCATTTGCGCTTCGTACTCGAAGTCAAACGCATGGGCCGCCCGGTCGTGCTTGCGCTCAACATGATGGACGCCGCGAAGCGCCGCGGCATCACCGTCGATGTGCCGAAACTCGCGCGCGCGCTCGGCATGCCCGTGGTCGAAACGGTCGCCGTGCGGCGCAACGGCGCGCAGCCGCTCATCGAATTAATCGATGGCGTCGATATCAGCACCGCGCTCGCGCCTGACGCCGATGGCGCGGCAATCGACGCAGGCGGCGATCTGCACGCCACCGTGCGCGCCATCCTCGCCGATGCCGTGACGATGCCGCGCGCCACCGACGCCCGCGACGACGCCATCGACAGCGTCGCGTTGCATCCGGTGCTCGGCCCGCTGATCCTGGCCGTGGTGATGTTCCTCGTTTTCCAGGCGGTGTACTCGCTCGGCAAGCCGCTGACCGACTCGATCGGCGATGGCTTCGACTGGCTTGGCGGCATCGCGGGTGCATGGCTGCCCGACGGCCCGCTGCGCAGCCTGCTGACCGACGGCCTGCTCACGGGTCTTGGCACCGTGCTGGGCTTTTTGCCCGAAATTCTGGTGCTGTTCTTCTTCATCCTCGTGCTTGAGGAGTCGGGCTATCTGCCGCGTGCGGCCTTTCTGCTCGACCGCATGATGGTGTCGGTCGGCCTCACGGGGCGCTCGTTCATCCCGCTGCTGTCGAGCTTTGCCTGTGCGATTCCCGGCGTGATGGGCACGCGCAGCATCTCCGATCCACGCGACCGGCTGGCCACGATTCTCGTCGCGCCGCTGATGACCTGTTCCGCGCGCCTGCCGGTGTACGCGCTGCTGATCAGCGCGTTCATCCCGCATCGCATGGTGTTCGGCATCTTCAATCTGCAAGGGCTGGTGCTGTTTGCGCTTTACGTCGCGGGCATCGCGGGCGCGATGGCGGTGGGCTGGGTCATGAAGCATCTGCGCCGCGACCGCACGGAACATGCCTTGCTGATGGAATTGCCTTCGTACCGCGTGCCTCGCGCGCGCGACGTGGCGATCGGCCTGTGGGAGCGCTGCACGATCTTTCTCAAGCGGCTTACCGGCATCATCCTCGCGCTGACCGTCATCATGTGGTTCGTGTCGACGTTCCCCTCGCCGCCTGCAGGCGCGACCGGACCGGCCATCGACTACACCATCGCGGGTTATCTGGGGCGCGCGTTGCAATGGCCGTTTGCGCCACTCGGCTTTAACTGGCAGATGAGTCTCGCGCTGATTCCGGCGTTTGCCGCGCGCGAAACCGCCGTGGCCGCGCTAGCAACGGTCTATGCCGTAGCGGGTGGCGACAGCGACGTCGCAGCGCTCGGTCATACGCTCGCGCAGAACTTCTCCGTGGCGAGCGCGCTTTCGCTGATGGTGTGGTTCGCGTTCGCGCCGCAATGCATGTCGACGCTCGCCGTGATTCGCCGCGAGACGCGCTCGTGGCGAGCCGTAGTGGTGTCGTTCGGCTATATGTTCGTGGTGGCGTATGCGGCTTCGTTCATCACGTACCAGGCTGCGAGGTATTTTCTGTGAGCACGAATCTTCTGCTGCAATATGCGGTGATCGCGCTGCTCGTCGCGGTGAGCTTCTGGACCGCACTGCGCAAGGTCGCGCCTAAAACGACTTCGCGCATGCAGGCTGGTATGGCGGCTACGCTGTTGCGCTCACAACGAAATGCATTTGCGCAACGCGTGGGTCGCTGGCTCCAACCCAAAGGCGCGACGGGCGATTGCGGCGACGGTTGCGGCACCTGTGGCACCTGCGGGCCGACTGACGCGCCTGCCGGGAAAACGGTGACGTTTCATCCGCCGCGCAAATAAGGTCAGTGCGCCTGAACGAAAAAAACGGCCCACCAGATCAACTGGTGGGCCGTTTCACTTCACACGCTGTGTTGCGTTCAGTGACGAATCATCACGTGACGCGCAACGGTATAGTCTTCGAGCGCATACGCCGACATATCCTTGCCATAGCCCGAACGCTTGAAGCCGCCATGCGGCATCTCGCTCACGAGCATGAAGTGCGTATTGACCCACGTGCAGCCATATTGCAGACGTGAGGCAAACTGCATCGCCGTGCCCACGTCCTTCGTCCAAACCGAACTCGCCAGACCATATTCCGAGTCGTTGGCGTATTCGAGCGCCTGTTCGGCGTCGCGCACCGGCGTGATCGACACGACCGGCCCGAACACTTCGCGCTGTACGATCTCGTCGGTCTGACGCGCACCGGCAATCACAGTCGGCTCAAAGAAGTAACCGCGCTCGCCCCACGCACGGCCGCCGGCAACCACTTCGATATGCGCATTGTCGCGCGCGCGATCGACGAAGCCCGCCACACGCTCACGCTGGCGCGCCGAAATCAGCGGCCCCATCTCCACGCCTTCGTCGCGTTGCTCGCCAAGCTTGATGGTCTTGACCGCAGCCGCGAGATCGGCAACCAATCGTTCGTACACCTTCTGATCGGCATAAATCCGGCACGCTGCCGTGCAGTCCTGACCCGCGTTATAAAAGCCGAACGTGCGGATGCCTTCGACCACCGAGGCGATATCCGCATCGCCCAGTACGATTACCGGCGCCTTGCCGCCCAGTTCCAGATGCGTGCGCTTCACGGTCTGCGCCGCGCTCTGCATGATCTTCTGCCCGGTGCCCACGTCGCCGGTGATCGACACCAGACGGATATGGCGATGCGCGGACAGCGGCGCGCCCACGCTCTCGCCGCGCCCAGTAACGATGTTGAGCACGCCACGCGGGAACAGATCGACGGCGGCTTCGGCCAGCAGCAGCGCCGTGAGCGGCGTGAGTTCCGAACTCTTGAGCACGACGGTATTGCCCGCCGCGAGCGCAGGGCCGATCTTCCACGCCGCCATCATCAGCGGATAGTTCCAGGGCGCGATGCCGGCAACCGCGCCCAGCGGATCGCGGCGAATCATGCTCGTGTGACCGGCGAGATATTCGCCCGCCGCCAGCCCATGCTGCGTGCGCGCGGCGCCCGCGAAATAGCGCAGGACGTCGGCGATCGCCGGGATTTCATCGTTGAGCACGGCCTGATACGGCTTGCCGCAATTGAGCGATTCGAGGTTCGCGAAGCGCTCGGCGTTACGTTCGATACGGCTGGCGAGTTCGATCAGCGCTTCGGCGCGCTCGCGCGGCGTGGTGGCCGCCCACGCGGGAAACGCGGCATGCGCGGCGGCAACCGCCTGTTCGACCTGCGCCGCGGATGCCTCCGAGATCTCGCACAACGGCAGCCCCGTGGCCGCGTTGTAGACGGCGTCGGCCGGGCCCTCGCCCGCCACCAGCTGGCCGTCGATAAGCAGACGCGACGGCAGTTCCTGTTTGATCGTCATGATGTCCTTGTTCCTGTTTTCGTGGAAAACTTTCGTGGATAAATTCAGTCGATGCCATTGCCAGGCGACGTCGGCGCACCGTCGTCGTATTGCGCGAGAAAATCCACCATCGTCTGGTGATAGAGCGAAAAGCCTTTATAGTCGATCAAATTCTGGTTGAGTGATTTAAGCACGCGATGCGTGCGGCGCGCCCACTTGGGGATCGTCACGAGTTCGTCGAGGCTCAGGAAATACGTGCGCACCGGAAACACAATCGCATTGCTGCGCGGCAGCCGGTGCAGCGGCTGCAACTCCAGCCGCATATGCACTTTACTGCCAACGTTTTCGGGCGTCACCGTCAGGCGGTCGGGCGCCCATTCGTGCAGCGTCTCCGCCGAGGTTTCCAGACGCGGATTGACCGTGAGCGTCCAGTTCAAACGGCGCACCGGGTGGCCCGTGCGCAAACGCTTGAGGAATTTCAGCGCGCGGTCGAGCACGCCGGTTTCCTGAATCAGCGGCACCGGGCCATGCCATTCCGACCAGCTCATGCCCAGATTGAAACGCAGCGAATAATCGGCGCGCTCCGTGGCCATGCCGGCCGATTTATAGAGCGAATCGTCGCGATCGTCCACCACGATCCATTCGCCTTGCGCCTGGCGCGTTGCGTACTCCATCGGCTCATACGGCAGCGTAGCCGGATCGCCAAACGTGAAGGTATCGCGCAGACCCATCAGGCGGTTTTCCCACGTCCAGCGCGAGCCTTCGCGGATCAGGGTGAAATGCTCGGGATAATCGCGCGCATACGATTCGAAAATCAGTTCCAGCAAATCCCATTGCGCCTGCATCGTATGCGGCAGCGACGCGTAGTGCATGCCCGGATTGTTCTCCAGCGCAATCGCGCGCTCGCGCATTTCCGTGAGGTAATGCTCGTCGATATCGAAGGCCGCGCGCAGCACACCGTCTCCGGTCGGCACGTGCGGTTCGAGATTCATCGAATAGGCGTACTCATCTTCGAAGTACGGGAACGGGAAGCGGCGAATGCTCTCTTCGCTGTTGCGAAACGCGTAAGGCGGGCGGAAGCTGCCTTCCTGCTTGAATACGGTGGTCATGGCTTTTCCTAGAGATCGAGAACGAGTTTGCGGCAGCTCGCGCGCGACACGCACGGCATGATGCGGTCATTGCAGACGCGCTGTTCGGGCGAAAGCCAGTCGTCGCGGTGTTCGATTTCGCCGTCGAGGGCGAGCACGCCGGTTTCGCAATGGCCGCATGCGCCACCCCGGCACAGATAGGGAATATCGACGCCCGCAGCCTCGATCGCTTCGAGCAGGCTCATCTCGGGCGCGACCGTGATATGCACGTCGCTGCGCTGCAGATAAGCGTCGAACTGCACGCCACCGGTCTGCTCGACGAACTTCTCGTAGTGCACGTGACTGTCGGCCCAGCCCGCGTCACGCGCGGCGTCCAGCACCGCGTCGATCATCGCCTGCGGTCCGCACACGTAGACGTGCGTGCCGAGCGGCTGCGCGCCCAGCACCTGCGCGAAGTCGATCGTTTCGCCCGCAACGTCGTGGTAGACGCGCACATCGCCATCCGGCAGATCGGGCAGAAAGCGCGCCATGCGCGCATGCGCCTCATCGCGCACGCCGTAGTGCAGTTCGAACGGCACCTTGCTCTGCCGCAGATCCTGCAACTGCGAAACGAACGGCGTGATGCCCACGCCGCCCGCAAACAGGATGTGCTTGCGCGCAAGCGCATTGAGCGCGAAGTTGTTGATGGGCGGCGTGATACGCAGCGTGTCGCCCACTTTCAGCTCGTGCATGCGGCGCGAGCCGCCGCGCCCGTTGTCCTGGCGGCGAACGCCGATTTCATAGCGGCGCGTGTCGAAGGGCGAACTCATCAGCGAATAGGCGTTGCGATACACGATCTCGCCATTGGGAATGAGCGTGAGCACGTGGCTGCCGCCCGAGAAACCGGGCAGCGGCGCGCCGTCCTCGGCTTCGAGCGAAAACACGCGGATCAGCGGCGTGACATCCTCCACCGCACGGATCACGACTCCAATGCTGCCTGCCTGCGTACTCATGTATCCAGTTCCTCGTCGGGTTGTGCGGCGCCGGTCTGCTCGGCATCGAACTTGACGCCCATGAACGCGGCCATGCGCGTGGAGTAGTGATCGCGCACGATCAGATCGAGCCCGCAACCACCGCAGCGAAACACGCGGCGTGTGACGTCTTCATTGCGCGCATCGCAATGCACGCACCACACGCGGCGCACGAAGGTGCCGTTGTGCTCGCGCTTCACTTCATCGCGATTGAGGTTGAATTCGGAGGCCACCTGCATGGTGTTGCCGATAAAGCTCTCCGAACCCGACAGATAGAGCCGCAGCCCCATATGCGCGGCGTCGAGCGTGTTGCGCAGGCCGTCGACCAGCGCAGCGTTGCTCACGAATACGCCGAGTTCGTCGGCACATTCGCGCTCCAGTTCGGCAAGATGGCTCACGCCCGAAAACGACTGCGTGGAATACATCACGCGGATGCGCGAAGCGGGCGTGCCGCCTTGTTTCAGTTCGCGCAACAGGCGCAGCATGGCGGCGCCGCCTCCGCCCTGCCCGACCACGAGATGCACCGTGCCGCGTTCGAACGGCGTGAGCGTCTCGTAGACCGGGCGGCTCTTGATCCCAGTGATCAACATGGTTGGTGCCTCCTCCGGTTACTGCATCGGCCACCGCACTGGCGTCGGCGGTTGTGTGTGCAACGATGCTGCAATCGATAAAGCCAGATCCGTGCCAGCGCCATAGAACCCATGTTTTACGGCTGTCTGCCGTAGTTAACCCTGATTGCCGGGGTTTTTTGGCGCTGCAAATATGCAGCATTCTTTTTTTCTGCAGCACGCAATTCATGTTGAGAGAGCTTCCGTTCGTCGCGTTCGAGATCGCCCCGGACGGCACCGTCGCCGAGTACAGCGAACTGGCGGCGCGACTGGTGGGCTACGGCCGCATCTGGCGCGGCTGCCCCATCGAAATCCCCTTCGACCCCGATAGTTGCGCACGCATCCGTTTGCGCCTGGACGCCGTGCGCAGCGCCAACAGCAACGATTACGAGCCGCCCGTGCGCCTCGTCGCGCTCGATCGCGACGGCCGTACGGTGCCCATCGACATGCAGCTGGTCGGCTTCAGCTCGCGCCAGCACCTGCGCGCGCGCCTGTTCGTCTACGAGACCACGCGCCCCGAACTGCTGATGGGCGCGCTGATCGACCATACGGAAGTGCTGCGCGGCTTTATCGAAACCTCCAGCGAGCCGATGTGGGGCATCGAGTTCGACGAACCCGTCGATCTGCGCGGCACCGAGGACGACATCGTGCGCCAGGTGTTCGTCAACGAATGCCACTGGATCTTCTGCAATGTGGCGCTGCATCGACTCTATGAACTGCCCGAGGGCGAGGACATGCGCGACAAGCCGGTGGCCGCGCATTTCCCGCGCAACGCACAGAACGAGTCGTTCGTGCGCCAGCTCGCGCGCAGCGATTTCAACGTCGAGCGCAGCCTCACGGTCGATCTGAAGCACGACGGCACGGCCACCTATGTGGAAAACAACGTGCGCGGCCATATCGAATGCGGCCGCCTGCATCGCATGTGGGGCACGCTGCGCGACGTGACCGAATCGCGCCGCGAGCGCGAGCAGATCGTGCGCCAGACCGAACTCGTGCATCGCGTGCTGGCCGCGCTGCCAGTCGCCGTGGTGGTGGTCGATCGCGAGGCGCGCATCACGGGCGTCAATCCTGCCGCCGAAGCGCTGCTGGGCGCGGGCGCGGTCGAACTGCTCGATACCGCGCTGGACGCGCGTATTCAACTCACCGATGAAACCCTCAAGCGCCGCTGGTTCAACGGCGAGCCACACGAAGGCGATGCGGAAATCCATTTGCAATCGGGCCTTGTGATTGGCTGCAACCTGCGCATCGCCCCGGTCGACAACGAATTGAGCGAATTGTTCGTCATCAGCGTCGTGCCGGTCGCGAGCACGCATGCACGCCGCCGCCAGGCGCTCTTTCACCGGGGACGCTCGTGAGATTCGCCCAGACCCCGCTCGACGCGCGCCGCCCCTTCAATGCGGCCGATATCCCCAGCTTTCTCGGCGATCCGCGCTGGGAAGCGATCTGCGATCTGATCCCCGAAGGCGTGACCGTGGTGGATGCAGGCGGACTCGTGACCTATATGAATACGTCCGCGGAAAGCCTCAATGAATTGCGCAAGGCCGAATGGATCGGGCGCAGCTTCGAGGATTTCATCGAGGAATCGTGTCTGCGTTGCGACGCTTTGCGTAGCGCCTGGCGCGGCGCGCAACGCCTGCCCGATACGGCCGTGCGCGCCGGCGAGCGGATGGTGTCGATCTCCGCGCGGCCCTTGCGTGACAGCCAGGGATTGCCGTGCGGCTATCTGTTCTTCCAGCGCAAGCTCAGCTCGCCCGCGACGGCGCAAAACGCGCCGCTGCGCGAGAGCGGCGAGCGTCCGCTATTCGCGGCATCGGCGCTGTGGGACGAGGCGTACCGCATCGGCCTGCGCGCGATCGACATGAATAGCCGCGTGCTGTTGCTCGGCGAATCGGGCGTCGGCAAGACCGAACTCGCGCGCCAGTTGCATACGAATTCGACCCGACGCCATGGCCATTTCATTCACGTCAGTTGCGCGGGCATTCCCGAATCGCTATTTGAATCGGAGATGTTCGGCTATGACCGTGGCTCGTTTACCGGCGCGCTCAGCAAGGGCAAGGCGGGACTGATCGAAGCCGCCGACGGCGGCACGCTGTTTCTCGACGAAATCGGCGAAATGCCGCTGGCGCTACAGGCCAAACTGCTCGTCGTGCTTGAATCGGGCCGCGTTCACCGGCTGGGTTCGACGCAGCCGAAAACAGTGGATATCCGCGTGATTGCGGCCACCAATCGCGATCTCGAACAACTGGTCGCCGAGGGCAAATTTCGCAGCGATCTTTACTACCGCCTGAGCGTCATCACGCTGTCTCTGCCGCCTTTGCGTGAACAGAAGATGTTGATTGGGCCGTTGCTCGATTATTTCGTCGCGGCGGCGGGCGTGCGGCGCGGCAAGCCATTTGCACTGGCGGCGGAATGCCGGCCCTTGCTCGAAGCGCACGGCTTTCCGGGCAATGTGCGCGAGTTGCAGAATCTCGTCGAATATCTGGCCGTTGTTTGCGATGAAGTCGCGCAGATCAGACATTTGCCGCGGCACGTGGGACTGATGCGCGCGACAGCGCGCAACGACGTTGCGGCGCAGACCGAAGCGAGTGCACTAGCAGCACAGCCACGACCGTCGCATGCGACGAATCCCGAAGGCGCGAGCCTCAAGAGCCTCGTCCGTGAATTCGAAAACGGCCTGATTGCCGATGCCATCACGCGTTACGGCAGCAAGCGCAAGGCCGCCGAAATGCTGCAAACCGATATCGCCACGATCGTGCGCAAAAGCAAGCTCGCTAATCCGGTATGAAATCGCAGCGTGAATTCAGCAGACGAATCACCTGCGAGCGCTGCATAAATTCATCACCGGGCCATCAAACGCTGCCGACGCGCAGCACCCTTGCGCCCACAACCAACCGAAACACCATATCGAATAAGGCTTTGCGCATTTTTATGCGCGCCATTCGCGTGTTGGTATGAAACCTGCATTAAACGTCCTCGCGACCCGGAGCGCTCCGGCGCATCGAGCGAAAAAGAGCCGCGCCTTGCCGCTTCGAAAAGGCGCGCGACGACATGACATGAGGACAGACAATGAACCATCCCCATCCCTCTCCCCACGAGGATGACGATCTCGCGCAACTGAAAGCGCTCGGCTATACGTCGAATTTCGACCGGTCGATGAGCCTCTGGGAAAACTTCTCGCTTGGCTTTACGTATCTCTCGCCGGTGGTCGGCGTGTACACGGTGTTTCAGTTCGCGTTTTCGGCAGGCGGGCCGCCGATGTTCTGGACGTATCTGCTGGTCGGCCTCGGTCAGTTGCTGGTGGCACTCGTGTTCGGCGAGATCGTCTCGCAGTTTCCGATCGCCGGTGGCCTTTATCCGTGGGCGCGCCGCCTCGTCGGCAAGCGCTGGGCGTGGATGGCGGGATGGATCTATCTTTGGGCGCTGTTTTCGACCGTTGCGGCTGTGGCGGTGGGCGGCGCGCCTTATCTCGTGCAGTTGCTGGGACTGCCGCCCAATCACACGCTGGAAATTCTGGTCGCCGTTGCGATGATTGCGGTCACAACGATTCTCAATCTGAGCGGTACGCGTCTGCTCGCACGGGTGGCCATGTTCGGCTTCATTTGCGAATTGATCGGCGCCGTGGTGGTGGGCGCATATCTGCTGTTCTTCGCGCGCCTGCATAACCTGAGCTTCCTGTTCGACACGATGCATCTGGGCAATGGCGCGAGCTATCTGCCCGCCTTCCTCGCCTCGAGCGTGGCGGCCATGTTCGCGTACTACGGCTTCGAGGCCTGCGGTGACGTCGCGGAAGAAACGCCCGACCCGGGCCGCGCAATTCCAAAGGCCATGCGCATGACGATCTATATCGGCGGCGCGGCGGCCATGCTGGTGTGCCTCGCGCTCGTGCTCGCGCTGCCCGATCCGCAAGCGGCGATCAGCGGCAAGGACGCCGATCCGGTTGCCAGCACTCTGCGTCATGCCCTGGGCGAAGGCGGCTTTCGCGCTGTGATCGCCGTGGTGCTGGTGTCGTTCTTCTCGTGCCTGCTGAGCCTGCAGGCAGCAACCAGCCGCCTGATTTTCGCGTACAGCCGCGACCAGATGATCTTCGCCTCGCGTCATCTCGCGGTGCTCTCGCCGAATACGCATGTGCCCACGCGCGCGCTGTTCGTCGCAGGCGTGGTGCCGGCGCTCGTCGCCCTGCTCGGGCTCTTCCTTGACGACGCGGTGAAAACCATCATCGTGTTCGGGTCGGCGGGGATCTATATCGCGTTCCAGTCGATCGTGCTCGCGGCACTGATCGCACGCGCGCGCGGCTGGAAGCCGGCGGGCAAGTTCCGCCTGGGCGCGTGGGCGTGGCCCGTGAATCTGGCGGCCTTCGCTTACGGCGTGTCGGCCATCGTCAACATGATGTGGCCGCGCTCGCCCGACGATCCGTGGTATCTGAACTACGGCATGATCTTCACGACGGCCCTGGTGATTGCAGCCGGCCTGATCTACATGATCGCTGGCCGCCCCTATGCACACGGCACCGCCGCAGCGGGCGATGCCCATCTGCTGCACCTGAAGAATCCGCGCGCACAAGCCGCGCTCGATCAGGACGACGCCCAGCACGCGACGCGCTCGCAACTGCAAAGCTGATACGGGCAACTCGCTGATGCGGCGCGGCGGATACGAACACCGCGCCGCCTCCCACTCTTCGACTGGAAACACCATGCGACGACTTCACGCCGCGCTGCGCGCGTGCGTCCACGGCTGCGTGTTCGCCTGGACGATTTACGGCACGGGTGTGCCCTGCCGCTCCTGAACCTGCGCGCTCGACTCATTAGAACGAACATCATGCAACGCAAACACCTTCTGATTGCCGCGTCTTTCATGTGCGTATGCACATACGCAGCGGCGCAAAGCAGCGTCACCCTCTACGGCGTACTCGACGACGGCATCAACTACACCTCGAATTCGGGCGGCCACGCTGCGTGGCAAATGGCCAGCGGCGATCTCGCCGTGAGCCGATGGGGCCTGAAAGGCAGCGAGGATCTGGGCGGCGGCCTGCACGCCGTCTTCGATCTCGACAGCGGCTTCAATCTGCCTTCGGGCCAGGCCGGCTACGATGGCCGACTGTTTGGTTACCAGGCTTATGTGGGCCTGCAGTCGGACCAATACGGCACGCTCACGTTCGGCCGCCAGTTCGACTCCGTCGCCGATACGGTCGCGCTGCTCACTGCCAATGGCAGTTGGGCCGGCTTTCTGTTTTCGCATCCGCTCGACAACGACAACACCGATGCGACTTACCACGCGAACAACGCCGTCAAATTCACCAGCGCGACATACGGCGGACTCACGGCCACGGCGCTCTATGGCTTCAGCAATCAGGCCGGCAGTTTCGCGCAGAACCGCATCTTCAGCGCGGGCGTGAATTACACATGGCAGACGCTGACGGTTTCCGCCGTCTATGCCGATCTTGGCGCGCCGGGAAGCAATGCCTCAGGATCGATCGCCGCCGACGACATCGGCTTTTCCGCGGCAAATCAGAAAACCTGGGGCGTGGGCGCGAGTTATGGCATCGGCCACGCAACCGTGGCGGCCGTGTACACGCATGCGAACGTGCAAAAGGCGCGCGAATCGATCTACACCGGCGATCTGGGCCTGGCCGAAGATGCGGGTCTACGCTTCGACAATATCGAGCTGAACGCACGCTATAACGTGACACCTGCGCTGATGCTCGGCGGCATGTACACGTACACGCGCGCCACGCTTGCGCAGAACGGCAACCAGGCGTCGCTGCACTGGAATCAGTTTGGACTGATGGCGCAATACGCGTTGTCGGTACGCACTTCGCTTTACGCGCAAACGGTCTATCAGAAGGCGTCGGGCGGCAACACCGGCAGCGCGCTCGACTTCGCCTATATTCCGGGCGCGGCGGGTCTGGCGTCCGGTTCCAGCCAGGTGGTTGCGCGCGTGGGCATCAATCACGCGTTCTGATCCATGGCAACGGCGCGCGCTTGCAGCGTCATGCGGCCTCAAGCGCGCGTCACAGAGTTTCGGCTACACTCCCCGCAGCAAGGCAAGCCCGCGCGGCGTCGCGCGGTTCTCACCTCATTCGCCCTTTCTGCGCCGATGTCCCTACCCCGTCACGCTGCCGCTGCATTTTCGTCCCACCGCCGGTTCGCATCGCTCGCCGCCACATGCGGCTCTGCGCTGATTGTGGCGCTCGCCGTCACGGGCTGCGTGCGGCTTTCCACTTTCGACCCCAACGGTCTCTGGAAGGTCGTCGGCGAACAGTGCGTGCCGAATGCTCGGGACAAGGGCCAACCCGGTCCGTGCACCACGGTCGACTTCCAGAAGCGCTATGCGGTGCTCAAGGACATCAGCGGCCGCGCGCAATATCTGCTGATTCCCACCGACCGCGTCTCCGGCATCGAAAGCCCCGATATTCTCTACGCGGGTTCGCCCGAATACTGGGCCGGCGCGTGGTCGGCAGGACGCTACGTGGGCGACAAGCTCAAGATGACGCTTGCGCCCACGCAACTGGGCCTCGAAATCAACTCGTCCCAACAGCGTTCGCAGAACCAGTTGCATATTCACGTCGATTGCATGCGCAACGATATCGCCGATGCACTCGCGCCTTATCGGCACGACGCGCCGGGTTCATGGCGCACTGCCACGCTCGACGGCAAGCGCTATCGCGTCACGCGCGTGACGAGCCTGACCGACAGCAACAATCCATTCCGCGTGGTCGAGCGCGACCTCGGCCCGCAGCAGGCCATGGCCACACAGACGATCCTCGTAACCGGAGCCGGTGCCGACACGGCACGCGACGGTTGGCTCGTCGTCAACAGCGCCCAGGATAGGGAAGGCGGAACGGGCACCGCAGAGGGCCTGCTCGACCATTCCTGCGCGCTGGCCAGGACGCAATAACGCTTGTTGCACGGCTCAAACTGAGCCGTCCTCACGGGCGAGCGCCACAAGCCAGCGTCGAATCACCTGCTCTTCATCGGCGTTAAAACCTTCGAGCATCTGCGTTTCAAGTTTCCTCACGCGCGCGCGGCATTGCTTGAGCAGGCTCTGCCCCGCCTGCGTGACCTCGATCTGCTGAATGCGCCCGTGCACGGGATGTGGACGGCGCTCGATCAGGCCATTGCGCGTGAGGTTCGCGACGATCACGCTGACTGTTTGCGGCGTGAGCGCCGCGAGCCGCGCCAGATCCGCGCCCGACACACCCGGATAAGCCACCAGCATCGTCAAGACAACGAATTGCGGCGGCGTCACACCCAGATCGTCGAGCGCGCGTTCCATGCGCAAACGCTGCGCGGCGCCCGCCTGACGCAACAGATAGCCGATATAACCGCTCTCGCCACGCTTGCCAACGCCCGCTGCGGGAATCTCCGGCGCATTGCCGGCATTGCCCCCAACCCCGTCGGAGCCGATTTTGTGTATACGCTTCGCCATATTGCAGATGATGTCAGTGTTCGAATATGATGTTCGTGCTCTGATATTATCTCCCAACCGACGCGAGGTCCAGTCATGTCGCAGCGCATTTCCTACGAAACGTTTTCGCACGATGCACCGCAGGTAGTCGCGGGACTCGTGACCATGAGCAAGGCCGTGGACGCCTCCGGCCTCGAAAAGTCACTGACCGAACTGTTGAAGATTCGCGCTTCGCAAATCAACGGCTGCGCGTTCTGTATCCAGTACCACCTGAACATCGCACGCGATCTGCCGATTGCGCGCGAGAAGCTCGATCTGGTTTGCGCATGGCGCGAGGCGCGCTCGTTCTTCAGCGAACGCGAGCAGGCGGCGCTGGCCTACACGGAAGCGCTCACAGCGAAGTTGCACGAAGGGGTGAGCGAGGCGCTCTACCGGAAGGTTGCCGAGCAGTTTCCCGGCGAGCAGATGGCGTATCTGACTACCGCCATCGCCAATATCAACGCGTGGAATCGCATTGGTGTGGCGCTGCAGTTCGCGCCGCCTGTCAAGGCTTAAGGCGTAATCGACGCGGGCCTGTTTGCGTTGCGCAAACAGGCCCGCCTGCCGCTTTAACCGGCTTCCAGCATCAGCAACTGCGCCCCGTCGGCCACCTGGTCGCCCACGCCATACAGCACTTCGGTGACCTTGCCCGCAGTCGGCGCGCCAATCGTGTGCTCCATCTTCATCGCCTCCATGACGATGAGCGGCGTGCCCTTTTCCACCACCGTGCCCGGTTCCACCAGCACGGCGATCACCTTGCCCGGCATCGGCGCGGTGAGGCGGCCTTCGCCGTGCTCCGCATCGGCCGCATGCGCCAGCAGGTTCTGCCATTCGAAGGCTAGCGCCGTGCCAAGGCAGAACACATGGAACACATCGCCGTCGATAAACACGCGCCCCGTTACGCGCGTATCGCCGATCGTCGCGCCGTATTCGGCCGTTTGCGCGCCGCGCCACCAAGTGTAGGCTTCGTCGCTCCCCACGCTATTGATGGTCTGCGCGCCGCCGTCGTGCGAGAACGCCACGGACACCTGCGCATCGCTATCGACGTCGCGCCACGAAAACGTCTGCGTGAAACCGCTATTCAGGCGCCAATGCGCCAACGCCTGCCACGGCGAGCCACTTTGCGATACACCGCCTTCGCGCGCGATCAACGCCGCGCACGCCAGCGCGAGCGCCTCGCGCACCGGCTTGTGCTGCGCGGCGAACAGCGCGTCGTGATGACGCTCGATGAGCCCCGTATCGAGATCGGCGTTCGAGAACGGCTCGCTCGTCACCAGCCGATGCAGGAATTCCACGTTCGTATGCGGCCCGACGATCTCGCACTCCTCCAGCGCGCGACGCATGCGCGCGAGCGCGTCCGCGCGCGTCGTGCCGTGCACGATGAGCTTGGCGATCATCGGATCGTAGAACGGCGTGATGGTGTCGCCTTCGCGCACACCGCTGTCGATGCGCACGCTGGCGCGCCGCCCCGCATCGCCAAGCCGGAACTCAACGCCCTCCGGCATGCGCAGATGCTTGAGCGTGCCGGTGGAAGGCAGAAAGCCGCGCGCCGGATTTTCCGCGTAGATGCGCGCTTCCAGCGCGTGGCCCGTCACCGCGAGTTGCGACTGTTCGAGCGGCAGCGGCTCGCCCGCCGCCACACGCAACTGCCATTCGACCAGATCGAGGCCCGTGACCATTTCCGTCACCGGATGCTCGACCTGCAGACGCGTGTTCATCTCCATGAAATAGAAGTCCGCGCCCGTCATGATGAATTCGACGGTGCCCGCACCCACATACTGCACCGCGCGGGCAGCGGCCACAGCGGCTTCGCCCATCGCGCGCCGCACTTCATCGGAGAGGCCGGGAGCCGGCGCTTCTTCCAGCACCTTCTGGTGCCGACGCTGCACAGAGCAGTCACGGTCGAACAGATAAACCGCGCCGCCGAGTTTGTCTGCGAAGACCTGCACTTCGACGTGGCGCGGACGCGTGAGGTATTTCTCGATCAACACGCGGTCATTGCCGAAGCTGCTCGCGGCCTCGCGCTTGCATGACGCCAGCGCGGCGGCGAAGTCCTCGCTGCGTTCGACCACGCGCATGCCTTTGCCGCCACCGCCCGCACTGGCCTTGAGCAGCACGGGATAGCCCATGGCGTCCGCTTCGCGTTGCAGCAGCGCGGCGTCCTGATCGTCGCCGTGATAACCTGGCACGAGCGGCACGGCTGCCGCATGCATCAGCGCCTTGGCGGCAGCCTTCGAGCCCATCGCCGCAATCGCCGCGACCGGCGGGCCGATAAAGACAATCCCAGCCGCCTCGCAGGCATGGCCAAAATCTTCGTTTTCCGAAAGAAATCCGTAGCCCGGGTGAATTGCTTCGGCGCCCGTCGCTTTTGCGGCAGCGATGATGCGTTCGATACGCAGATAGCTCTGCTGCGCGCTCGCTTCGCCGATATGGACCGCCTCGTCGCAGGCGGCAACGTGCTTGGCGTTGGCGTCGGCATCCGAATAGACGGCCACGCTCTTCACGCCAAGCCGTCGGCAGGTGGCCGCAACGCGGCAGGCAATCTCGCCCCGGTTGGCAATCAGAATCTTGTTGAACATGAGTGTGTCTCGCTAGGGATTCTTAGGCGCGCCAGCGCGGCGTGCGCTTTTCGAGGAACGACGACACACCGTCGCGGCCTTCGTCGCTCGCGCGGATGCGCGCGATGCGCAACGCCGTATCGTCGATCAACGCGTTGTCGATCGTCAGGTTCGCCACGTCCTGGACAAGCTGCTTGCACTCGCGCACGGCGTTCGGACTGTTGGCGCAGAGTGTGTCGGCGATGCGCTGCACGGTGGCATCGAGTTCGCCCGCGCTTACGGCTTCGCTCACGAGTCCCAGACGCAGCGCCGTTGCGCAATCGAACGCCTCCGCCGTGACGAAGTAGCGCCGCGAAGCCTGTTCGCCCAGCGCGCGAATCACATATGGCGCGATGGTAGCGGGCATCAGGCCCAGGCGCGCCTCGGACAGGCAGAAGTTCACCGTATCGGCCGCCACGACGATATCCGCCGCGCAGACCAGCCCCATGCCGCCCGCGTACGCATCGCCATGTACGCGCGCGATCACGGGCTTAGGACAACGATAGATTGCCGACAGCATGTGCGCGAGGCGCAGCGCGTCGGCACGGTTTTCCTCATCGGAATAGCCCGCCATCTTGCGCATCCAGTTCAGATCAGCACCGGCGCAGAAGGCCTTGCCATTGCCCGCGAGCACGATTGCGCGCACGTCGTCACGCGCGCCGAGGGCGGTGAAGGCCGCCGTCAGGTCTGCAATCATCGCCTCGTTGAACGCGTTGCGCACGTCAGGCCGATTGAGCGTGACGGTTGCCACATGTCCCGCGATGCCGACGGTGAGGGTTTCGTAGTTCATGGTGATGTCTCCTCCGCGCTCGCGCTTACATGCGGAACACGCCGAAGCGCGTTTCCTCGATCGGCGCATTCATCGTGGCCGACAGCCCGAGGCCGAGCACGTCGCGCGTCTGCGCGGGATCGATCACGCCGTCGTCCCACAGGCGCGCGCTGGCGTAGTACGGATGCCCTTGAACCTCGTACTGGTCGCGGATCGGCTGCTTGAACGCCTCTTCTTCTTCCGCGCTCCAGCTACCGCCCTTCGCCTCGATGCCATCGCGGCGCACCGTGGCCAGCACCGATGCGGCCTGTTCGCCGCCCATCACCGAAATGCGCGCGTTCGGCCACATCCACAGGAAGCGCGGCGAATACGCACGCCCGCACATGCCGTAATTGCCCGCACCAAACGAGCCGCCGATGATGACCGTAAATTTAGGCACTTTCGCCGTGGCCACCGCCGTCACCATCTTCGCGCCGTTGCGCGCGATGCCTTCGTTCTCGTACTTGCGGCCCACCATGAAGCCCGTGATGTTCTGCAGGAATACCAGCGGGATTTTTCGTTGCGCGCACAACTCAATGAAGTGCGCACCTTTCAAGGCCGATTCGGAAAACAGAATGCCGTTGTTCGCGACGATACCAACCGGATGGCCCCAGATATGCGCGAAGCCCGTCACGAGCGTGGTGCCGTAGCGCGCCTTGAATTCGTCGAAGGCCGAATCGTCGACAATGCGCGCGATCACTTCGCGCACATCGAAAGGCTTGCGCGTATCGACCGGAATCACGCCGTACAGGCTCTTTGCGTCATAACGCGGCGGCAACGGTTCGCGCAGCGCCACCGGCGGCACCTTCGTGCGATTCAGATTGCCGACGATCGAGCGTGCAATGCCCAGCGCGTGCGCATCGTTCTGCGCGAGGTGATCGGCCACGCCGGAAAGACGTGTGTGCACATCGCCGCCGCCCAGGTCTTCGGCGCTCACTTCTTCGCCCGTCGCGGCCTTCACGAGCGGCGGGCCGCCGAGGAAAATCGTGCCCTGGTTCTTCACGATGATCGATTCGTCGCTCATCGCCGGCACGTAAGCGCCGCCCGCCGTGCACGAACCCATCACCACGGCGATCTGCGGAATGCCCTGCGCGGAGAGATTCGCCTGGTTGTAGAAGATGCGGCCGAAGTGATCGCGATCGGGAAACACCTCGTCCTGATTCGGCAGGTTCGCGCCGCCCGAATCGACCAGATAGACGCAAGGCAGATGATTTTCCTGAGCGATTTCCTGAGCGCGTACGTGCTTCTTCACCGTAACGGGGTAATAGGTGCCGCCCTTCACGGTGGCGTCGTTACAGACGATCACGCACTCCTGGCCCGCAATGCGCCCTATGCCGGTGATGACGCCCGCACCCGGCGCATCGTCGTTATACATGCCGTAGGCCGCAAGCTGCGAAAGCTCCAGAAACGGCGTGCCCGGGTCAAGCAGTTGCGCGATGCGATCGCGCGGCAACAGCTTGCCACGCGAAACGTGCTTGTCGCGCGCAGCCTGGCCGCCGCCCAGCGAGAGCTTCTGGATTTTCTCGCGCAGATCGGCAACCAGCGCTTCGAGCGCGGCGGCGTTGGTCTTGAAGTCGTCCGAACGCGGGTTGAGTTTCGTTTCGATGATCGGCATTTCGTTGTTCTCGCAACGTTATTGCTTATGCGTGATTAAGCGGTTTCCGCGAACAGTTCGCGGCCGATCAACATGCGGCGAATTTCGCTGGTGCCCGCGCCGATTTCGTAGAGCTTCGCGTCACGCCAGAGACGTCCCACGGGATACTCGTTGATATAGCCGTTGCCGCCCAGAATCTGGATCGCCTCGCCGGCCATCCAGGTGGCTTTTTCGGCGGTATAGAGAATCACGCCGGCGCAGTCCTTGCGGACCTGACGCACGTGTTCCTTGCCAAGCGTATCGAGTTGACGGCCCACCGCGTAGAGATACGCGCGGCATGCTTGATAGGTGGTGTAAAGATCCGCCACCTTGCCCTGGATGAGCTGGAATTCACCAATGGCCTGGCCAAACTGTTTGCGTTCGTGGATATACGGCACGACCGAATCCATCACGGCGGCCATGATGCCCGTGGGACCGCCCGCGAGCACCGCGCGCTCGTAGTCCAGGCCGCTCATCAGCACCTTCACGCCGCCGTTGAGCTGGCCGAGGATGTTTTCTTCCGGCACTTCCACGTCCTGGAACACGAGTTCGCCGGTGTGCGAGCCGCGCATGCCCAGCTTGTCGAGCTTCTGCGCGACCGAAAAGCCCTTCATGCCTTTTTCGACGATGAAGGCCGTGATGCCCTTGGGGCCCGCTTCGATATCGGTCTTCGCGTAGACCACCAGCGTGTCGCAATCGGGACCGTTGGTGATCCACATTTTCGTGCCGTTGAGCACGTATTTATCGCCCTTTTTATCGGCGCGCAGCTTCATGCTGACGACGTCCGAGCCCGCGTTCGGCTCGCTCATCGCAAGCGCGCCGACGTGTTCGCCGGACACCAGCTTCGGCAGGTATTTGCGCTTTTGCGCCTCGCTGCCGTTGCGGTGGATCTGGTTCACGCACAGGTTCGAATGTGCGCCGTACGACAGACCCACAGACGCCGAGGCGCGCGAGATTTCCTCCATCGCCACCATATGTGCGGTGTAACCCATGCCCGCGCCGCCGTACTCTTCCGACACCGTCATGCCGAGCACACCCAGATCGCCGAACTTGCGCCACAGATCCATGGGGAACTGGTCGGTGCGGTCGATCTCGCCCGCGCGGGGCGCGATTTCCTTCGCCGCGAAATTCGCGATGCTGTCGCGCAGCATTTCGACTTCTTCACCAAGCGGGAACTGCAAACCGGGTACGTTGCTCATCTGATGTCTCCTTTGTCGGCTCGGGCGCTGGGCGCGCAGATCGTGACTGCCGCAGCTGCCCCTCGGGGACACATTTCACGCCACATTTACGTTAACGTCAATAGGTATTTTTGAGTGACACTCAGATTTCTGCATCTGAACCATTCATGCCTTTCCAAATGCCTTGCAAAGCCAATGGCATCGTGCATAATCGGCACGAATCCAGCCTTTAACTGAATCGCACTCAGAATGTCAGCCGCCCCGCAAACCCTCCTGCCCGCCTCGCGCCGCGAACCCGCCGGGCGCAAATCCCAGCAGCGCGTGAAGGAAATTCTCACAGCGGGCCGCGAGGTGTTTTCCGAGAAGGGCTACACCCGCGCCACCACCGCCGAGATCGCGCAGCGGCTGGGCATTTCCGAGGCCACGGTGTTCAGCTACTTTCGCGGCAAGCGCGAGCTGTGCGCGCGCGTGATCGGCGACTGGTATGACGAATCGATCGAAGCCATCGAATCCGGCTTGCCGCGCGACGGCACGGTGCGCCAGCAATTCGATTTCATCGTGCGCATGCATCTGCAGTTGATGCTGGAAAGCGGCACGGGCATCTGCGAACTGGTGTTGTCCGAGGGACGCACGCGCCATCACGATCTGAGCGAGGCGCTCATGGAAATGCAGCGGCGCTACACCGCGCCGCTCATGCGCGTGCTCGCGCGCGGTCAGGAATGCGGGCAGATCCGCAACGACATGCCGCTGCGCCTGCTGCGCTCGCTCGTGTTCGGGCCGATGGAACATGTGCTGTGGGACGCGACGCTCGCCAACCGCCGCACCGATATCGACGCTACAGCAGAACAGCTTGCCGACGTGCTCTGGAGTGCGCTGCAACCGCCCAATCTCGAACTGGCCGCGCTCGCGCAATTCAGTCAGGATGTGGGCGAAGCGATGCAGCGGCTTGCGCGCGAACGTGCGCCGCGCAAACCTGGCATACCGTTGAGCGACGACTAGGCCTGCACGCGGGCGAGCCAGATCGATTTCGCGCTAAGCTGGCAGGCGTGTTCACCACGCTTCCGACGCCATGCACAGCACGCTCACCGCCCCGCTTGCCTCACGTTTCGCCTCGCTCGCGCTTGCGCATCTCACGCGCGAATATCCAAACCGTCTAACCCACTCGCTCGCCGGTCCGCAGGACGTGCAAGGGCCGCGCGCGTTGCATCCGGTGTTCTACGGCAGCTATGACTGGCATTCGTGCGTGCATGGCTACTGGCTCGTCGCGCATCTGTTGGCGCGCTTTCCGGATCTGCCCGAAGCGCCGCGCATCGTCGCCGTGTTCGACGAGCATTTCACCGCAGAGAAGATGGCGGGCGAGCGCGCCTATCTCGACCTGCCGCACAACCGCAATTTCGAGCGCCCGTATGGTTGGGCGTGGCTGCTGGCGCTCGCGGGGCAATTGCACGGTATGCGGTCGCCGCAGGCGCAGCGCTGGTCGAATGCTTTAGCGCCGCTGACGGACGCTTTCGTCGAGCGTTTTGAGGAGTTTTTGCCGAAAGCGACTTACCCGCTACGCGTGGGCACGCATTTCAACACCGCGTTTGCGCTGACGCTCGCGCTGGATTTCGCGCGGCAAACCGCGCGCGATTCGTCGGCAGACCTGATTGAATGCACGGCGCGGCGCTGGCACGAAGGCGATGCCGCTTGTCAGGCATGGGAGCCGTCAGGCGACGAATTCCTCTCGCCCGCTTTAATGGAAGCGGTCTTGATGAGCCGCGTGATGCGCGCCGATGAATTCAACGCATGGTTTACGCGCTTTCTGCCCGCCCTTGCCGCGCGCGAACCCGCCACGCTATTCATACCCGCAACGGTCACCGACCGCAGCGACGGCAAGATCGCGCATCTGGATGGCTTGAACCTCAGCCGCGCATGGTGCCAGCGCACACTCGCGCGCGTGCTGCCCGAAGGCGACACGCGCATCGAAATCCTGCAGGAAGCGGCGCAAACGCACCTGGACGCCGCACTCGCGCACGTAGCCGGCGACTATATGGGCGAGCACTGGCTCGCCAGTTTCGCGGCGCTCGCGCTGGAAGCCTGATGCTTCTGGCGGCCTGAAAACTGCTTCAGGCCGCCGCCGCTTCCAGCGCCACACGCTCGCAAAGCGATACGGGATCGAGCAGCATCAGCGTACCCTGCCCCGGCAACTCCACCGCTTCGCGCATATCGCTGCGCACGTTCGTGCCCGCGCCGCGTGTGAGCATCGTGGGCATGGTCAGTTGCGCGCCGCCCTTGAGCGTGACGATATCTTCGACCGAATCGACCAGCAGGCCATACTTTTCGCCTTGGTGCTCGACGATCAGGATCTTCGCGCGCACGAGGTCTTCATACGGCGGCATCGCGTACATCGCCCGCACGTCGATCACCGTCACAATCACGCCGCGCAGATTCAGCACGCCGCGCACGAATGCAGGCAGCCCGGGCGTCTTCACGACGTCGTCGCGATAGTCGATCACTTCGCGTAACTCGGCGATACGCACCCCTACCAGTTGGCCGATGCGGAACGTCACGATCGTCTGGCGCGTGCCGTTACCGCGTTTCTGCGCGGCGGTCGCGGCCTCCGTCGCCTTGCGATAAAGATCGCGATGCCCTGCCGCCACCGCCGCGATGCGTGCGTTCTCGTAGAGCGCATCGGCGCTCACGAGCAGCACGCCCGCCACGCCGTCGGCGGCCAGGTAGCCCGCAAACAGCGAACGATGCGCGGTGCCGTAGGACGGCATCGGCAGAATCTGATCGTCGCGATACGCAACGATGCTCGCCACTTCATCCACCAGCAGTCCGAAGTAAAGCTCATCACGACGTAGCACGACGATGCGTCGTTCATCGACTGACACTTCGCAATCGGGCGCCCGAGCGAAGCCGAGGAAGCGCCCGAAATCAAGCACCGGCACCGTCGCGCCCCGCAGATTGAGCATGCCGATACAGACATCGTCGGCGAACGGCGAGTGCTGCAGCGCCGGCACGCGGATGATCTCCTGAATCGCGTCCATTGGCAGCGCGAGCGCCGTACCACCTACCTTGAACGAGACGTTCTGGCGTCGCTGGCCTTGCTGTGCGCGCCGTTCCGTTGTGCGCGCAAGCGGTTCGGCCAGATGCGGCACGTCGCGCAATTGCAGCAGCGCGGCAGCGGAAAGCACCTGCAGGATGCGCTCGCCGCCATCGAGCTTGAGCACCGCGCCGATTGCCGAAGGTGCGCTGCCTTCGACCGTTTCAATCGCAACCACCTGGTCCCTCGGCACGCGCAGGATTTCGCCTGTGGCGTCGAATTGCAGGCCCACGCGCGCGTTGGCCGTTTCGACGATGGCGATCTTGCGCACGCCCGTCGCGCCTTCGGCGGGCAGATTCAATAGCTGACGCAGATCGACCACCGGAATGAGCGTGCCGCGCAAATTGAATAGCCCAAGCAGGTACGGCGGCGCGAGCGGCACCGGCGTGAGTGTGCCGGGATGATTGACCACTTCCTGGAGCGCGGTGACAGGCAGCGCAAGCTCCGTCCCGGCCAGGTGAAACGACCCGTATAGCTCGAGCTGGCCACTGGCCAGCGAACGATGATTCATCGTCAAGCTCCGTTTGATATGAGCGTTGTGATGCGGATGTCGCTTGGGTTTGCGCTCTCGCCGCCGTTTAAGCCGGACGCGAAAAACGCCGCACCGCGTAGTGCGGCTGCTCGCAGTCGATGGTGAGTTGCCGCCCGCACTCGCCGCCCACGTCCATGTGAACGACGCGCACGCCCGCGCCCGCCAGCACCTGCTGCGCCATGCGTACGTTGAGTTCGCCGATCGGCTCGTGCAGCGTGGTACGGTGCTGCATCATGTTGGCGCCGCCCGCGAGCACGGCTTCGATCTCGCCATCGGGAGCCGACTGGGCGCCCATCATCGAAATCAGCGCAGGCAATGCGTCGATCACATACTTCGCGCCGTTGCCGAGCTGCGCGCCGGGCACCGCGTAGCGAGCATGGCCCACCGGTTGCGGCAACAGGCAATGCGCGAGGCCATAGGTGCCACGCGCGCGCCACAGCAGCCCGATGCCCACGCACGAGCCAAGCGTCGCGCGCAGCACGCGGGCATCGCTGCCGCTGCTCACGGCGATCTCGCACATCTTCACCTGCAGGTCACGCGTGCTCATGGTCGCGCTCCTCACGGTGATGGCCGTTGCGATAAATCAGCGGCTGCTCAAACGTGAAGCCCGTCGACACACGGCTAAGCGACTCCGACTCGCCGACGATCAGCACGGCATCGGGCTTCATCGCTCGGCGCACGTTGGACAGCACGGCGTGCTGCCCGTCGATGTCGAAATAGATCAGCACATTGCGCAACAGGACCAGATCGAACTGGCCCAGATCGCGCGGCACGGTATAGAGGTTGTGCTGGCGAAACGAAACGTGCGTGCGCAGTGCATCGTTGACGGTGGCCTGTGCGCCATTGCTGCGGAACCACTTTTGCAGCAGCGCCGGATGGCTGGCGCGCAAACCTTCGATACTGCGGCCCTGATAACTGCCGGCTCGCGCGCTCGCCAGAATGCCATCCGAAATATCCGTGCCGACGATGCCGTAGCGAAACGCCGGTTCGCTGGCGCGAAACTCCTCGCACAGCATCGCCGTGGTCTAGGCTTCCTCGCCGCTCGACGCCGCCGCCGACCAGATACGCAGCGGCGTACCCGCATGTGCCGCATGCCATTGCGGTAGATACGTCTGCGCGAGGTATTCCCAGATGCGCGGCGTGCGAAAGAACGAGGTCTCGTTCGTCGTCACGAGGTCGATGAAATCGCGCACCTCCTCGGCGCTCGTGTCGAGCACCTGGAGATAGTCGCGATAGTCCGGCAAACCGAGCGCCATCACGCGCCGGCGCAGGCGTCCCTTGAGCATGGTCCACTTGCGCTCGTTCATGGCGATGCCCGTATGACGGCGCACCTGCTCGATCAGTGCGCGCTGCACCGATGCTTCGACATCCTTATCGATATCCATTGCCGTGTCCCCCGCGTCATACGACGAAACGCGCTACCGTCTTGTCGAGACCTTCGGCGCCACCCTTGAGGGAGGCGGCCGCACGGGCAATGGTGTCGCAGGCGCCTGCGGACTTTTCGGTTTCCTCGGCGACCTGCTGGATTGCGGCGGCCACTTCACGCGCGGCGATCAACTGCTCGTCCGCGCCGCAGGAAATTTCGGAGATCGCCTGGGTAGTACGGCTCACGCCGCTCAGGATGCGCTCGAACGCTTCGCCAGCCTGCTTCGAAATTTCGCTGCCTTGCGCCACGCGCTTGACCGACTCGTTGATGAGCTTGGAGATTTCCTTGGTGGCCTGCGAGGAGCGTTCCGCGAGCTTGCGCACTTCGTCGGCGACCACCGAGAAGCCCAGGCCGTGTTCGCCCGCGCGCGCCGCTTCGATCGCTGCATTGAAGGCGAGCAGATTGGTCTGGCTCGCAATCTCGCCGATCACCTTGATGATTTCGCCGATGTCTTCCGACGAACGGTTGATCAGCTCCATCGCTTCGATCGAGCGCGTCACGGCCTTCGAGCCGCGCTCCGCTTCCTGCTGGGTGTCCTTGGCAAGCTGGTCGGCGCCGCGCGAGTTATCGGCGATCGAGTTGATCGACGCGGTCAGTTCTTCGATCGACGCGTTCATTTCCTCGACGGTCGCGCCAAGCAACTGCGCGCCGCCCGCAACGGTGTCCGCGCGCGCCGCGATGTCCTGCGACGAATCCTTGAAGGTGCCCGCCGATTCCACCACCTTGCCGATCACGCCCGCCAGATCGCTCATCATGCTCTTGATGCCGGCGGCGAGCTGGTCGATCGGCTCGTCGCCCTGTACGTCCACCTCGCCGCTCAGGTCGCCCGACGCGGCCTTGCGCACCGTATCCAGCAGCTTTTCGACCTTGCGCTGATCGTCGTCGGCGCGGCGCTTCACGCTCTCTTCCAGTTCGACCTGCGCGGTCACGTCGTTGGCGAATTTCACGACCTTGTAGAGCCGCCCGTTCACATCGAAGATCGGGTTGTAGGTGGCCTGAATCCACACCACGCGACCGCCCTTGCCGATGCGCTTGTAGCGACCCATATCGTATTCGCCGCGGTTGAGCTTGGCCCAGAACTCGCGATATTCGGGCGCGGCAGCATACGATTCTTCGCAGAACATGCGGTGATGCTTGCCCTGGATTTCATCCAGACGATAGCCCAGCGTGTCGAGGAAATTCTGGTTCGCCTGCAGCACGATCCCGGAGGTGTCGAACTCGATCACTGCCTGGGCTTTGTCGATCGCGCGCAGACGGCCCGCGGATTCGGCGTGCTCCTGCTTGGCCTGGGTGATGTCGGTGGCAAATTTGATGATCTTGTACGCCCGGCCCTGCTTGTCGAGCACCGGGTTATACGAGGCATTGATCCAGATCTCGCGGCCGTCGCGCGCTACGCGCCGGTATTCGCCGCGGTCGAACTCGCCACGCCCAAGACGCTCCCAGAACGCGCGATAGGCATCGCTGCAGACATATTGAGGATCACAGAACATTCGATGGTGCTTGCCGCGAACTTCGTCCAGCGTGTAGCCAAGCGTCTTCAGAAAGTTGTCGTTGGCGTGCAGGATGATGCCCTGCAGATCGAACTCGATCACGGCCTGCACCCGGTTTAGTGCGGCGCTCACCGCGCTCAGCTCGACCAGTTCGAGCTCACGGTCCGGCGTCGAATGTTCCATCGTTTTCCCTCGTAGTTTTGTGGTCCGCGAGACCTGGCTTTTTCGGGCCGAAATCGCGCGTATCGCCTGCAATCCTTTACTTGCATTACAGGCGCGCTCTCAGTGACTTTTGTAATGTGTTTATTAACGTTCGAATAATCGAATCGTCTTGATGCGTAGCGAATCCATCGCCGGCAAACTGGCTTTCCCTACCAGCGCTATAACGGCCCACATAGCGAAGGGCTTGACCAGGGGTTTCTACCAAGGCAAACGATTTCCTTCCCGTATTTATGGGCCTATACGTGGAACGATTTTTATTTTCTTTCAATTACGTTATCGAAAATAGCACGCGATGGAAATAAAGGGCCACAAAATAGCCCGCGCTGCAATTATTTGTAAGTCGTTATTGAAATTCATGAACTGTAGTTCAATAAATCCGGCTTCAAAAATAATCAGCGAATTGAGAAAGGTTCGAGCGTGGTGCAGGCGACGCGCCGGTACGTTTCGCAGATGCCTGCGTTGCCGGATCGCCTCATCGACTGGCCCGTGGCGATGTCCAATTATTACAAGACTCCATCGCACCACTACGCACATCTCCAGCCTGCAGATGCACGAAGCCGATGGATCGCGCCACGAAGCCGCAGCTTGCACGCCGATAGACGCGCAACGAAGCGCTGTCGCGTTCAACCGACCTTTCCTTTGTAACAACTCGAAAAAACGGCGCAACTCCGGTAATTGCCTTGCGCACTACGATGACTTAGCGTTGGAAGATGCAAGGGCACGACCGTGCGGGACACCGTCCCCGCCAGCCGGCTGCCCGAACCCATCCGTCCTGGAGAACGTTGTGAGAAGGTCGAAACTGATATTTGGAGCCGCTGTCGCCGCCATCGCCTGTGCGAGCGGCGCGGCACAGGCGGCGCACGTCGGTGTCTATATTGGCGGTGGCGAGCCTTACTACTACCCGGTCGCGCCCGCCCCGTACTACTGGGGACCGCCGCCGCCCGTGATCGTGGCGCCGCCGCCCGACGCACCCGACTACATCGAGCAGGGTCAGCCGCAAGCGGCCGCAGGAAACTATCAAGGCAATTATCCGCAAGGACCGGCCGACGCGCCTGGCGCCAGCGACAACGGCGACACCTGGTACTACTGCGACGCATCGAAAACCTATTACCCGTACGTGAAGCAGTGCTCGTCGGGCTGGCGCGCAGTGCCGGCTCAAGCGGCACCTTCGAATTGATTTGACGAGATCGAGCCGCACATGAAAACGACTTATTTCGCGCTGCTCGCTGCTGCGGGCCTCCTGAGCGCGTGCGCCGTAGTGCCGAGCGGGCCGAGCGTGATGGCCTTGCCGGGCACCGGCAAGACTTACGACCAGTTCCGCAACGACGACTACAACTGCCGCCAGTTCGCCTTCCAGCAAACGGGCGGCGTCTCCACCAACCAGGCGGCGACCAATTCGGCAGTGGGTAGCGCCGTGGTGGGCACGGCGCTTGGCGCGGCTGCGGGCGCCGCGTTTGGCGGCGGCCAGGGCGCGGCGATCGGTGCAGGCGCCGGTCTGCTGGCCGGCAGCGCCGTGGGCATGGGCAACGCCCAGGGTTCGGCGTACCAGGTGCAACGCAACTACGACAACGCGTATCTCCAGTGCATGTACGCCAACGGCAACCGTATTCCGGTTGCGGGCCACATGCAGACGCAGCAGCCGTATCAGACTTACCAGCCGCAACAGCGCTATCTGCCGCCTCCGCCACCGGGATCGCCGCCTCCGCCGCCGGCTGGCTCGTACTAACCGCCCCCCGCGCACCCAGCGCCCCCAGCGCACCAAAGAAAAATGCCTGATCGTCTCACAACGATCAGGCATTTTTTTCGCGGCAGCAAGGCAACTATTTTGCCGCCGATACCTTCGCCGATGATTCGGCATCCGAATAAAACCCCGGCATCGTGCTGCTCCAGCCCGGCGTGTTCGCCCGCGTGAGCTGCGTCCAGCTGACCTGCTGCGTCGCGCCAGTCGCAGTGTCGATCAGCGTCACCTGCTGCGGCTGGGTCGCGGTCTTGAGCTTGCCGTCGGGCGCGCTCTTGTCTTCCAGCAGCGGCTGCAACACCGGCGCGAGCGACTTGAGCAGTTGCACCGACAGCGCGCTCGTAAAGGTATAGCGCGCCGCATACGGCTCGTGCACCCACGCGGTCAGCGTGCCGTAGAAGCGGTTGCCGATCACGAACACGAAGGTCGCGCTGCGGTTCACCTTGCGCGATTCAATCAGGCGCGCGCCCGGCGCATAGACGTTGAAGCGCTGGTCGCCCGTGCCCGTCTTGCCGTAGACCGGCAGCATCTTGCCGTCGGGCATCGGCATGCCGTCGGCGAGACGCTTGGCCGTGCCGCCCTCCACCACCGAACTCAGCAACTCGCGCGTGACCTTGGCGATTTGCGGCGAGATCAGCGGCTGCGGCGGCGTGGACGCGTGCACGAAACGCGTTTCATAAGGCGTGCCGCGCGCAAAGTCGAGCGATTCGAAGCTGTGCGTCGGCAGCTTTTCGCCATCGCTCGACACGAGGCCGATCAGATACGCCAGCGCCGCCGGACGATCGCCCGATGCGCCGATCGCCGCACCATACGACGGCGTGATGCTGTCGAACGGATAGCCCAGCGCACGCCACGATTTGCCGATCGCATCATAAGCCTGCAGTTCGATCATGCGGCGGATACGGCGATCCTGGGTTGCGTGGTAACGCGTCTTGAAGAGCCACTTGTAGGTGTAGAGACGCACATCGCGGCTTTGCTGCTGCACCTGGGCGAGCGTCGCATCGGGATGCGCACGCATATAGTTGAGCAACCACAGTTCGAGCGGATGGATGCCCGAGATATAGCCGCGATCGTTGAGATTGAATTTGTCGATGGCGTACTTGTCGTAGTACTTCGCGAGATCCTCGTCGTCGAGCCACTGGAACTTCGTGTTCTTGAGCTGCGCGCGCATCAGCGCATTGAACTCCGCGGGCTTGATGTCCGGGTCCACGCTGCGCAGCACCGTCGCAATGCGCGCCGGACCCTTGCG